>NZ_JAMXAZ010000004.1:0-182439 GCF_024718525.1 Levilactobacillus yiduensis
TGCTAACTATCATAAGGGAGAGGCTTTCCCTTTTCAATTGCTTATTTTTCTATTTACACATAATTATTTAAACACTCGTCCAGTATCTGCCATCACTATCATGGAAGATGTTCGGGTCGAAAAATGGGTCCAAGGTGGGGAAATTCTGCTAACCAACTCTGAAACCCTTCCCCAATCTGAGGAGCAGCTAATCACACTACTTGATCGACTATCTCGACTCAACGCTTGTTGTCTAATCATCAAGCCTCGCTCCGGTATGTATCACGCACCCCACTTTCTTATTACTCACGCAAAACATATAAAATTTCCAATATTTAGTATCCAAGTAGAAACCAACTACTTACAAGTAATGAATGATGTTAATGAACTTTTATTTTATGATCGTCAAATTGATCATATGATTGATTTAGATTTAAATTACATATTAAAGTCGCACCACATTTCGGATACAGACTTCGACTTCATTTCAAGTACTAAAGATATTGATCTTTATAAAGAGTCAGCTCGCGTCATCCAATTGCGTTTCTCCCATCCTACTAAACTTCCTAGCAGATTTAAATCACTCTTCCGATTATTCAGCCAGCTTCGCGCCATTTTAACGGGTTGGGAACAGCAGACACGTATTCTAACTTACTTCTTATTAGAAAACGCAAAGGGAGCAACGATTGTTATCTTTCTTGCGGCTGATAATAGAGCTGTAATTAGACACCATGACATTGACTTTCACTCTCTAGAATCTTCAATACCAACACTGAGCAAGGCCTTTCACATAGGTATCTCTGACTTGCACAGTGCCAAAGCTTTAAACCAAGCATATGATGAGGCACAATTTAGCCTTAAGATGTCTCAGATTCTCAATCAAGAAAACGGTTTAACCTATTATCATGAAATATCTTTGTGGAGAATAATTAGCGAATTGCATCAACATCATGAAAAGAAGCTTTATCCCCAGAGACTCGATCGACTTTTACAGAAAAAAGAGCTACGTCAAACATTATTCACATATTTTGGTGAAAACGAATCTTTAGTAAATACTGCCGATAAACTATACACTCACCCAAATACAATTCGCTATCGTCTCCAAACTATTCGGAAGCAGACAGGGCTAGATTATCAAAAAACAAATGACAAATTTTTATTATACATTGCAACCGTTCTAAATTTACTAGATACACAAGATTAACAACCTCAACTTAGTAGAAGAACAATGGGTATTACTTGGTCAAATGGCTAAGTAATACCCATTGTTTCAAATATTTACTATTTTTTTGACATCTAAAAACTAATTTTCACCCAATCCACTGCTTCAACGCCACGCCAGTCCGTGAATCCGCCACGTCCACTGACTTGCGGGGGACGCCGCTATACTGAATCTGGCCGCCGTAACGTCCAGCGTCGGGGCCGACGTCAATCAGCCAGTCTGCTTGGCTGATGACGGCGAGGTTGTGTTCGATGATGATCAGGGAATTGCCGGCGGCGACCAGTTCGTTGAACAATTTCAACAGGCGCGCCGTGTCTTTCAAATGCAAGCCGGCCGTGGGTTCATCCAACAGGTAAACGGTCCCCTGCTTGCCGAGTTCGACCGCTAATTTCAACCGCTGGAGTTCCCCACCCGACAGCGTCGTCAGGGGTTGGGCCAGCATCAAATAACCCAGGCCAACGCGGTCCAGATTGTTCAGTTGGCTGGCTAATTTGGGCGTGTCAGCGAAGAAATCCTTGGCCATTTTGACTGATAACTGGAGGACTTCGGCGATATTCTTACCCTGGTACGTGTACTGCAAAGCCTCGTCGCTGTAGCGTTTTCCATGACACAGCTCACAGGTCTGCACGACCGGGTCCATGAACGCCATGTTGGTAATCGTGACGCCCTTGCCCTTACACCGCGGGCAGGCCCCCTTGCCATTGTAACTGAACAGACTGGTGCCGACCCGATGATTGGCATCGCTAAATAACTTCCGGATGCCATCCAAGATGCCCAGATACGTGGCGGGCGTGGAGCGAATGTTGATGCCGACCGGCGCTTGGGCCAAATCGATGTAGTCATCCTTGAGCTGGCTCTTCAGTGCGGTGACCAGCGAGGATTTCCCGGAACCAGCGACCCCGGAGATGACCGTCATGACGCCCAGGGGCACGTCAACGTCGACGTCCTTTAAGTTATTTTGGGTCACGTGCCGCAACGGTAACGTCCCGGTCGGTTGCCGTTCAGTGCCCCAGTGATGCGGTTGCCGCAACCATTTGCCCGTCAGTGAATCCGACGCCAACAGTTCCGGATAGGTCCCGGTAAACGTGACGGTCCCGCCGCCTTGACCGGCCAGCGGTCCCATTTCGACCACGTAATCGGCAAAGTCAATCATCGCCGGATTGTGCTCGACCACCAGAATCGTGTTGCCCTTGTCCTTCAACCGCGTCAACGCCTGCTTGACCAGTTGAATGTCGTGGGGATGCAGGCCAACGCTGGGTTCATCCAAAATGTAGACCATGTCGACCAGCGCGCTGGTGAGGTATTTGGCAATCTTGATGCGTTGCGCTTCCCCACCGGACAGCGAGCTGGTCCCCCGGTCGAGCGTCAAATACCCCAGACCGATATCGACCAGTGACTGAATCTTGGTGGTCAACTCCCGCACGACATCGGTCGCCAGGGGTTCGGTGATGCCCTGTAAAAACGCCAGCACGTGGCGCAGGTCCATGGCCGTGACCTCGGCGATGTTCTTACCATTAATGTGATTGGTCAAGACCGCCGCCCGGAGCCGCGTGCCGTGACAAACGGGACACGGTTTGCGGGTCACGATTTCCGCAATGGCTTCGCGGTGATGTTCGGCTTCCTTCTTGCCAATCACCGACCGGCGAATTCGCGGCACCACGCCTTCGTACAATGCGGTGCGCGGAAAGCCTTCACCAGGATGGTCTAGCTTCTGTTGCGGCGCGTGCATCAGCATTTCGTATTCTTCCGGCGTATAGTCCTTGATGGGCTTGTCGTCGTCAAACAACCCGCTGGTCGCGTAACGCCGCCAGCGCCACGTATCCGGCCCGAAGCTGACAAACGTGATGGCCCCCTGATTCAGCGACTTTTCCGGGTCGATCAGCTTGGACTCGTCAATGTCGTCGACGTACCCGAGGCCCTGACACGCGGGACACATCCCCTGTGGCAGGTTGAACGAAAACGTGTCGGAATAGCCGATGAACGGTTTACCGATCCGGGAAAACAACAGCCGCATCAGCGAGTAAATGCCGGTATAGGTCGCCAACGTCGAGCGGGCGTTCTTGCCCAAACGCTGCTGCGCAATCACGATGGCCACTGGTAGATGCTCAATGTCGCCGACGTGCGGCTGGCCGTATTTAGGCAAATACTGTTGGGTAAAGCTGGGGAACGTTTCGTTTAATTCCCGGCGTGAGGCCGCCGCAATCGTGTCGAACACCAGCGACGATTTCCCCGACCCCGACAGGCCGACGAACACCGTGGTCTCGTACTTGGGCACGCGTAAGTTAACGTGTTGCAAGTTGTTTTGCGTGGCATCTTTGATCTCGATAAACCCTTTTTCAAATGTTGGTTGCATCCCAGTACCCCTCTCGTTTTTTCGTTGTGAACACTACCAGTCCACCTTACCATACTCTAATTTTTTGTGGGGAATGGCGCACCCACTGCTGGTAGAAAGTATGATTAGGGTCTTAAATTCCGACCATAAAGATTGCGAAACCAGATACCTCCGCCAGCCAGCAGTTCCACCTGCTGGCCGACTCCGGCGGGATGGTGCTTATCAGTGACAGAAGTGTCAATCAAAGTTGTCTGTAGGCTGTAACTAAGGACCCAAGCAATCGCTGGTTAGGAATCCTTGTAGCCGGAGTTCGCCAAATATGGGTTCAGCCGTGGGAGTTCCCTTAGTGGCGCGGTCCATGCCGGTTAGGGAACTGGCGATTTTGAGACGCGGTCTTCGGCTCAAAGTCGAGGAGACGAGACCGCTCCTTGGCTCGTCCCGCCGCCCACCGCGTTCCGACCCATATTTGGCGAACGGGAGGCGGACAGTCCAGACTATATAACCGGCATCCAGCGACCAAAAATTTGTATGCAATTCCACAATCAAAACGTTCCCCAAACCGGTGGTAAAAGTCTATAATTTGGAATGTAGAAATTATTAAAGGAGGCAACTCTTTATGTCTTTATTTAAACGTCATCCCCTCAATCTGCCCGCAGCTATCATCGCTGGCGGGGCCGCGGGGATTGTTTCTGGTTTGGTCAAGCTTGGTTGGGAAAACGTCCTGCCACCGCGGACTGCGGCGCGCGATGCGACCAACCCACCACAGACCTTGCTGGAACAATTTGGCATTCCCAAAAAAGTGACTCACGCAACTTACACCTACTCTGGCCATCAACTGCCTTGGGTCAGTTACGTCATCCATTTTGGCTTCTCGACCACGTTTGCCGTTCTGTACCAAATCATCGGTGAAAAGATTCCGGCCGTGAAGAAGGACGCCGGGACCTGGTTTGGCTTGGCCATCTGGATTGCCTTTCACCTGGGCATCATGCCAGCCATGGGCACCGTACCAGCAGCGGCGGACCAGCCCAAGGAAGAACACGTCTCCGAAGCCCTCGGCCACATCGCGTGGATGGTCACCAACGACCTAGTCGGCGCCGAAGTCTACCGCCGCTTGACGCAGGAAAGCCGGCGTCACTAACAGCCCCGTCCGCCTACCGCGGCGTGAGTAAACCAGTGCCTGCGGCTGCCAGGGATTCTGCCTGCTATGGGGAACACCTTCAGCCCAAGAGCGGGCTTCCGGTTCGCTTGAAAGCCTGACAAAAACCGTCAGTCTCTCAAGTCGTCCCACGCTGTAGGCAGAGACAAAACCTCTGCCAACACCGTCGACACAGCTGGCGCCATCCCTGGCCTCCTCCGGCAGATTGGTGGTGTCCACAGTTTCTTGTGTTAGCCCACGATTGGCCATCAGTTACGAATTCAGCGTTTTAATCTATGGGGTTGGTCAACCACCATGTAGCCGGGAGCGGCGCGTCAGATGCGTTCAGCCGTGGGAGTTCCCTTAGCGGTGGGCTTTACCGGTTAGGGAACTGGCGTCTTTGAGACGTGCATTTCGGCTCAAGGACGAGGTGTCGAGACCGACCTTTGGCTCGACCCGTCCGCCCACCGCGTTCCGACGCATCTGACGCGCCGCGGGAGGCGGACAACTACCGCACCATTTAAGCCCATCATACCCATCAGAATCAAAGGGGGAATACCTATTGAACAAGCCTTGGCAAACCAAGTGGCCCGAGCGGATCAGCTACGGCCTCAGCGATGCCGCTGACAACCTGGTCTTCCAGATGATGACCACCTACCTGCTCTTCTTTTACACCGACGTCTACGGCCTATCCGCCAGTGCCGCCGCGATTCTGTTTATCGTGGCGCGCCTTGCCGACGTGGTGGAGAGCCTGATTATCGGCCTCATGATCGACCGGACCCATTCCAAATGGGGCAAGAGCCGGCCGTTCTTCTTGTGGTACGCGCTACCATACGTCATCTTTGCCATCTTGACCTTCGTGACGCCGCCATTTAGCGGCACCGGCAAGCTCGTCTGGGCCTACGTCACCTACCTGGGACTAGGTTTCTTCTACACGGCCGTCAACCTGCCGATCACGTCGATTCTGCCAACCATGACGCAAAATGAATCGGAAATGACCCTGCTTGGGGTGATCCGCCAGTTCGGTGGCAGTGCCGTGCAAATTATCGTGGCGGTCTTCACCCTGCCACTAGTCGCCTTCTTCGGTCATGGTGACCAGCGACAAGGTTTTCTGTTGACCATCGTGCTCTTCGGGTTGATCTCGCTGGTGCTGATCCTCAACACCTTTTTCCACGTGCGTGAGCGGTTCACCAATCCCGAGAAGTCGCACCAATCCTGGTCCGCCGTCAGCAAGATGTTACGGCAAAACAAGCCGTGGCTGGTGATTTCCACGGTCATCCTGCTGTACTGGCTGACCACGGCCATCAAAAATCAGACCACGATTTACTATTTCAAATACATCCAGCACAGTGAAAAATTAGTGCCACTGGCCAATAGCTTCACCTTCGCGGCCCTGATTGGCGTCGTCCTGATCATCAGGGGCGCCGACGTCTGGGGCAAGAAGGCCACCATGCAACGCGGGATTCTGGTGGCCGGTTCGGGGCAACTCATCTTGTCGCTGGGGGTCACGACCAATCAGCTTGGTATCCTGTTCATTGGTATTTTGCTAAATGCCATTGGTGGCGGCCTGATTATCGGGCTCGTCTCCATCATGATTGCCGACACGATCCGCTACGGCATGGCGTTGGGGATTCAAGCGGAAGGCATCCTCGCCTCCACGGATGATTTCGGCGTCAACGTCGGTCTCGGCCTGGGCGGTTTGATCACGGCCGGCCTGCTACACATGTCCGGCTACGTCGCCAACCATTCCCAGAACCTAGCGACCCAACACACCATCATCCTGAATTACGCCTGGATTCCACTGGTCCTGTACGTCGTGATGTTCATCGTCCTGTGGTTCTACAACGAAAAGGAACTGCAAGCCACCATCAAGGACGCTTAACGGTGCCCTACTGGTACTAACGAAATTCATGACCAATTAATCACCCATTTGACTATATCTTTAGAAAGTCTTAAAAGAGTCCGTTCCCTAGTTCACCGGTTTTGTGGTGATTATGAACGGACTCTTTTGTTGGTTACATCTTCGTAGCGACTACTGGCCGCCTACCGTCCGCCAAATATGAGCCGGAACGCGGCGGGCGGACCGGACCGAGCCTGAGAAGCGGTCTCGGCCTCGTTTTGAGCCGAAGGTCGCGTCTCAAAGACGCCAGTTCCCTAAGCGGCATGAACCGCGCCGCCAAGGAAACTCCCACGGCTGAGCTCATATTTGGCAGACTCCCAGCTACGGGAGTGCTTGCCAACAATAATCGACTTAATCCTTGGTAGCAGTTAACGTGTCACTCAACTTCCGGCCAACACAATGTTACTGAAAGACATCAACTTGCCGGAGGCTTCTGGTTTCACCAATCTTAACGAACAGAACACTGTTTTTCCGGGAATCAACGCGTTGATTCTACGTTCAACCTCATCTTTTGGGTGACGCATCAAATGTCACATTGGCACCACGGTTTACTTGCGTCAGCGCGTAGTCAAAGGCGCCGGCGTGTGCCCCGCGGTAGTAGCCAAAAGTAGCTGCGCCAATCCGCACCGCGTGTTCCGACGTCCGCGTGTAAGGAATCGGTGTCATCTGCGTTTGCCGATAGGTGTATGCCTGATTGTCGCTCCCAGTGGCTGATTTCACAAAGTCATAGGCGGCAACGTGCAGCGCTTCTTCACGACCGTGTCGCTTCACCGAAAATGGCTGCGGGCTAGGTTGCTTAAAGCTGGTCCGCTGTAGTCGTGCGAGCCGGCGACGCGCATTGACAATCACGCGCCGGTCGGTCTTGATCGTCGCATAGCTCACCACAGTGGCGTTCTGATTACGTTTCAAATTTTGTTGTTCTGCAGCTAATTCTGCTTGCGTTGTCTTGATCAACGCCCGCCGCTGCTGGCGAAAGTCCTGTTTGGCCCAAACCGGCCCTTGTCGTTTTAATTGGCCGATCGACAGCTTAGCGGCGGTTGCCAGCGTCAACGACTTCGGCACCTGAAACGCCAATGCCCGCCCCTTTTGGGTAATCACAATGGCCTCCAGCGGCATCCTGGCTTGTGGCTGACGCTGGCTCTGCACGATATACCAAGCGCGTGGCTTGGCGGTTTGACCAAACGCAATGTCCTTTTCGCTAGAATTTTGCTGGCGACTGCCAGACTGTTGGCCACAAGCACTCAAAGCTAACGATGCCAAGATAACAGCACCCACGATTACGTTCCTTTTCATTCACCTAAACTCTTTTCTGGCGGATTGCCACCGTCAATAATTTTACTTATTATACCCGAATTTAAGGCTTTCCGCTGCGCAAAAAAACGCCAGCACAATCGCCAGCGTTTCTCAAACCTATTTTCTATTAGTCCGACCGGTTTTGCCGAATCCAGTTCACCACAAATTCAGTCAGCCCGCGTTGATCTCGTAAGGTTAGCCGACCAATCGACACGATTTTCTGTAGGTCCGCCACGCGTGCTACGCGTTGTCGTCCGACATCCACATAGGTTGGTTTGGTCAAGCCGGTCTGGCGCCAATCCACCAATGGGTAGTAGTGGGCTTTGACTCTTGCCGATTTGTTGGCATATTGACTCGTCAACGAAAAGAAATACACGTTGTCGCCAACGAAGCGAATCACCAAAATCGGCCGTCGCTTGCCTCCTGGCTTATCTGTGAATGCCACATAGACGGCCACCACGTCGTTACGCTCAATAATCTTGGTCTTTGTCATTCAGCCATTCCTCTAAAGCGGGCTTTGTCGTCAAATCGGCCACGGGCAGGTCTGCCAGCGCCTCATCCAACGCCAAATTTTGCCGCTGCCGTGGTGTCATCTTCAGTTCAAATGGCATGCCGCCCTCTGCCACGACGCGTTTGTAAAACGCGGTTAGTGCGCTGGTCTGGCTCAGTCCAATCTGATCAAAAACCAGTTGTGCCTGGTCCGCTAACTCGCGGTCAACGTTAATCTGAACTTTCTTTTTGGAATCATCCTTGGTCGCCATTGCTCACTCACTCCTTACCATCACTATTGTCCTTATTATAATCAAATAGTAGTGATTTATCACTGATAATGCACTATTAAATCACTACCAAGTTATACTCAAATATTATCGCCTACGACACGGTACGCGCTATCCGCCGCCCGCCGGAGTCAGCCAACAATGGGGCCAGCTATGTCGGTCCAGTTAGCTGGCGTTTTTGGCCAGGTTACTGGGCGGGACGACTTGAGAGACTGGCGAACTTTGCCAGGCTTTCAAGCGAACCGGAAGACCGCTTTTCAGTCTGGAGGTGTTCCCCATAGCAGGCGGAATTGCTGGCTGATGGAGGCTGCTGATTTCGCTAATCTCAGCAGTCAAACCATTATCTGGTCAGGATTTAATCACCTAATCCTTCCCAGTTCATACTTACAAGCGCAAAAAAACGCTAGCCTAAACAGCCAGCGTTTCCCGAAACAATCAATCAAATTAATCCGCGTGGGTGTGACTACCACGACTGCGGTTGGAGTTGCGCCGCTTGTCGTGCAAGCTGTCGAACCCAACGAAGCCAGCGGCCACGGCCCGTTCGTTAGCGCGGTGTAAGACCTTGATGAAGCGTTCGGCCTCGTCTTTGCCGCCAAAGAATTCTAACCAACGGTGGAAGCGTTCGTCAGTCGCCTGAGATAAGTTACGTTGAACCCGGCTGCCGGCTGCCGTCAAGGTAATGTACTTCACCCGCCGGTCATTAGGGTCAACCTTTTGCATCACGTAATTTTCCTTCAACAATACGTTCACCTGACGTGCGATGGCACTCTTGGAGACGCCTTCGAGCTTAGCCAATTCAACCAAGGTCTGGCCGTTCTTACTACGAGCCACGTTATCCATGACCATGAAGGCCTCAAAGGTTAAGTTGTATTTTTGCGTAGGAATGGAGACAAAGTCACCAATATACTTGAAGATGTGCATGTAAAGATCGTCAAATTCTTTTTTCAGTTCTGCTTCAGTTACAGCCTCATTAGTTGATTCTGTCATTATCAGTCCATTACTCCTTTTAGTCCAGCGCCAGGCGCTGCCATTTTCATTCATTTCTGCCTACCATCACGGGGCCGACAGACGAAATGAACAACCCTCCGTACATTTTACCATGAAATCAAGTTATCCAATAATGTTTTAAATTGGCTTTCAAAACTAGAACATGTGTTCTATAATGAAATTAATCTCAGTCATTAAGGATGTGATCTCATGATGCCACGTGTCAGTCAATCAATTAAAAACCTACTCCAGCTGGCCTACCAAAACAATCAGGTGACCACGCTAATATTCAATAACGTTACTTATACGGGAACCGTCGACTACCTATCCGCCACGACTGTTTTCCTGGGACTATCCGCCGGTCGCACCCGGGAGTTACCCCTCACCGGTGTGCGTCAGGTCAAGTTACACCAATCACAGTCTTGGTGGTACCTTTATGAAAATCCGCAACAGTAGCTTCTTCTAGTATCGCCTCTCCTCAGCAAAAAATAAACCCTTTTTTGCTAAATTGCTAGCATTTTCTTTACAATTCACTGAAAATGCTTTGGTTTGTTTCACCGTCTGGTTTTTCGGTCAATCCGCAATTGGCCGAAAAGCCCTTTTAAGTTAGTCCTAGTCTACCTTGATTATAACCCCTTCTAGTGGATTTGATTGACCACAGTTTCAGTGAACTGGTAACAATTAGAAAGTTATATAGGATACTTAATTGAACTGTCTAAACCAATTGCGATACAAAAAGCCTACCACCGTCAATAAGACTGACTGTGATAGGCTTTTACTTTAAATTTAACTCAAGCGAATGCTTCCTGTGTTGGCGTGTACGCGGACATGATACGTCGCGGCTTCCCCCACAGTTCCCACCTTGTGATGTTCATCGTTAAGACTCAGTTTGGCTTCTTGCGGGACCCGCAGATTGGCGTTGCGGTTCTTCAGGTCAAATTGATAATCCGTCAGTAACGGCATCTGCAGGGTCGTACTGCCGCCCTGGCTATCGACCTGGACGTCTTGTGCCAGGGTACTGAATTGGAGATTCACACTCCCGTTGTCGGTGTGGTACCGGCCGCCACCGTTCAGGCTCTTACCACGCAGGGCACCGTTGGCCGTCGCCGCCTGGACATCCCCGGTGACCCCATCCAACTTGATGGCCCCGTTATGGCTGCGAATATCAGCGTTCCCGGTATGGTCGACCAAGCGAACGGTCCCGTTGTGCGATTCGACCCGCACGGTCCCGGTACTTTCCTTGGCGATTACAGTCCCGTTCTTGCTGTCCAAGGCCAACTGGTCAGCCGTGACCTGGTCTAACCGAATGGCGCCGTTGGCCGAGTGCATGATCAGTCGCGTCAGTTGGTCATCAAATGCCCGCATGCTGCCATTGCTGGCGTGTGCATCCACGGCCACCGCGGCCCGCAGATCACTGATTTCCAGACTGCCGTTGCCCACGTGAACGCTGACTTGCCCGGCTAATTTAGCTGGTAGAAAGATTTCCGCGCGAGCGTGTAATGGCCATAGCCGTGGCCGGTCCCCCTGCTTGACGCTCAGGAGATTCCCATGGCGACTGGCCCGCAAATAATACCGCGCGTTATCCCGACTCATATACTCATTGATGACGATCTCATCGGCGTTGGCCGGGCCCAATTTGACCGCCGCATCCCGGTAGTTGATTTCCAACCGACTCAGGTCCGTGACCGCAAACGACTGGGTATTGACCAACCGCAGGGACTCAACGAAGGTCCGCCGCGGATTCTCGCCATTGATCTTCACATCGTCGCCGTCCACGTCGACTAAGCCATCGGCCACCCGCACGTGGTCACCATCGACCTGGACCAATTTGCCAAAGTCCACCTTATCATTCTCGCCATCGACCAGCACGTGGTCACCCCAGCTGACCTTGTCGCCGTGAATCTGTAGCTTACCAATTTGGACCCGTGAGTCGTCATCCTGGTCCACATCTGAATCCACATCTTGGTCCTCGTTTTGCTTCTCATCCGCAGTCGCGTCCCGGTCGTCAGCGGCCACTTCCTTGAGCAGCGTGTCGATGTCGCCCAGGTCCGCCATTGCCGCATCAATGGCCGCCGTAGCGTCTTGGCCTTGATTGACCTTATCCGTGACGGCTTCTGTTAAGTCGCCCACCAATTCTTCTTTCAATTCCGTCAGTGCCCGTGAAGGCTGGTATTGGCTGAATAATTGATCCAGCCGCGTCCGAATTTCCATCGTGATATCGTCCATAATTAGTCCCCCTCAGAGATTTTGCCTGTGATTAAATCATCAATGATTGGCTTGGCCACCTGCCAGGCCGCCGTGTTGGCCGCCAGCAGATCTTGGCCCGCCGTAGTGATGTGATAGTATTTTCGCCGCGAGCCCTGGGATTCATCCCCCCAGTAGTCCGTCAGCGCGCCATTCTTCTTCAGCCGGCGAAAGACCGTGTACAACGTGGCCTCGTTCAGCTCGTAATGCCCGTGGCTCAACGCCTTGACCTGCTTGGCCACCTGATAACCATAGCTGTCGCCTTGTTGGAGAATGTTTAAAATAATCGTATCCGTATGGCCCCGGATTAAATCTTTGGAAATAACCTCAGCCATGGTGCCACTCCCTTTGCTTTTCGATGATATTACTGTACCACGTACTACTGTGCGTGTCAAAGTAATTTGTTTGAAATAGTATCTTTTCTTGATACATGGTGTGAACTGGCCGCCTTACCGTTCGGCAACTATGAGACTGGAACGCGGTGGGCGGACGGCAAAAGCCTGAGGGGCGGTCTTTTACCTCGCTTTGAGCCGCAGACCACGTCTCAAAGACGCCAGTGCCCTAACCGGCGTGAACCGCGCCGCTAAGGCCACTCCCACGGCTGAGCTCATAGTTGCCGAACTCTCGGCTACGGTAGCGATTGTCAATACTAGCCACTTGACCCGTACCTGAACTAATACATGAATAAGCGTATTTCACACGACAGTCGGGCTGGTTCACAATCTCACCGATATTCGTAATGATCTTGAGAGACCGACTGTCACCGTTTTTTTAAAGTAGTGGCATTGTCGCTCAGCAGGACCACAGACTCACATGAGTTTTGACGGCTACAGCATGGCGTCGTGAGCATCCGCTATTTGTTGCGGGCAACTGCTTTCGTAGCCGAGAGTTCGCTAGAGATGAGTTCAGCTGTGGGAGTTCCCTTAGCGGCAAGGTCCACGGCGCTTAGGAAACTGACAAGTTGGAGACGGGGGTTATCGGCTCCGACTTGAGGCTCAAGACCGCTCTTTGGCTTGAACCGGCGCCCTCAGCGTTCCAACTCATCTCTAGCGAACGGTAAGGCGGCCAGTCCACACCATCCCCTGTCCACGTCAAAAAAGCGGCTAGCCTGGTACTCGCTAACCGCTGCAAATGCTAAGTATTTAACGAAATGTGACTGTTACTTCAGATCCGTGAAAGCACCAGGCAAAATACCTTCGACCGTGGTCTCCGTGAAGGCGCCCTTCTGGTTCGTCAGGTAGACGGGCGCATCGGCGTCGAAGAACTCGGCGATGACTTGCCGACAAATGCCACAAGGGGCGATTGGCCCATCCGTGTTTCCGGTCACCAATAAGGCTGCGAAGTGCTTTTCACCCGCCGCGATACCGGAGAAGATTGCCGTCCGTTCCGCACAGTTGGTGGCGCCGTACGAAGCGTTTTCGATGTTGCATCCGCCGTAGACCTTGCCGCTGGCCCCGACCGCTGCTGCTCCGACGTGGAAGTGTGAGTAAGGGGTGTAGGCCTTGTCGAGCATCGCCGTGGCCACCTTCAGTAGTTCTTGTTTGTCTGCCATGATGTTTCCTCCTTTTTGTTAAAACGGTTTACGTCTCCTATTGTTACATAATTTCAATGAAAACGCTACCATTTGCACAAACTTTCTAGTTATTTTGTTAACTTTTAGCTAAACTGGCAAAGTCGTCGATGGACTGTGATACACTAGCCTCACGTCAACAATCAATTGGGAGCATACATAATCATGAGAATATTTCGGAGCATTATGAGTTGGATCATCCCCATACTGGTGGCCGTCATTTTGGTTTTACTAGTGCGGACCTACCTATTCGAGGTGGTCAAGGTCGCGGGGGACTCGATGGAACCCAACCTGGTCAACAACGAGCGGATGTTTACCATCAAACCGCTAAAGCTCAAACGCCTGAGCGTCATCGTTTTCGATGCGTACGGTGAGGACCCCACGGCAGCCAAAAACACCAACTACGTCAAACGGGTGATTGGTCTGCCTGGCGATAAGGTCGTCAGTAAAAATGGCGTCCTCTACGTCAATCACCACAAAATCGACCAATCCTTCATCAGCCAGGCTGAACGGACCAGCGGCACCGGCAACTGGTCGCTAAAGAGCTTGTCCAAGGCTGGCAACTGGCATTACCAAGGAAGTCGCGTGCCTAAGGGCCACTACTTCGTTCTGGGCGATCACCGCAGTATTTCAGAAGATGGTCGCGCCTGGGGCTACGTCAACGCCAAAAAAGTCATGGGCGTGGTCAAGGTGCCGTTCTGGCAAGGAACCAAGCAACACCGACTTAATGTGAATGATTTAGCGAAGTAACCCAAACGCCCGCCACCCAGACCGATTAAGGCTGAGTGACGGGCGTTTATCTTTTTTTCAGCTAAACTAATTTTGATTTGGACTTATCCGCCTAGTAGGCATCCCGATCATCAAAGTCAGCCTTGGTTTCATCTGCCATGCGCTTAAGGACAGTATCAAGGGTTCCTGTCATTTGTAAATATTCTAATTCACGCAATTGTTCGTACACCTCTTTACTTATCATAACCACACCTTCAATCGGCGTTAGGCCTCGCTCGTGATAGTATTTACTCAAGATCAACGATTGCGTTGTTTCCTCCCCGGAACGTTTTCAAATTATATACTTCAAATGTCGATAAGGCAATGTATTCTGAAAAAAAGAACCAACCCCAAAATTCAGGTTGGTTCTTTCATTTCCAGGGCAAAGGCGCTGTGCCCACAGTAATCAAGTGAGTGCATGTCGCAAGGAAGACTGCCTCACCAATCGGCCTTCACCCCTAACGTTTAACTAAACATCTTCTTAGTAGCCTTCAGCAAGGTCTTCGGGTCCTTGTCGTACCGCGGCGTATCGACCAAGTTATCCATCGAAATGCCCGTGAAGTGGTAAGCGGCAATTTCACCCGAACGAACCGCACTTTGTTCCGTGAAGATCATTTGGTAAGGTTGTTCTGCGAATTCACCCGTGAAGGCCAAGTTGGTAGAATGAGCCGGAATGACTTCTGGCCGGTCGGTCTTGGCCCGGTTATTGAAGAGGGCGGACGCGTATGGCATGTAGACCGGAATGTTATTGACGATGCTGTCCATGATTTCCGGTTCCTTACTCTTGATGTTGACTGGTCCTGGGTCAACCTTGGACAATTGTCCAATCAGTTCTTGCGCCATTTCCTTCCCAGTCATCTTGATGTATTGCTTGTGGACGAATTGACCCGTCCGCCGTGGATACAGGAAGTAGCCCCAGATAACCGATTCGTTTGGCTTTTGGGTCGTGAAATGTGGTTGGTGGTGAACCACGATGGACATGTTGACATCCTTTTGGCCCAGCGGCGTGATTGGCGTCGTGGACAGGAAGGAGTTCAGTGCGTTCCCCGGAACTTGGGTCGTGATCCGTGTGATTTCATTTAACAACAGGTGATTCTTAGTGGTCAATGTGAAGCTGACCCATTCGGAATTCTTGCGGTCGTTAAAGAACTTGTCAGGCGTCCCCAAGTTGTAGAAGCGTTCCGTGGCCTTCTTCCACAGCGCAGCACTGATGCCGTATTCCATGTTTTCTGGCGCTGGCGTATCGTAATCGCCCATGGTTGCGGAGTCGGTGATAGAGCCGTTGGTGAAGATGACAGCCGTATCGTCGTCAATATCGACCAGCTCCTCGGTGTCCGTTTCCAGGTTCTTGATGTGGAGCCCGGTGACTGTAATTTCATCTTGCAGCGGGCTGTCCGCAAATTCCCAATCCGTCACGATGCGGTTGTCAATAAAGGTAACCCCTTGATCCTTCAGGTAATTGATCAATGGCAACATGATACTTTCAAATTGGTTGTAGCGGGTCCGGTTGACCCCTACCAAGTGTTCAATTTGCGTGAATTCATAAATCATTTGATGCATGTAGCGCCGTAATTCTTGGACGGAGCTTTCAATTCTAAAGGCGAAAGTCGTTTCCCACATGTACCAGAAATTGGTTTGGAACATGTGTGGGTCGTCCTTGAAGTATTCTGAAATCGTGATGTTATCTAGTTTGGTTTCCTCTTCATCTGGCATCAGGACTAACTTGGACAATAGGACGCGGTCTTTATTGTTCAACCCCATCTTACCGCCGTCGATGATGCCCTTGCCGCCTTGTAACAACCGTGCCTTGTCAAAGGTCCGGTGGTGGGCGTCAAAATCATGGGTATCTTCAGCCGCCGTCATCCCCTCTTCAGTCGCAGAAGGAATCCGGTCTAGCAAGTCCATCAAATCAACGTAAGTCCGGTAATTCAGCATCCGGCCGCCCCGGGCAACGTAACCTGTCCGGTTGTCCAGTGGGTGGTTCTTGTTCCAGTATTCATCGCTGAATTCACTGGTTGTCCCACCATCATTGGCCCCATGCATGTCGACCCCGTAGAACGTAATCTGCTTACCGCTCCAATGGGATTCTTGAATCAGGTAAACCGCTGCGGCCATATTCGCTAAACCCGCACCGATCATTACTGCTTTTGTCTTGACCATCAAAAACACCTCCGTAGATTCATGTGCCGTTTACGACTCCATTATGCTTGCTTTGTCATGCATTGTAAAGCGTTTACTTTTAAAATTAGCTTTTTCTAAGAAACGCTAGGAAACCTTAATCTGACGGCAATTGCAACAGGTCGTGTTACATTGTTTTACGGTAAATTGGGTAGTCCACTCACCAGCTTCAGTGGGCAATAATCCTAAAATTTTTGGTAGCCAACTGAATTGGTTTTTAGGATAGCATAGTGGCGTGCTGACTACACGTAATTAGGTTACGCCAGCTAAAGGTTACCAGCTTGACAGTAGCCAGATTCAGTATGACATCTGAGTTTGTGACGGCAAAATTAGTCTTTGAACGTCATGTGTTCGGTACTGGCCGCCTTGCCGTTCGCCAAATTTGGACCGTGACGCTGTGGGAAGGACCGGTCGAAGCCAAAGTGCGGTCTTCAACCTCGCTTCGAGCCGAAAGCCACGTCTCGAAGACGCCAGTTTCCAAGAAGACCACTTGCAAACTCCCACGGCTGAGTCCAAATTTAGCTCACTCACGGCTACGTGACAGGTTGTCCACTAATGTGGCTAAACATTGCCATTTCAGCGATTTCTCTGCTAATCTTGTGGTTAATCACCGACGTAACCAGAGGAGGTCAGAGATGAAGGCTGCTGTGACAACGGTGTTAGCTGAGCGCATTTCCTCAGCTTACAGCGTGGGACGTGTTTGGAGATTGACGGTGTTAGTCAAGCTTCAAACCGAGTCGGCGGACCGCTCCTTAGGCCACCGGCGTTCCCCATAGCTACCGGAATCTCTGACAGCCGCAGGTGGCGGTGTGGACTAATTTAACATTCATAATCCTTGTCAGCTGAGTAATATCAGGTGTTTTTGCACTCGCAACCTTTAGTTACGTTACGCCAGAGTCTGGTGAAAAAGAAACTTAAAAAGCTTGCGAAATCCCGATAGATTTCGCAAGCTTTTTTGATTGGCATGACACCAATCAATCAAATTTACATCATGATTCCCAGCATACCCGCAATGGTGGCAGCCAAGGTCAAAATAATGATGACGCCGATAAACGAGATGACAAAGCCGGCGATGGCTAAGCCCCGCGGTTTGCGGAATAACCCAATAAATGAGAACAGGGCCCCTAAGAACCAGACCACCCAATCCACAATTGGAATAATGGAAGTAAACAGTGAGATCAAAGCGAGGATAAAGCCGGCCGTCCCCAGACCATTGCTCTGTTGCTGGCTCTGCTGAATATAAACGGTGTTTCCCGTACTCTGACCATCTGGTTGCGCGGTTGGCTGTGCAATTGGTTCCACAGTTGGTTCCGCAGTTGGTTGCGCAGTCGCTTGACCCGCCACCGCAGCTTGTGTATTGGTACTTGCTTGTTGCATCTGTGGCTGAGGGGACGGCTTTGAAGCAGTAGCTGCCTTCGTTTCTTGCTTGGCCGGTTGTGAGCTTACCTTGTCGTTAGCCGCCTTGGCCGTCTGCTTAGCCGTGTGCCGTAATTTTTGTTCAAATCCGGTCGCCCCACTGCCATGCGTCCAAGCTATGCTGTATAGCCAAGCTAAAACCGCAATTAAGGCAATGACGCCTAACCAAATATTATAAAACATTGCCCGTGTCACCAGCGTAAAGAGCAACAGTACGGCAACGATAATAATTGCAGTTACCCAGTTATTTGCCACCCAGTTGACCATCGCGTCTAACCGTTCTGAAAAGCCGCCGTTGCTGGCCATGCTCCCCGTTGGTTGTGCTGATTGCGTGGTTTTGTCCGCGTCAGTCGGCGCTTGCACCGGGTTATCTTGGTTCGCCGATTCGTCCGTTAATTGGTAACCACACTTGGGGCAAAACTTGATCCCCGCTGCTAATTTAGCCCCGCAGTGTGGACAAAAATTTGCATTTTTCATCATTTTCCCTCTTCCATTTTTCCATCCTAAATAATTTCGAACTGAAACAATATTATCATAGCATAATCTCTACGTATTGTGGGCGTTGATTCCTACTTTTAGCAACGTTGCACCCGACAGTCGCAATCTGACAGCTATTGCAACAGATCGTATTGCATCATCTTGACCTGAATTGGGTCGTCAACTCGATGCTTCTTAGGATAGCATACTGGGACAGTCACTACACGAAATTCGTCTTACAAATACTGTTATACCGGGGATAAGACAGTATCTGTCGGTTGGGTCATTTTCCCAAAACTCAGTTCAAAAGAAAAAGCCCAGGGCAAAACGCCCCAGACTCTTGTATCTCAATCTTAAATCGCCGAAACGTGGGACGAAGGGTGATCAGCTAGCCACCGTTGTCTCACATACCATTACCGAACGCTAATCAGCCGCCATAAACTTGCCAGCAGTTAAGGTTGACGCCTTAACCCAGCCTTGCTTGCTGATGTAGAGGTATTTCACGTTCTTCTTATTCTTCTTAATGGTCATTTTCTTCGTTGCCGTATAGGTCTTGCTTTCTGGTAAGAGCCCCTTCTTGGTCAACGTGACCTTGGCCCGGTCTGCGGCAAATTTGCCGGTAAAGACAGCCGGTTGAGTTCCCTTAAAGTGGTAAGCAGCCTTCTTGATTGCCTTGGCACTGACCAACGTGTAGGTCTTGCTGGCGATCTTGTCAGCGGCCTTTGCTGTGACGGTTGCCTTACCTGCAACTAACTTGCTGCAAGCCACCCAGCCTTTGACCTTACCATTGGTACTCTTGATGTAAGCGTACGCCACCTTCTTGGCAGCAGCCCGCTTCGTTGCCTTGGTTTTGACAACGATTTTCTTCGTGGCGTAGTAAGTCTTGCCAGTGGCTAACGTCCCCTTCTTAGCCAACGTGACCTTCGCTCTGTCTGCCGCAAAGGCTGCACTATACAGAACTGGCTTACCACTCTTCACGTGATAGGCCGTCTTCTTGAGACTTTGACTGCTGAGCAAGGTCAGTGTCGTCTTCTTAGCTGCCACTTTAGTAGCCGCAAATGCCGTTGTTTCCGCTTTTTCTGGTGCAATTGCCCCTAAACCTAAAGGTAATACCATGGCCGCAGCTGCCGCAATCATTGCTAATTTTTTCATCATACCGATTCCCCCTGTGTTATTAAATGAATCCATTTCTGAATTCACCGTGTATCATAGCACGCTCACGCTGGGCCGGGCCGAAATAATCTCCTCAAACAACGTAAAAGCCGCGAAAATCGACCCCCAGTTGTAAATTAAACCAACTAACGTTAACGGGCAAAATAGATGGACAACCAACATGCCGACTGTGCCCGATATGTCAGTGTTTTGGGCGATTCACGGTCCCCAATTAGACGTCTCATTTTGAAACCCAAAGTAAGCCCACCGACCTAAAAAAGAGAGTGGGACAACAGGCGGTCAGCTGGCGAGCATTAAGGCTGATAACCGAATAATCCTGGGTTTGGATTGTTTGGTTATCAGTTTTAAGCGGAACCAGCTGCCTTTTGTCGCAGGTTTCAACACCAGATATTCGGAGGCACAAACAAAGGGCCTGAGACATTTGTCCCGGACCCCTTCGCTGACATCTGTCAGCCACTATATTTTTCAATTTTACTAGCTTGATTCGCCGCCACGGCACCGCATGGGCAACCTACTTCTTCTGATTAACCTTGAAAATCGTCTTGGCAATCAGTGATGTGTAGTACCGGTTCCCGTGGTCGTTCGGATGCACGTGGTCGCTGACGAACCAACTAGTATGGTTCTTGGCCTTGGTGTACCAGTCGATCACGTGAACGTTCTTGTACTGGTCTGCGGTCTTGGCAATCCGATTATTGACGGAATTTTGCCATTCGCGCGTTGGCACGTGAGCCGTGACCCAAAAGATCTGGTGATCCGGACCGATGGCATGAACGATTTGGTCCGCCTGATCCGGCGTCACGTAGCCGTTAGTCCCGATATTGACCAAGACGTTCTTGGCCAGTTGGCCGCGTTGGCTCAGACTGTTCAAGATACCTGGGACCGCATCGGCTTGCCGACCGACCGCTCCGTCAACGATGGCGCCCGGGAAGACCTTCTGCAGGTCACCCGAGTCATCGAGCAAGACGGAATCACCGACCGCCGTCAGTGGTGTTTGCTGGCTGGTCAACAGCTCATCGGCCGTTAAGAAGTAATACTTAGCGGTCTTTTGGTTAGCCGCGGACATCTTCGAAAAGGCCACTGCCTTGTCGTGCTTGATCTTAGACGCCTGCTTAGCCAAGGCCTTTTGCTTCTTGGCCGCCGCTTCGTTTTTCTTCTTCGCCGCTGCCTGCCGCGCCGTAATCGTTTGCTGCAGTGCAGTGGGTTTGGCCGCTGCGGGTTGTTGAACAAAGCCGACTGCCGTCAACCCGAACAACAAGGCTGCCACGACCCCCAGGCTGTT
The DNA here is from genome assembly GCF_024718525.1 of Levilactobacillus yiduensis. NCBI lineage: Bacteria > Bacillati > Bacillota > Bacilli > Lactobacillales > Lactobacillaceae > Levilactobacillus > Levilactobacillus yiduensis. The sequence continues at coordinate 20,733 of NZ_JAMXAZ010000004.1, forward strand.
GGCCAAACGGTGGGCCCCCGGCTGTTGCAGGTAGGTCCGCACGTCGTTGGTCAGCTGACCGTAATGGTAATGCCGCATCGGATTTTCGATCCAGCGGTAACTGATCTCGGTGACCAACATGATCAAGGCCACCTCCACCAGCGAGTGAAACAGCGGGTGATTGCCAATGTTGATGCGTGATTCATAGAAGATCATCACAGGAAATTGGTACAGGTAAATGCCGTAGCTACGTTGCCCGACATAACTGAAAACGCGATTACTGAGCACGCGGTTCAGGTCGCTGCCAGGATGGGCCACGGTCCCGACTAAGATGCCGGAAAATACCGTGAACCAGAACATCCCACCGCGATAGGTGCTCGTCGCCTGGCCGTTCATGGTAAAGAACATGTAAATCAGAATCAGGAGCGACAGGCCCCCGGCAACGTCCAGAATCAGACGATGCGCCGGGGTCACGTTTGCGTTGAGCTTATGCGCCGGCCACAGAAAGGCCATCGCCGTGCCCATCAGAATCGCAAACATCCGTGTATCAGTCCCATAGTAGACCCGGTTCGTGTTGGCGGGGTCGTACAAAATGGCCATCAGGATTGCCGAGAAGATGGCAATGCCTAACAGAATGGCCGCCGCCCGCGCCCGTTTCCGCAAGAACAGTAGTAAGGCCAAGACGACGAATGGCCAGACCAGGTAGAACTGCCCTTCAATTGACAGCGACCAGAGGTGGGTAAAGGGCGACTCGCCACTGAAGCGGTCAAAGTATGACTGACCGTGTTTGATTTCAAACCAGTTGTAGCCGTAGATCATGTTGGTCAAGACGGTGCCCCGAATATTGGCCAACAGGTTGCGCTGAAACAGCGTGATATAGGCTGTGGTCCCCAGCAACATCGTGACTAGCGCCGGATACAGCCGCTTTAATCGGCGACCATAAAAGCCCAAAATGTTGATGCTATGGGTGGTGTCCCACTCTTGAATCAGCAGGTAGGTAATCAAGTACCCCGAGACCACGAAGAAAATCGGCACCCCGAGATAGCCCCCTTGTAACGTCGAAGGCGCCAGATGGTAAATAATGACCCCCAAAACGGCTAAGGTCCGAATTCCATCGAATCCGGTTATGTATCGCCGTTTGCCCGCGCGCTGGGCGCGAATAAACTCTCGCGAGACCCGCGTGTAAGATTGATCCATGTTCATTGCTCCTTCTCTTAAAAACCAGTAACTGTCAAACTGGTCATACTCCCCCAAATGGTGGTACGCCGAGTGATTAAGTTGCTCTAATTGTCCAGACTGTTGATATGTGAAGCGGTAATTTACTTGTGAACCGTCAATTTATGACGGCGGTCCAGACCAGAACTACCAAGGAATCCCTCACTTTAATTAAACTTATCATATAATGTTTGCGCGATTGAAACAATGATTTTAAGCGAATTTCACAAAATGTAAAATTTGACATCTTTGTCATCTTTTCTCCGATGTATCCAGCACCCCCGCCAACCACTAAAAAGGGCAACCCGGAGAAGGCCTTAGTGCCAGTAAGCCTACATATTAGCACGATTACCACGAAATATCACCCCTTAATTGTTCGACGGGGGCCATAAATGGTGGCTTGGTGCTTCAGTTCATCGGCCAACTTTATTTTGCTGGTGCCGCCCAACTTCCGCCGGCTTAGTAAGCTGACCGACCAAACGCGAGTGGGCCAACGGGTGTTTTGTTGGCGAGTAGCCAGGCTGAGCAGCGAACCCAGTTGGATTTTGTCCGCAACGCCAGAGTTGGCATGAAAATTTTCACTGAGAATTAAGCGCTTACATGGTATACTAAGAAGAAGCTAATCATTGAAGGAGGAGTTCTGTGATGTCCCACGTTAAACCTTTTACCAAAGAAAATGTCCAACAATACCCCAAGGTCGAATTGCACTGTCACCTGGATGGCTCGCTGTCCCTGACTGCCCTGCGGCAAATGGCGGCCGTCACGGGGGCGTCACTGCCAGCTAGCGACGATGATTTACATAACCTAACCAGTGCACCGCTGGAAACGGATAGTTTGATCCAATACCTCAAGCGGTTTCAAGTCGTCACTGACCTGATGCAGACCCCCGAACAGCTGCGCATCGCCGGCCACGACATGGTCGCCACCGCCGCCAAAGATGGTCTGATCTATCTCGAGGCCCGGTTTGCACCCCAAATCTCCACGGCCAAGGGCCTGTCAGTCAAGGAAGTCATTGCCGCCTTACTGGACGGCCTGCACGCCGGAACCAAGGAATTTGGCATTCCCGTCAACGCCATCGTCTGCGCTATGCGGGACCAGCCACTAGACGAATGCATCGACGTCTTTCAAACGGCGGCCGAATTCGCTGACCAAGGCGTTGTCGGCCTCGACTTTGCTGGCGACGAGTACAACCACCCGGCCATCGACCTGGCCCCCGCAGTCAAAGCTGGCTTAGCGACCGGTTTGCCATTTACCCTCCACGCTGGTGAAGCAGGTCCCGTCGACAACGTGGCCGTTTCCTTGACCCTAGGCGCCAAACGCATCGGCCACGGCGTCCACATGAGCGGCTTTCCGGCGACCATCGCCCAAGCGAAACGCGCTGGCGCCACGATTGAAATGTGCCCGACCAGCAACGTTCAGACCAAGGCCGTTGACGGTTACGCCAACTTCCCGCTGGCTGAGTTCTTGAGCGCCGGCTTGAAGGTCACTTTGAACACTGATGACCGCACCGTATCCGACGTGACGCTGACCAGCGAAATCATGAAGATGCACGACCAATTCGGCTTAGACTGGTCACTGCTGAAGAAGCTGACACTGAATGCCATTGACGGCGCGTTTATTCCAGAAGCTCAAAAGGCCCAGTTACGCGAGAAAGTTCAAGCGGCTGAAACTGTGGTAGATTAACCAGTTGTCTCTGTCAGCAATTTTGTGGACACTGGCCGCCTGCCGTACGCCACATGAGAAAAGTCCCTGGTAATCAATCGATTTGCCACCTGTGGTTTAAATTCAGTGTGCCTGGCACAAAATAGGCATAGGCCAATATTTTAAGTAACGTCAGACATATTAATTGACAGTCATAACGACTAGTGGTTAGCTAAGTTCAACCAAAAAATGACTTCAGGAGGTCACCTTATGGATCACAAACTACCAGCAGCAATCACTAGCTTTATTAACACAACTAATAATGCCGACTCAACTGGCTTCGTTCAGCTCTTTACCGCTGATGCCATCCTCAATGATTGGGGAACCGAATATCACGGACCCATTGGTATCGGCAAATGGAATCAAACCGACAATATTGGTAAACAAGCTCACTTTGAACTCGTTGACTTCACACAAAATGATGACGATAGCTGGACCGTTAATCTCGCCGTTACTGGCAATGGCTTCAATGGTACCAGTCCGTTCAAAATGGTTGTCGTGAAAGACCAGCTTCAAAGTGTGCAAATTTTGCCCGACTAATTTTGTGATTGCCTCATGCCACTTGTCCTTGGCAACTTGTAGCGTGTAAGGGCCTGGTAGATATACATTATCCTTGTCGTGATATATCTTTCGGCACCATCAACTGTTGCTTTAGCCAGCAATTTTGTCTGGCCCTAAGTTTCCACCGGAACGGTTTTCGTCCAAGAAAACGCGACAAATAGTTTAAGTCATTCTCAGTTTTAAAATCAAGCGGGTCTGGAAATCTCATCCAGGCTCGTTTTTGTGTTGCTCACCCACAGCGTCACGGCCCATATTTAGCGAACGGTAGGCGGCAATCAAGCGACCAGTTCGTGCTATACTGTGGTTAAAGTAATTTCTAGAAAGTGAGGGAGGGCCATGACCCAAGTTTATCCGTATCAAGACGCCTTCAACCGGCAGTTGGCCGAGCGGTCCATGGCCGACGCCACCCGCGATGAGTATACGGCGACGTTGAAGGACTTCTTCCAATACTTAGAGAATTTCAATCCGACCTACCAGCGCGAACACCGGGTCAACCAGCTACAAACGCAAGACGTTGAGCAGTATCTGGCGATGTTGGTCGACGCCCGGCAAATTCAAAATCAGACCTACAACAAGGTCCTGTCGCACTTGAACGTCTACTTTAAATTTCTGTTCTCTCACAACTGGACGCCCTATCTCCCGACGCTGGACCTGAAAAGCAAGCCCAAGGAAGCCGCCCAACCACTGAACTACCGCTGGGTCGATGATCTCGACGACTTACTGGCCGACCGGCGTCTCCACGTTTACACGCGACTAACGCTGTTGCTGGTGGCGCACGGCTATCCGGTGCAGAGCTTCCTTAAGCCCGGCGTGACCGCCCAACTCGCCACCGCCGCTTGGTCCGCCAGCGCGCAAACCTTCTTGCGTGAGTTCCACGAGTTCGTTTTACCACTCCAGCAGCGTTTTCAGTGTGACGATTGGTTCTTGAAGCAACGCGCCGCCGCGGATCCGCATTTGACATTACCCGGCCTGCACAAGTATTTGAAGCCGGACGAGGCGTTGGTCGGCTTTGCCCTCAGCCCGACCGTCCTCTACCAAGGTTACTTAGTTAACTATCTCCGGCGCCACCCGCAGAAAACCGACCGTGAAGTGATTTCGGCGCTACATTTGCCCCCGGATTCCATCGACTATTACCGGCGATTAAGCCAGCGGGCCGACTAATTTATGGCTTTTTCGTTTAACCCCCTTATACTATAGTTAAGACTACATTTTGGGGGAATCATGATGAAACGAAAATGGGGATTGCTGGCGGGCTGTTTGGCGCTGGTCGCCATCATCTTTGGCGCGGTCGCATTCACACAATCGCGTCGTACCAACGTTCGGACGGCACCAGCCACACACAATCGCTTGACCAAAAAGGACGTCTTAGCCACCGAGGTCAAGGCCAAGCCCACTCAGCCGTGGGTCAAACTCAAGCAGCCGCTCCAACTGCCCATCCTGATGTATCACAGCATCTCGACCGGTAACCAACTACGCGTGCCCAAGCAACAAGCTGTCGCCGAGCTGAATTATTTAAAACGCCACCACTACCAAACGCTGACCACCGCCCAGGCCATCCGCGCGCTAACCACCAATACGGTGCCGCAAAAGAAGGTCGTCTGGATCACGCTAGACGACGCCTACAGGGATAACCTGAAGCTGTTACCGACGCTCAAACGCAACCAGCAACACGTCACCATCAACGCCATCACCGGCTTCACGCACAAGTCTAACCACCTGTCTTTGGCCCAAATGCGGGCACTTAAGGCTACCGGGCGTGTCGACTTTGCCAGCCATACGGTCCAACACCTGGACCTAAATGCGTTGACGGCCGCTCAACAAAAACACGAGTTGGTCGACTCAAAGGCCTGGCTCGACCAACACCTTGATCAAGACACGCAGATGCTGTGCTACCCCGCAGGACGCGCCGACCAAACGACCCGGCGCCTGGCCAAGCAAGCTGGGTATCGCGTGGCGCTGACTACCCAAGAGGGCATCGCCCAACTGTCTCAGGGCCGCTACAACCTCTCGCGGCTACGCGTCATCCCCGGCATGAACCTAGCGACCTTCGCGGCGTTGATCCAGGGCACTAATTCGTAGACAATTTGCATCGATGTAAGCGCACCCATTGCGATAACCTTGGCTTCAGCGTACAATGAAGTTGAAGGAAAAGTTAAAGTGTTCACAAGGAGGTCAACATTATGGGGAGCGTCGCAACATTACTTACCTGGTCAGCGATGATTGTTTTGATTGGTGCGGAAATTGTCCGGGGAATCTTTATGTTTAAGGGTTAACTTTATGAAGCAAAACTATGACGGCTAATTCTCCATTGTTGAGAATTAGCCTTTTTTGGCTCGCAAGCTTCATCATCACAACTGTTATTCACATTGGTCATTTCACCTGTTGACAGCCCGATTCCAGACTTATAGAATAATGAGTGTATTCTACAAGGAGGAATTCACTGTGAAGCACCTAAAATTATTCTTAGCCGCATTACTCGCCGTGCTCAGTCTGACGGGTGGGGTCGTTTTGACTGCCACCACGGCTAATGCCAAGGCGACGACGCCTACTTGGAAGCAACCGTCTGAGACCAAGGCTTACCCGAATTTAAAGAAACACAAGCACGCTTACATCAAGGTGTCCATCGCCAAACAGCGCGTGTACATCAAGACCAGTAAGCACAAGACGCTCTACACCATGGTCTGCTCGACTGGGAAGAAATCATCCCCAACCCCAACCGGGACTTATCACATCCAAAACCGCGGCACGCATTTTTACAACGCCGGGTCTAAAGAAGGTGCCAACTACTGGACGTCCTTCAAGTACTGGGGCACCTACCTGTTCCACTCCGTCCCCGTCAATGCTCACGGCAAGTACATTGTCAGCGAAGCCCACAAGTTAGGCAAACGCGCCAGCCACGGCTGCGTGCGCTTATCCGTTGCCGATGCACATTGGATTTACAGCCACGTGCCTGCTGGGATGAAAGTTGTGATTCACTAAAATTTACAATTAATCGCGTTGCCATCAGCTGATGGGAGCGCGTTTTTTGGGTTTCCCCTATCCCCAACCCACCAACTACGGTAAACTAGAGGTATCGCTTCAACTCTCAGCCAACTACATAAAGGAGTTATTCTATGCTTTTAGTTGCATTATTCGGTACCTTGACCGCGCTGGGCATGACCGTGCTGGCCTGCATCCAACGGCCCGAGCGCTGGCGGTTACTGGTCGGCACCTACGCCATCTTTTACCTGGTAGCGTTAGGCATCGTCTTCAGTTCCCTTCCCAGCAAGACACCGGCCAGCCTGATTGGGATGAACCTGATCTACGGCATTTTCTACCTGCCGTTACTGGCCTTCAACAGCCCCCAAGCTAAGGTCGAGGTTGAACGACGGGGCAACGTGCCCTTTAGTTTTCACCTGCCGCGCATCAATTTTGGCACTAAATTAGCCGTCGGTGTCCTGGCTGTCTTAGTGGTGCTGGGCCTATTTGGGTCGCTACAAACGCGCTTTGGCGTCAAGGCCGTCTACAATTCCTTGCGCATCAAAACGGTCAAAACCGCGCCACTGCTGGATAAGGCCAGCACGCCCATCGCCATCTCGCCGAAGACCGTCCGCAACAAGATGAACAAGGCCATGAGCACCGTGCCCAACACGTCTTACTACAAGTTGGGCGATCTCCAGACGCAGGTGGTCAAGGGCAAGACCGTCTACATCGCACCGGTCGAGTTCGACGGCTTTTGGCGTTGGCAACGGGCGCGCGTGACGCCGGGATACTTCATCATCGACGCCACTAACGTCAACGCCGAACCGCATTTCGTCAAACAAGCGATGAAATACACACCGAGCGCTTACCTATTCGACGACGCTCAACGGGTCATTTACAACCGCTTCCCCAGCTGGGTCCAAGAAGGTCAACCACAATTAGAGGTCAACGACCAGGGTGAACCGTTCTTCATCCAGACCGTCTACAAGGCGCGCGGCGTTTCCAAACGGATCAACTATCGCAGTCTGCACGTGGTCGTGCTAAACGCCAAGACGGGGGCCACCAAGCTGTACACGGCCGCCGGCGCCCCGGCGTTTATCAACGAATCCATCGCGTCATCGACTGCCGCGGAAATGAACGAGATCTTCGGCCGTTACGGTAACGGCTTCTTCAACGCCTACTTCAACAAGACCGGCGTCAAGCTTCCCAACAGCAACGGGACAGAAGATGGCGTCACCCCTGTCGCAGATAAACACGGCAACATTTCGTACTTCAACGACTTCACCTCGCCCAAGACTAGCGCCGACTCGACCATGGGTTACTCCATGATCAACGCGCGGACGGGGACCCTGACGTATTACACCGGTAAAAATATCGGGGTCATGGACAGTGACGGGGCCAAGAAGATTGCCGAAAAAGAATATGTTGCGCAGAAATGGTCGGCGACGATGCCGATCATGTATAACATCGATGGCACGCCGACTTGGGTAGTCTCGCTACTCGACTCCACTGGGGCTTTCCGGAGCTACGCCTACATCAAGGCGGCTGACCAAAGCGTCAAGGCTTACGCCACCACGGCCGCTCAGGCGCTCGACCAATACCGCGTACAATTAGCGGCCGCCGGTTCTACGGCTAGTTCGACCGCTACTAAGTTGACCAAGGTCCGCGGCATCGTTTCCCGTGTCGCCGTCGTTCCCAACGGCAGTAGCCAAAGCGTGCTCTTCGCAATCAAGGGTAACGATTACCTCTGGTCGGTCGGCACTGGGGATTACCCCAAGGCCGCGCTCCTACAGGCAGGTGACGATGTGAAGCTGACCGCCAACGTGAACAAGCAAGCTAAGACGGGAACTGTTCAGACGTTTGAGAACAAGACGTTTAAGTAGTCCTACTGTTACTAACGAAATCCAACGGCGATTTGTCACCCTTAATTGACAATTACGGTCATCTTTCGTTGGATTAGCTACGAATTTTGCTTATACCCTTCATGGCGTTAGGATTAGTCGGTTACAGCTTCATAGCGGGACCTAGCCGCCTACCGTCCGCCAAATATGGGTCGTGTCGCTGTGGGCGGACCGGACCGAGCCTGGGAAGCGGTCTCGGCCGCGGCTGAACCCACATTTGGCGAACTCTCGGCTACAGGAGTGCTTACCAACAATAATTGGCTTAACCCTTGGCAACAGTTAACTTGCCAGAGACTACCAGGGATGGACCCATCTAGAAGACAACTTTCCAAGCTGCAGGTGTTCTCTATAGCAGGCGGAATCTTGGCTGATGCAGGTTTCTGGTTTCACCAATTTTAGTGGACAGAGCGCCGTCGTTCTGGGAATCAATGCTTTAAGTCTACTTTCAACATTTGATTATCACGAAATGAAAAGACCCAGTGGACAATTAACCTGGTCCACTGAGTCTTTTCGTCTACATTATTGATTTTACGCCGTGACCCAATCATAGCGTTTGAGAAATTTATCTGAATGATGCTGCGCCTGGTCTTCATCAGCCAGTTGCTTAGCCTGATGCAGCTTAAAATTCACATCCAAGTTTAACAGCAGTTGGCTCGAGATTCCCATCACGGTTTCAATTCGCAGTGCAAGCACCTCGTTGATAAATCGTTTGCGTTTGAGAATATCAGAAATATTTTTCTGGCTTACCCCGAGTCGATCGGCTAAGTCGGTTTGCGTAATCTGGTAAAATTCCATGGTTTCCTTCATCAGGTCAGCAGCTGAACTGGTATGATACTGCCTAATTTTGTTTTCACGATGTAACATAGCATTCAACTCCTTAATTTTGAACAATATGAATAATCATGATTTCGTTGGATTAGCTACGAATGCGGACGACTAACCTGGTACACTGCGTCTTTTCATTTTTCATCTATAGATTGCCGCCAATCCTCAAATGATAAGGTTTTAAAGTTACCACTACTCATCTGGTCAATCGACTGATCAAGCGCTTGACGATTTTCATCAGAATCTAAAATATATAAGGTCTCTTGCCAAGACCGAAACTCTGATTCTGACATTAATACGACATTTCTATTTTGGGGTTTGGTAATAATCACATATTCATTATAATCAATAACATCATCTGTTAGACTTTTAAGGTTTTTCTGAGCGTCCGTAATATTGGTTGCAGTTGTTACCATGAATGGCTACCACCCTTCTCAATATGAGATTATTATAACTCAAAGCGAAACCGAGACCGCTTTTCAGGCTCGGTCCGCCCACCACGTTCCGACCCATATTTGGCGCCAGTTTCTACTACAAAGCTATAAATGACTAATTTGAACACCATGAACCGCATGGTGACAACGATTCTAGCCGGTGTTCGTCTAGAAATCCAAATAAAAAGACTCAGCCGACATGGACAGTGCCAGCTGAGCCTTATTTTTAACCTAAACCATCGGTGCTTCCCAGAAGCCCTTGGTATCCACGTGCGTTGCGGCCGCCAAGTCCTCCAGCTGGCTGATTTCAGCCGGTGTTAAGGTGACCTTTTCTGCCCGCAATTCACTCGCAATGTACTTTTCCTTGGTGACGCCAATGATTGGGGTCGTCCCCTTGGCTAAGGCATAAGCAGTGGCGACCTCCGCAATCGAGGCGTTTTGCCGCTCACCAATCGCCTTCATGGCCGCGGTCAGACTGGTCAATTGTGGCAAGGCGGCGTTGTAGACCTTGGCCCGCTCACTGCCGGCTGGCAATGGGTGGTCCACGTCATAATGTCCCGTCAGTGCACCCTGTTCCAGGACCATGTACGCGTAAAACGTGATGTGGTGCTCCCGGCAATAATCAATGATGCCTGCCCGTTCTGAAGACCGGTACAACAGGCTGAAATGGTTTTGGACGGCCGAGACCTGAATCCCTGCTTCACCCAAAATTTCATTGGCCCGCTTGATCTGTGCCAGATTATGATTGGACACACCAACGCGCTTGACCTTGCCGCTTTGGACTAGCGGAATCAGTTCCGGCGTCCACTTTTCCACGTCGTCCGGATTGTGAATCCAGTAAATATCCACGTGGTCCGTCCGTAACCGCCGCAGACTCCCGGCCAACATATCAGCCATTTCATGGTCGCCATCGCCAGCCATCCGCGGCGTGAATTTCGTCGACAGTTGATAGCTATCTCGCGGATAATCCGCCAATAGTTCGCCGACCAGGTTCTCCGAAGTCCCCTGACCGTACGCATAGGCCGTATCCCACAGGGTAAAGCCGTTTGCCATCCCCGCCGTCACCACGGGCTTCAGGCTCGCAGCAGATAATGTATCACCAAAATATCTATCGGACGCGGTGTCGCCCCACGCCCAGGTTCCTAAAGCAATTTTCGGTTCTGTCATTCTGTGAAAACCCCTTTCTGGCCTTCACACTAGCATACCACCTGAGGTGACACAACTCTGGCGACCAGATTGTCTTACTGAGCCATCATACCAAGCCAAACGGTTGCACTATCCGTGCTGGCCGCCTACCGTTCGCCAAATATGGGTCGGAACGCTGTGGGCGGACGGGTCGAGCCATAGTACGGTCTCGACACCTCGCCTTTGAGCCGAAAACCGCGTCTCAAAGACGCCAGTTTCCTTAGCGGCACGAACTGCGCCGCTAAGGAAACTCCCACGGCTGAACCCATATTTGGCGGACTCCCGGCTACTTGGGTAATCGTAAACCACCAACTGGTTTGGCCCTTAGTGCTAGCTGGCTTTATTACTGGCCTTTAAAAAACGTACGGTTACGACAAGCACTAACGCGTCAGAGCCAACTCGCAGTTATATTAGCCGAAAAGCTTGGACCAAAAGGCAACTAACCGCCTTCTGGTCCAAGCTTCACATGACTATTTTAAAACAAGTGCAAAGACACCTGATAATACCCAACCGACAGTGATTATGAACATTAGTGGGTAATCGACTACCTAGCCGAGAGTGAGCTAAATTTGGACTCAGCCGTGGGCGTTTGCAAGTGAACTGCTTGGAAACGGGCGTCTTCGAGACGTGACTTTCGGCTCGAAGCGAGGTTGAAGACCGCCCTTTGGCTTCGACCGGTCCTTCCCACAGCGTCACGGTCCAAATTTGGCGAACGGTAAGGCGGCCAGCACGGACCAACTTGTATTCGAAAACTAATTTTTAGTTAACGTTGATAATTCATTTGATCAGAAGTCAGTGGTCCCACCAGTTCGTGTGGCAGGTACGGGTCTTCCAGGTAGTGGACGTCTTCTGGTGTGAGCTTCAGGTCCAACGCCTTGACCGCACCCGTCAGGTGACTGGTCTTGGTGGCGCCGATGATGGGCGCCGTGACGGTTGGCTTTTGTAGCAGCCAGGCCAAAGCGACTTGCACGCGGTCCACGCCGTATTTGTCAGCAATCTCACCAACCCGTTGGATGATCGGCAGGTCCAGTTGCTTGCTGTCGTCGTACTTAGAACGGGCAACGTCGTCGGTAGCGTAGCGTTTGGTCTCGCCGGCCCAGTCACGGGTCAAACGACCGGATGCCAACGGGCTGTAAGGTGTCACCGCAATGTCTTGGTCCGCGCACAGCGGCAACATTTCCCGTTCTTCCTCGCGGTACAAGAGGTTCAGGTGATTTTGCATCGACACAAACTTGGTCCAGCCATGTTGTTCCGCAACCGCTTGAGCCTTTTCAAATTGCCAGGCAAACATCGCTGACGCCCCAATGTAGCGGGCCTTGCCGGACTTCACCACGTCATGCAGGGCTTCCATGGTTTCCTCGATTGGCGTGTGATAGTCCCAGCGGTGGATGATGTACAGGTCCACGTAATCCGTTTGGAGGCGTTCCAGGCTCTGGTCGATTTGCGACAGGATGGCCTTGCGCGACAACCCAGCCACGTTAGGCGCCTGTTCTGGGGTGAAGAACACCTTGGTCGCCAACACGATTTGGTCGCGATGCGCCAAGCGTTTCAGTGCCTGGCCCACGAACCGTTCGCTGTCACCGCGAGAGTAAATGTTGGCCGTGTCAAAAAAGTTGATGCCCAAGTCCAATGCTTGCTTGATGACCGCTGTACTCTTGGCCTCGTCGACCGCCCAGGGAAACATCCCCGTCGACGCGTTGCCAAAGCCCATCGTGCCCAAGCACAGCCGGGAAACGTCTAAGCCTGTATGTCCTAACTTCGTGTATTCCATATCTAAGCTTCTTTCTGGCCACTGAGTCGCAGCCAATTACCACTGAAAATCTGTTGTCGTTCCGCTGGCGACACCGCCATGTGTTGGACCGCATCTTCAATCACGGCGGTTGGGCCGACTGGTGGAATGCCAAACGGCGAATCCGTGCCGAACAAGACGTGGTCGCGGCCAAAGAAATCGGCGGCCAGGTCCAGCGCTTGTGGATTGCCCAAAATGGCGGTGTCCACGTAAAATTTCTGAAAGTCCGCGTAGTTTTCCGCCGACTGAATGTACTTAATCCGCTGACTGAAGAACGGAATCATTGCCCCGGCGTGGTGGACGATCACCTTGAGTTGCGGGAATTGGCGGAAATAGCCCGCCGCCACGATGCCGTCCATGGCCTGCGTCAACTCGTATTCCCAGCTGAAACTCAGGTTGTTGTCAGGCTTGCGGTCGTCAAAGACGGGGTGGAGCCAAATGGGTGCCCCGACCTCGGCCAGTTTGGCAAAAATCGGTCGATAGACTGGTGCGGCGATCGACTCACCCTTAGCTCGGGTGAACAGCTGGACACCGACCAACGCGTCACTGCCGGCGACCTGCTCGTCAATGATCTGCAGGGCGGCTGGCACGTTGTTCATTGGTAACATTGCCACGCCTGCCGGAAAGACATCGCGGTTGGCCCGCACAATGGCGGCCAATTCGGCGTTGGCACTGCGGCACAGCTCGGCCGCTTGGTCCGGTTCAAAGAAGTCTTCCGGATTCAGGTTGACCGCCGATAAGACCTGTTGGTGGTCGGCTGGTAGACTGGCTTTATGCTGGTCCAAATCTGTCAGTAAGGCATTTTTCATATAAGGAAATTGATCCAAAATCTGGGGATTTAGTGCCTGCATCTGTGCCAAAAACTTCGGCGGTAAGATGTGGGCGAAAACATCGATCACTGTCATCGTTGCGCTCCTTAATACCAGCTGGGTTGGTCGCCGTCAGTCCCGGCCTTGTCCAGACCGACGCTGGTGTTTTGATAGGTGCTGGGGTCGTTGATGACCTTCAAGGCGAAGTCGGCCACACTTTGTCGTGAGACTTCGGTGCCCTTGAAACCGTCGGCCAGCGTGGTGACTTCGTAGTCGACCTCGTCGTTGTCCGTCAACCAGGCTGGGCGAATCTCAGTATAGGTTAGTCCAGACTTTTCAACCAACTCGCTGGTCTTCCGGAAAGCCGGCAGGTACGCGCCAATCATGCGTTCGTTCCATTCGCCAAATTTTCCCGGAACCTCGTGGTGAGCGCCCAAGGAACTGATGTAGATCAAACGTGTTTGGTGCGCCTGCTGCATGGCATCGACCACGCTTTGGGTCTGCACGTCGAGGTCCTCACCACCCAGGTTGGAGTAAACCACATCAACACCAGCCATGGCTTCAGCCACTGCCGCCGTGTCGTGGACATCCCCATCGACCAGTGTCACCCGCGGATCATCCGCGTACTGGTTGAGCCGCGCCGCATTGCGCAAGAACAAGACCAGCGTGTCCCTTGTTTCATTTAACAACCGTTGCGTGAGTAATTGTGCCATGGCACCGTGTGCACCGAGAATTAAAATTTTTGTCATTGGTTTTTCCTCCTAATTTTGGGCTAGATTGCCCGCTTGCCTAGCTTCATCATAAGGGTGATGAAGCATCATGGATACTGATTCTATCAACTGCCGCGTTACTGCGTAATCGTCATGCCATGCAGCCGAAAGACCTCGGGAAGTGCCCGAATCTGCAGGATAACAGGCTGTTCTGTGTCCAATGTTGCAATTTGAACCATGTCTGCCGGGCTAAGCGTAAAATCGTTGATGGCAAAATTCTGCGCCATCCGGTCCGCGTGGACTGACTTGGGAATCGCCACGATGTCATTTTGTAACAGCCAGCGCAAGGTAACCTGGGCCGGTGTCTTGCCGTACTGGTCACCAATGGCCTTGAGAACGGGCTGCGTGAACAGTCCCCGTTGGCCTTCCGCAAATGGCGCCCAGGCCATCAACTTGATACCATACTGTTGTAGCACCGACCGTAACGCCTTTTGTTGGGTGAATGGATGGGTCTCCATCTGGTCGACTGCTGGTACCACGTGATTGCTCAAAATCAAGTCTAATAACCGGTCCGCTTCGAAATTGCAGACGCCGATGGCCTTAATTTTGCCGGCCGCATACAGGTCTTCCATGGCCCGCCAACTGCCCTGATAATCGCCATACGGCATGTGAATCAGGTACAAGTCCAGGTAATCCGTCTGGAGATTGGCTAATGTCCGGTTGAAGGATGCCAGTGTTTGGTCATACCCGGCGTCTTGAATCCAGACTTTGGACGAAATAAACAGGTCGGCACGGTCAACGTTACTGCGCTGAATGGCCCGGCCAACTGCGCCTTCGTTACCGTACGCCGCGGCGGTATCAATCAACCGGTAGCCCGTCGCCAAAGCATCCAAGACAGCTCGTTCACACTGCTGCTGATCAGGGATTTGGAAAACGCCGTAACCCTGTAGCGGCATCATCAACCCATTGTTTAATTTAATTTGTGCCATTGCTAACGAACTCCTTTACTGGTAATGTCTCAATCTTCGTTTCCAACCGAGCCAACGTCGCTTCTAACTCGGTAATTTGCGTGCGCAACTCATCAGCCTGTCCCGTCAGTAGTGTGCGCTGGGCCGCCGTCGAATTGGCGGTCGTTTCCAGTTGCAAGAAATGTTTGATTTCTTCCAGCGTCACGCCGCACGCCCGCAAATCCAGGATCTCACGAATTCGGGCCAGATCAGCGGATTGATAGTCGCGCATGCCACTGATACGGGCGACTGGCGCCAAGACGCCAATCTCTTCGTAATACCGTAACGTCCAGGCGCTGGTGTGTAATTGCTTTGCTGCTTCATTGATTTTCACGGAACGACCTCCTGTCAACGCACTGGAAACAATAACTGTGACCGCAAGACTTAACGCGGAAAAATTTCAACGGTGGCGGCTTGCGGGCCGGCCTGAATCATCGGTAATAAGTACGCGCTCTGACCGTATTTTTGGCGATAGGCCGCGTCGACTTGGGCCGTTTGATCCGTTGCTGGGGCAAACGTTACCGAGAAGTTTTGGCCATCCAGATAAATGCGCCCGGCCCGTTGCTGCACGGCGGAGCGATACCAAGACGACCGCGTCCCGTGCCACGCCCGCACGTACAGGCGATCAGCGACGACCACCGACCAGATCCAGGTTGGCGTCCCGTAAGTCTTGCCATCACTATAAAATGGGGAAATCCGCAGGTCATCGGCGACCGCGAATCGTTGTAACTGTTGTGGCGTCCAATTCTTCATGTGTCGCCCTCCTCTTTTCTTTACAAGACCCATCTTACGGCTTGACATTTCATCTGTCTAATGCTTATATTAAATCAAAACGTATACAAATTAGTTATAGGAGATGAGTGCCATGGAATTACGGGTCTTACGCTACTTTTTGATGGTCGTGCAGGAACAAAATATTAGCCAGGCGGCCGAGCGGCTCCACGTGTCACAGCCGACCGTGTCGCGACAACTCAAGGACTTGGAAGAAGAACTGGACACTACCCTGTTCGTCCGCGGCAACCGCACCATTCAGCTGACCGCGGATGGCGAATATTTCGCGCACCAAGCCAAGCAGATCCTATCGCTCACAGACAAGACGCTGGCCAACATTCATCAAGAAGCCGACATCAGCGGGTCCGTCTATATCGGCAGTGCCGAGGCCCGCAGCATGTTGACGGTCGCCCAAGCCATCGGTCACCTCAATACCCAGCACCCCCACGTCAGCATTCACCTGGTCAGCATGGACGCTGCCGATATTCACCGCGAGCTGATGGCCGGCGTCTTTGACTTCGGCGTGGTCATGGAACCCATCGACAAGTCCGACTATGATTTCTGCCGGCTACCTGGAGAAAGTCGCTGGGGGCTGTTGGTCCAAAATAGCTCACCATTGGCGCAGCAAGCCACGGTCAGTCTGGCGGACGTGGCCAGCTCTCGCTTGATTTTGCCCCAACAGGGCGGCGACAAACGGATTCACGATCTGTTCGGCTTCACTAGCGATGAACTGACCGTCGTCGCCACCTATAACCTGCTGTACAACGCGTCACTACTGGTATCCGCGGGGGTCGGCAACGCGCTGGGACTTGATGGTATCATCAACACCAACCAGTCCGACCTGACCTTCGTGCCCCTGGAACCACGGATTTCTTCGGGGTCCAGCCTGGTCTGGCTGAAGGGTCAACGACTTTCCGCGGCGGCTCAGGCGCTGTTGGACCAAGTGCGCTGGGAACTGGCGCCGACTGATTGAGGCAACGTTGTTTTTGCTAGCCGCCTTACCGTTACGTGAAATTCTAAGCTGGAACGCTGGGGAAGGACGGTCCGAGCCAAAAATCGGTCTCGAACCTTGCTTTGAGCCGAAAACCACGTCTCAAAGTCACCAATTTAGTAGCAAAGTTCACTACAAAATTCCCCGGCTGAGCCTAGATTTCACTTCACTCTCGGCTAGTTTGTGTTGATTGTCAGCATCTGACGTCGTACCGCCGTCCCATAGCGTGGTGACATTTCAATTTTAAATAACTCACTAAAAACAGGCAGACCCTTCTCAACACGAAAATGGTCTGTCTGTTTTGACTGCATCTAATTTTACTAATCAGCTGCCGGTGCGCCCTTGATTCGCCGCAACACCCGGGCTGGTGAGCCGACGACCACCGTGTTGGCGGGGACGTCTTTGGTGACGATGGCCCCGGCTCCCACGATGGCGTTTTGACCGACCGTGACGCCGGGCAAGATCATGGCCCCGGCACCGATCCAGGCATTGTCCTTAATGTGGATGGCCTTGGCCTGAACGTCGCGTCGATGCGCCGGGTCTTCCAAATGGTTGACGGTGATCAGCGTTGCCCGCGGGCCAATCAAGGCGCCACGCCCCAGGTAGATGCCCCCCAAGTCAGTAAACATCACGTCTTGATTGATGTAAACATCCTCGCCAATGAAAATATGCGGACCAAAATCGCTGTGTAGCGGGGCGTTGATTTCCGCTGAGGCTGGTACCTCGTAACCCACGACCTGACTGAGCGTGGTCCGTCGCTGCTCTGGCGTTTGGTCCTGATTGTTGAAGCGTTTCAAAAGTTCTTGTGTCCGTTGAACGGTGCGGTCGATTTCTTGAAAGTCAGCACCCGTAAAGTCTAGCGGCTGGCCGGCCAAGGCGCGTTGGAAAATTGTTGGTTCTGTCATATGCTCTTACCTCCGTTGGTGAATTCGTTAAGGGTCAGTATAGTGGTCAGTTGTTGCTATAGCAAATACTTATTATAAATAGATTTATATGCGTTTTAAACATAGATGTTCGTAAAAAAAGAGATAGCCCAATCGCCATCTCTTAACACTATCAGGACAAATTATCCGTGAAAAAGGTTGTTAATTTGGCAAACGGGATAAGTTCTGTCCGGTCATACAAATCCACGTGGCCGGCGTAGGGTACCTGGTACAATTCCTTTGGTTCCGCCGCAGCCGTGTAAGCATCCTTACTGAAACCGAGTGAAATGGCGTCCTCACCGGCGATAAACAGGAGTGGCCGGGGCGCAACCGTTTCAATATCACTCAGCGAATAGAAATTGAGCAATTTCACAAAACTCGTCAGTGTTGGCTGAGTCGTGGTATTACCAGCTCCCCGCTGTGTGCGGTAGAAGTCATAGAATTCTTTAGAAAATGCGTCGGAATCTGGTCCAATTTCTTCTGGCGTCCCACTGGTATACAGCGGATCGGCACCAGCCATTTCCTTCGTCCGTTGCGTTGCCGCCTGATCAACCATCGTATGGTCACCCATGGCGTCGCGCATGCCGCGGGCAACTGCCCCCATGTCGGTCAAGCTGACGGTGGCAATGGCTTTCAACCGAGTATCCACCTTCGCTTGATTCAGCGCAAAGCTTCCGGAAGCACAGATGCCTAACACCCCAATCTTAGTGTCGTCTACCGTAGCCAGGGTCGTCAGATAGTCTGCCCCTGCAGAAAAGCTATCAGAGTACAGGTCCGGTGCCATGGCGTTACGCGGGCTACCGGCACTGTCGCCCCAGAAGACTTGGTCAAATGACAAGGTGATGAAGCCAGCTTCGGCTAACTTGGTGGCATAGAGATTGGCCGATTGCTCTTTAACGGCACCATTGGGAGCACCCACGATAATCGCGGGATGCGTCACCGTTTCGTCCAGATTCTTAGGGACAAACAGATTGCCTGCCAAATCCATGTTGTAGAGATTTTTAAACGTCACCGGCGTTTGGACGACCTGTGAACTGGTATACCAATTATCCGCACCCTGTGACTGGTCACCCGTTGGCAATTGGGGATTACGGTGGGCCACATTCGCTTGACCGGCTGGATAAACAGGATTTGCTTCTTTACGCATCATTATTTCCTCCTATCATCTTTAAATTCAATCTTAGTTTACACGCTTATTGGGTAAATACCAGGACCTAGTTTGTATACGGTAGTATAACTATCGGTTATAACAGGATAAATGGTATGCAAAAAGCAGGTTCACTACGGGGGAGTGGCGAACCTACTTTCTGGATTAGTTAAGTTGTTTGTCTGTATGTTAGTGGTTTAAGTGTTGCTGGTTTGAGACGTGGGGCCGGTCTTCCCCAATATATCCGGAAACTTGCAGTCTCTGAAACGTGTTCCGCGAGCCAGACTCCTGCGCTTAACCCAACTATGGAAGCTCCCCAAACCCAGGGGGATTTCCTTAGCGACGTTAATGCTCAGAGTCTAACCGGCTCGCTCCACACTCTTTTCCTCTAGTCGCCAACCGGATGCCAACTGTTTTCATCCGTTAATCGGTTCAAGAAGGCCATGTCCTTGTCGTTGATTTCGAAGTCCAATTGGGCGTTGGCTTCTACGTGGCTCATAGCACGGGCCTTTGGTAGTGGGGCCACGCCATTTTGAATGACGAACCGCAGTGCCAGTTGTGGAATCGAGACGCCGTAATTGCCAGCGACACGTTCCAGTTCTGGGCTGTCTACCAAGCCACCGGTTGCCAGTGGTGAGTAGGCTTGAACCACGATTTGGTTGTCTTCCGCCGTCTTAACGATAGAGTCTTGCGTGTGGCCCACGTAGTATTGAATCTGGTCGACCGCTGGCTTGACCGTTAAACCATCCCAAGTTAACAGGTTTTCCAAATCGTGCGAATTGAAGTTGGATACCCCAATTGCCTTGGCCCGACCGCTGTTGTAAATATCTTGCATGGCGCGCCAAACGTCACGGTTTTCTGCATCATGGTTAGAACCCATTTGGGCCCATGGCCATGGCGCATGAATAATATAAGAATCCACATAATCGAGGTTCAATGCAGCTAAACTACTGTCAAAGTCAGCCATCGCTTCATCGTAAGTCTTGGACTCAGCGGGCAGCTTCGTTTGCACAAAAATGTCTGCACGCGCCACGTCACTAGCGGCAATGGCCTCGCCGACGCTCTGTTCATTTTGGTAGGCCTTAGCGGTATCGATGAACCGGTAACCCGCCTTCAAGGCATTGCTGACGGCGTCAACGGTTTCTTTGCCTGGGCGCGTTTGCCAGGTCCCGAACCCGACCTTAGGCATCTTGAGACCGTTGTTTAAGGTAAACGTATCTGTAATTGTTGGCATAATACAATTCCTCCTTCATGGCTTATGGGTCTGAGTATAGCCCCTTCGTGTAGGACTAAGGCAAGGGGAAATCCAAACTTTTTTCGCCATTTTTAGCAAATTTATCACCTAATCAGTTAATTTATTTAAAATATTTTTCTGACTATTCACTAATCACCGGATAAACATCGAATAACGCTGTCATACCGGCAATCTACCACCGTTACTATTAGCGAATTAGCCAGGAAATTCCATTGCCATTTGCCATTTTAAGCCAGTTGGATATTTGCAATTATATTTAATCGGCATATACTTACTAATCGTAAGTGGCAAACACAAAAAAGTTCCCGCGTTCTCGCAGGCGCGGATGATGACCGATGACCTGAACTCGACGAACAACTGGAGGAATTTAAATTATGGATACAACTAAAACACAATGGACAACCGCACAATTAGATAACTTCTTAAACAACAAGACCCTGACCATGAAGCCATACAACCCAGACATGACGACCTTTGAAGAGGAATCCCCTGTTTGGGAAGTCGTTGTGGACGGCAATGTTTATTCTCGCGGCTGGAACGGCGACCAAACCAAGTGGTTCATGGCCGCTACTGCCCAAAACGCTGGTGAAATCAGCGTGGGCGACCAAGCTTTCGCGGCCCGGTTTGAAACGATCAACCACTCCGCTGAACTCGACGCCAAGATCACCGCAGCCTACAAGGCCAAGTACGATGGTCAAAACTCCCTGCCGAAGATGATTTCCGCAGGCCCAACCTACGCTACGCTTCACGTGCTGCCTCGCTAGATAGCACAACCAAACACGCAACAACTGAGCACGTCCCCACGCCGCTTAGTTGTTGCGTGTTTTTTTGCGTCGACCGTAGTTTACCAGGTATCCGTCAGCTCATGTAACCGATTACCATTGTGTTGAAGCTGGTTTCCGCCTACAATTAAAGTATCTTTAATTAACGGTTGAAAGGTCGAAATCAACTAGAAGTTTTTGCTATGTACCGTGACACGGTCTGAGCTGGCGGACTCTCGGCTACAGAGATGATTGTCCATCAATCGGTTTAATACTCGGCAACGGTTGGATGCTCAACGTTGATCTACATCACAGCCACTGACAAGCACCAATCCGCCGGGAGCCAGCCGGCAGTGCAGCTAGCTGTGTCGACCCAGTTAGCTGGCGTTTTGGGCCAGGTTACTGGGTGGGACAACTTGAGAGCCTGGCGAATTTTGCCAGGCTTTCAAGCGAGGTGGAAGACCGCTCCTCAGTCTGGAACCGTTCCCCATAGCAGGCGGAACTGCTGGCTGGCGGAGGCATCTGGTTTCACTAATATTAGTCGTCAGTACGAGCCTTTCAACCGCAACTTTAATCTATCAGAACAGGAGACCTGCACATGGCCTACATCGAAGTCAAAAACGAAACACGTAAATTCAAGCAAGGCGACCAGGAGACCATCGCCAATCACGACATCTCCTTTAGCGTGGACCGTGGACAAATCATCACGATCCTCGGTCCCAGCGGCGCCGGCAAATCCACGCTGCTCAACATTCTAGGCGGTATGGACAATCCCACCAGCGGGCAGGTGCTGATCGACGGCACCGACATCGCCCAGTTCACTGCTAAACAGCTCACCACGTATCGGCGCCAGGACGTCGGCTTCATTTTTCAATTCTACAATCTGGTTCCGAACCTGACCGCTCGCGAAAACGTGGAACTGGCATCGCAGATCACTCGCGACGCCCGTGACGTGGACGAAACGTTGCGGCTAGTCGGCTTAGCTGAACGCGCCAACAATTTCCCCGCTCAGCTCTCGGGTGGTGAACAACAACGGGTGGCGATTGCCCGTGCGATTGCTAAAAATCCTAAGCTGTTGCTGTGCGATGAACCGACCGGCGCTCTGGATTATCAGACCGGTAAGCAGGTCCTGCAAGTCATCCAAGATGGCGCTCGGCAGACCGATATGACGGTCATCATCGTGACCCACAACGGCGCAATTGCCAAGATGGGCGACCAGATTATCCATATCAACGACGCCCAGGTCCAATCGATCCAGCAGAATCCGCAGCCGACGCCCATCGCCGACATTGAATGGTAGGTGTGACCATGACAAAATCCTTTTGGAAAATGCTCTGGCGAGAAATTGGCCACTCCAAAGCCCGCTTCATCTCCATCATTTTAATTATTTTTCTCGGCGTGGCCTTCTATACCGGAATCCGGGCAACCGGCCCCGACATGTTGCAGGCTGCCACGGACTACTATGCCGACCAGAATTTGGCAACTAATAGCGTCCAGTCCACGGCGGGCCTGACCAAAAACGACTTGGCCGTGCTCCACCGTCACCGCAGTCAGGTGACCTATCAGGCCGTAAAATACTTAGACGTCAATCAGTTGAATAACAACCAAACCGTTCGCGTGGCTGAGTTACCACACGGCACGCTCAACCGGCTGACCGTGGTCAGTGGCCATTTACCACGTCATGCCAATGAAATCGTGTTGGACCAACAAGCGCGCACCCTGCAACCCAAGCTAAAATTGGGCGCCACCTACCGCATCGCCACGACGCACCAGCTGAATCGCCAGTTCCATCGGCGAACGTTTAAAATCGTGGGCTTCGTTAACTCGCCGCGCTACATTGAAAAGACGACCCGGGGCGTCACGACCGTTGGTAAGGGGACGCTGGATTATTTTGCCTTGGTCAAACCCGGCACGCTGAAGACCAGCATCATCAGTCGCCTGGACATCGGCTTCAAAAACCTGCGCGGCGTCACGCCCTACACGGCGCGCTACAATCGGCTGAACCGGGCCAATACCAAGCGTCTCAAGTCTTGGCTCAAGCCACAAGCCAAGCAACGGCAAGCTCAATTACAACGCCAAGCGCGGGCCAAACTCGCGCCAACGGTGACAAAGGTCCAAGCCCTTGCCCAACAAGTCCCCGCCAACACCCCCATGCTGGTGAAGGCCCAAGCCAAAGTAAAACGCGCACAAGCCCAAATCGCCGGCATTCAGCAGCCAACCTACCTATTCAGTGGGCGCGCTGCCAATCCGGGCTACAGTGAATATCACGAAAACACGCAACGGGTCGTGGCCTTGTCCACGGTCTTCCCGCTCTTCTTCATCGCGATTGCCGCACTGATCTGCCTGACCACCATGACCCGCATGGTGGCGGAACTACGGGTCCAAATGGGGACGCTCAAGGCCCTAGGTTACAGCAATACCGCCATCGGTAGTGAATTTATTCTCTACGGTGGCTTGGCCAGCCTCCTGGGAACGCTGCTGGGCGTGGGCTTCGGGGTGAACTTCTTCCCTCGCTTCATCGCCCAAGCGTACGGCAGCATGTACAATCTGCCCGCCATCAACGTGCAATACATTTGGCTCGACATCGTGGTCGCCTTAGTGATTGCGCTGGCCTGCACGATTGGCAGTGCCGTGGCCGTTTCGCGGGTGGACCTTCATAGTTTACCAGCAACTCTGATGCAGCCTAAGGCCCCCAAGGCCGGGAAAACGCTGTGGCTGGAACACTGGCACTGGTTCTGGCACCGGCTGAACTTCAATCACAAGGTCACGTTGCGCAACCTCTTTCGGTACAAGCAGCGCCTGTTGATGACGGTGCTGGGCATCGCCGGCTGTATGGCCATGATGATCACTGGCTTTGGCCTCAAAGATTCTATCGGCGACATCAGTGTGAAACAGTTCAATCAGCTTTGGCACTACGACGCCATCGTGGTCCGTAACGGCAACCAGACCGCTAAACAAGAGCGGGCGCTGCGCCGACAATCCCTTTATCAGGATGACCTGGTTGTGAAACAATCTCAGGCCACGGTCGAACGGGCCGGTGTCGCCAACCAAACCGTCACGTTGAGTGTGCCGCAACATCCCCAGCAACTCAACCGCTTCTTGGTCCTGCGCAACCGTCAAAGCCACGCGGCCTATCACCTCAGTAATCGCGGCGCCATCATTGACGAAAAGCTGGCCAAGCTCTATGACGTCAAGGTCGGTGACCAACTGCCCGTCAAACTTGGCAACCGCACCGCTCGCCAAGTCCGGGTAACGGCCATCGCGGAAAATTACGTCAACCATTTCATCTACTTATCGCCGAGCTATTACCAGCAGGTCTTCGGCGCCAAACCCGTGTACAACGGCAACCTTGTCCAGTTCACTAAGCACGGTCAGCGCCAGCAAAATGCGTTTGCGAATGACCTCTTGAAGACTGCGGGCATGGTAAACGTGACGCTGCTGAGTACGGAAAAGAAAAACAACTTCCAGATGCTGGATACCATGGATCTGGTCGTCATCATCTTCGTGGTCGCGGCCGGCGCACTGGCGTTGGTCGTCCTTTACAACCTCACCAACATCAATGTCTCCGAACGAATTCGTGAGCTGTCGACCATCAAGGTGCTGGGCTTTTACGACGGCGAGGTCACCATGTACATCTTCCGGGAAAACCTGATTCTCACGGGACTGGGCATCTTCTTTGGCTGCTTCCTGGGCAATTGGCTCCACGCCTACATTCTCAATACGGCCGAGACCGACAGCCTGATGTTCTCGCCGGGCATCCACTGGGTCAGCTACGTGTACGCCGCGCTGTTGACGCTGGCATTTAGCTTGCTGGTCATGTGGATCATGCACCGCAAGCTTAAGCGCATCAACATGTTGGACGCGTTGTCTTCGGTGGACTAGGTCCCGTCGATTACCTGTCTGTCTCGTTCTAAAGATTACCAGACAAAAACTGGTTAGAACCGTTGTCACTATGCGATTCATGGCGTTAAAATTAGGCGTCCACAGCTTCGTAGTCGAAACTGGCCGCCTACCGTCCGCCAAATATGGGTCGGAACGCTGTGGGCGGACGGGTCGAGCCAAAGACCGGTCTCGACGCCTCGCCTTTGAGCCGAAAGTCACGTCTCAAAGACGCCAGTTATCTGAGTGGCATGATTCATGCCGCTCAGATAACTCCCACGGCTGAACCCATATTTGGCGGACTCTCGGCTACAGGAGTGCTTACCAATACCAATCGACTGAACCCCTGACAGCAGGTTAACCTGTCAACTAGCATCTAGCCAACAATATCACTGATAGACGCCAACGTGCCGGAGGCGGCCAAGGATGGTCCCAACTGTGTCGACGGTGTTGGCTGCAATCTTCCCCAGAGCAGACGACTCCCTAGCTGACACCTGCTTCTGGTTCCACTAACTTTAGTGGACAAAACACTGCCGTTTCGGGAATTAGCTCACTAATTCTACTTTCCTTTGTCCATGCACACAAAACAGGCTTCAACCCAGGATAATCCGAGTTGAAGCCTGTTTGCTGTCTTAAATTACACTAACTTATTGAAACGCCGCCGTCATCGGCTGTACCAAATTCTTCAGTAATGGATCTGATTGCGTCTTGTCGTTAAAGATGACGCGGTCTGCGAACAACGTCACGGATTGTTGGGACCGGTACGTGATGGCTTGTTGCTTACCAGTCTTGGTATCGGTGACGGTCGCCTGGGCCACGGGTTCGCCGGCATTAACGGTTCCCGAGCTCATTTGTGCGGGCGATAGCTTGGTCGCCACCGTGGTCGTCAACCCGGCCGCTTGATCTTGATACCACACGCCGGCCTGACTGCTGGTTGGTTCTGCCGTCACGGTCGTGGCCAGGCCATTTGCCAGCGTGATGCGGCGGTCATTTAACGGCGTCGTGGCGAGTTGGTATTGCCGTTTCAGTTGTTTGATCAACTTGTTCATGGCCGAGAACGTGGTGTCGCCACCCAAGATGGTCGCAATCATTCGCTGACCATCGACCGTATACGTCGCGGTGAAGCACAGCTTGGCATTTTCCGTATACCCGGTCTTGAGGCCATCAATGTTGGTATCCTTGTCGTAGTGTGACTGCCCCTTCAAGCCCATATTTTCGTTGTAAATTGGGGTGCCGTTGATTTTATCTTCTTTTTTACCAGAAATCTGCACGATGTCTGGGTCGGCTTGAATCAAATGTTGGGCCACCGTGGTAATGGCCTTGGCTGAGACCAGATTTTCTTCTTTTTTGCCAGTATCTGGTAACACCAAGTTGTAGTCCTTCAGGTCAGTGTTGTCCAGGCCCGATGAACTGATGAAATGGGCTTCGATGCCCCAGTCTTCACTCTGTTGATTCATGAGCTGAATGAATTTGGCATTATTCCCCGCCACGTATTCACCGAGCGCCGTGGCCGCACTGTTGGACGACGCAATCATAGCCGCCGCCACCAACTGCTTCACGGTAAAAGTCTCCCCCTTCTTCATTCGCAATGAGGAGTACGCATAGCTGTGACTGAGCTTGAGGAGGTCGCGACTCATGGTCACCTGATCATCCCAATGAATTTTGCCTTCATCGATTGCCTTGACCGTCAAATACACGGTCAGCAGCTTGGACAGCGATGCGATGGGATAGCGCTTATCGGCATTTTGCTGATACAAGACCTGCCCACTTTGGGCATCCATCACGTAGGCTGCCCGGGCAGGGACCTTTGTGACCGTCTTGCTAGCCGCCTGGGCCACTGGACCGCCACCCAAAATGACTGCGACCAGCCCCAACAGCACCCCGCGCCACAACCAATGTTTAAATAGAACCACGAGCGTCAACGCCCCTTTCGAGTTAAATAGATTTCTATTATACAAAACCTACAGTGGAATAGGAACTTGTCAGCCAAACTTGCTAAAATTTTAATTTCTTATAAATGTATTTGTCATATTATTACAAAAATTTTAATCTACCGCAATGATTAGGGGGCAACTACAGTTCATCGAGTGGTTTAATCCCGCTGATAAACGCTTCCTGTACAGGGGTCAAATGCTTACCAGGCAGCTGGATAATGCCATACTTAAAAGTTCGCGACAGGTCACTTCCCAGTTCTCCCAAGGTATGCTCAACCAAACTTTGCTGTTCGAAATCATTTAAGCAATTATGCATTTGCGCATCACGAATCACGGAGACTGCTTGAAACTTTCTCATAGCTTCTAGAATCACACGACTAGATGATGACTGAACCGTAATATTTAACGGACCATTCTCAATGGCTACTGCATCCACAAATTTCGTAATATCATCATCAATAAATAAGGCAAATTCTTGTTCCTTCAACAGTTCCAACGGAATAGGGTCAGGACTGTTAGCCAGATAGTGACTTGTCGCCATATACAACTTAAATTCGCCACGACCAATCTCGCGAAATTCCAGAGACTTCAAGACGCGTTGCTCCGCAGTATTGATGGCTACTATCCCAACATCATAATCGTTATTTTTAACACCAGCAATAATCTGTGTGCTGTCCGCTTCTTTTAAATACGCTTTAAACTGCGGTTCACTATCTTGAAACTCTAGCAACCAATTGAACAATGAGCTTGGCACATCATTGGTGACACCAATGCGCAAAGGTGGCTCGGCAACCTGCTTTTGTTGGTCCGCAAGTTTTTGCATCATTCGCAATTGTGTTTCAATTTTTTGCGCGTGGCCAATAATCTTTTCCCCTGCCTTGGTCGGTTGTGTACCATTACGTGTCCGCGTAAAAAGTTTAATCCCCAATTCACTTTCCAAGTTGTCCAAGGATTGACTTAATCCTGCCTGACTGATATTGAGATTACGTGCGGCTTGTGACAACGTGGGCGCCTGTTTTAGCGCTATCAAATAAGCCATTTGATCCAGATTCATATTCAGCCCATCCCTTCACCAATTAAATTTATTATACCGCAAAGGACCGCTAACTCATTTGTGTAAGCGGCCCTAATTTAGGTTAATTTATTTTCTGCGATTCCTCTTCAGTACGATTTAACTCCAAGAAGCAGACTTGCCCGAAGCATCCGTTTCATGCAACGCATAGATTGACTCACGCCCTGGCAAGTGTGGTTCCATTTTAGGCGTAGAGAAGATGTTGAGTAATCCTGGTGTCAGCTTAGATTTTTTCACCTGTTCTGGTGAAATCTCACGAATAATCTCATCCCCACGACCCTCACTGATCTTCAAACCAAATTGTGGGTCAATCAAGGTTGCTCGACCAAGCGCAACTAGGTCTGTCTCTTGTAAGGCATCTTCCGCATCCGCTTCAGACATCACATTACCCACAATCATTAGTTTGGTTTCAGCTGGTAATTCTGGCCGCGCGAGTGCAGCGAAAGTTTGGTCGACACCAGCAGGCTTAGCGTTGTATGCAGGCAGTGACAGGTGAATATAATCAAAGTCAAAAGTCGTTGCCAGCTTGTGGATCAACTGATTGGCATCACGATAATCGTACCCCACCCGATCACCATGGATCTCTTCTGGGCTAATCCGATAACCCACGATAAAGTCCTTCGGTGCGTAGGTGTTTACCACGCGAAAGACCTCAGCTGCAACAGCCATTGGGAAATTCATCCGCGTATCCAGACTTTGACCGCCCCATTCATCAGTTCGTTGATTAGATTCAGTGGAGAAGAATTGCTGTAACAGGTAATGATTGGCACCGTGAATTTCAATACCATCAAACCCACAATCAATGGCACGCTTCGTTGCTGCGCCAAAATCACGAATGATTTCGCGAATCTGCTCATCAGTCAGCTCCGTAACGTCATAGTCAAGAAAATCAAAGTTGATTGCTGAAGGTGCATAGACTTTTTCGCCCTGAATCGCCCGATAGACAGCCTCACGACCGGTATGTGCTAACTGCAAAATAGCCTTATTCCCATCTTTCTTTAGGACCTGTGCCAGTTTAGCAAATCCTGGTTTTTGATCATCTTTATATAACCCCAACTGAAGTCGATTGCTGGTAAAGGACTGTGCAGGACCACCTGAATGGCTAACATATGTGTATTCCACGATCACCATGCCTGCTGATTGCGACCGCGCAGCATAATAATCAATTGTATCCTGCGTCACATAGCCATCATCCTTACCACTCCGCGACAGCATCGGTGACTGCACTAACCGACTGTTAATCGTTGCACCGTGACGGAACGTTACTTGATCTGTTAGTTGTTTTGCCATAAGTAATTCCTCCCATTGCTTGATGA
Organism: Levilactobacillus yiduensis; assembly: GCF_024718525.1. Classification (NCBI taxonomy): domain Bacteria; kingdom Bacillati; phylum Bacillota; class Bacilli; order Lactobacillales; family Lactobacillaceae; genus Levilactobacillus; species Levilactobacillus yiduensis. The sequence goes on from NZ_JAMXAZ010000004.1 coordinate 49,859, forward strand.
CTTGAGTATATCGCACGAATTGTGAATTTAATAACAAGTAGATATTAAACTAGCATAACTTCAGCTTATGGATAACTGATTTCAACAGTTCACCGGTACCTGAGATGGTCAGAGAAAGTTTTATACGAATTGCGAAGTAAAACCTCCAGTAACATTCAAAGGGCACTATATTTCCACGTTACTGGTTCACGTTATATAATTACCCATGGATTTACTAAAAAGACACAAAAAACGCCAGCTGCTGAAATTAAACACGCTTTGGCGTTACGAACAGAATGGGAGGACAACTAGCATGAAAATCAATGATATTTTAAACCGGGAATTGAAGGACCCAGAATTTGCTAAAGCTTACCATGCTGACAAGGAAAAATCAGCCAGTGCCTTAGCGCTATATCATGCACGTGAAGAGGCTGGTTTGACTCAAGCTGATTTAGCCGAACGCGCCAACGTCCCCCAATCAACCATTGCTAGGATTGAGCACGGCGATAATGTGACGTTTGACAAATTGGCTGAGATTGCTCATGCGATGGGCAAAACCATTAAGATTAAGTTTACGTGAAATTCTAATCTTCCAGTGAAAAATCACCACCAGATTTCATCCTTTAAATCTGATAGTGATTTTTATTTACGATTCGCTTCAGGCCTACGTCGCTAGCGCTCTTCACTAATTAGCAGAATACCCTTTCCCACCGAGACCTTCCTCTTGACACCGAACGATTACAAATGTAAACTGTAACTAATCAATCGAACAGAGACTGTTCATCAAAGGAGTTGTTCGCTATGGCAACAGCATTAGCCGTGACCATTTCTGACGCAGAATGGCGCGTGATGCGAATCGTCTGGACCTTAAAGCAGACTGATAGCCGCACCATCATTGACTTACTCGCCCAACAACATGATTGGAAACCGGCCACGATCAAGACGCTGATTGGCCGCCTGGTCAAGAAGGGCGCACTGGCCACCACCAAGCAGGGCCGCCAGTTCATTTATACCCCGCTGATTCCGGAACAAAGTGCAATGGACACGGCATTGATCAACGAACTCGACCAGATGTGTGCGATGCACCGCGGCACGTCGATTGCCCACGTCCTGGAACAAACCGAGATGAGCAAGGCCGACGTCCAACATTTAATCGACGTTTTAGCCAAGAAATTGCCAACCGCCCCCGACGCAGTCCACTGTGACTGCCTGCCGGACGGTTGCGAAGGGAGTTGTGAATCATGAAAAACGAACGCCATTTAGGAATGAGTCACATGAATATGCAACACGATATGAAGGGCATGGACCACACCAAAATGGCGATGGACCAGCCCGCAGACGAGCACCAAGACATGAGTAACATGGACATGACCCACATGGATATGGACATGGGTGATGGCCACATGATGCACATGGGTAATCTGAAACGCAAGTTCTGGGTATCCCTGATCTTAACGATTCCCGTTATCCTAATGTCACCAATGATGGGCATGACCTTGCCCTTTCAACTGATTTTCCCCGGCAGCGACTGGATTGTCGCCGTCCTCGGCTCGATTCTCTTCTTCTACGGCGGCGCCCCCTTCTTCAGTGGGGCCAAGGCCGAACTACAGATGAAGCGTCCCGCCATGATGACCTTGATTGCCATGGGGATCGGCGTCGCCTACGTTTACAGCATTTACGCCGTGATTGCCAACGACATTTTCCACGTCACCCCCGTCGTCAACAATTTCTTCTGGGAGCTATCGACCCTGATCGTCATCATGTTACTGGGTCACTGGATTGAAATGAACACGGTCATGAACGCGGGTTCCGCGGTCGACGCGCTGGGCAAATTATTACCACAAGAAGCTCACGTCGTCGATGACCAAGGAAACACGCATGATGTGAAGTTAAGTGACTTACAAGTTGGCCAAACGGTGGTTATTCGGGCCGGAGAACAAATTCCCGCCGATGCTAAAATCGTGACCGGGACCTCCGACGTCAATGAATCCCTGGTTACCGGGGAATCCAAGGCCATCAAGAAGGCCAGCGGCGACACCTTAATTGGGGGTGCCGTCAACGGGACCGGAACTTTGACCGCCACCGTCACGGGAACCGGGGACTCCGGCTACCTGGCCCAAGTCATGAAGCTGATCAGCGACGCCAAGCACGCCAAATCCAAGTCTGAAAATTTGGCCGACAAAGTTGCTGGCTGGTTGTTCTACGCCGCTTTGTTTGCCGGCATCTTAGCCTTCATCGTTTGGCTGACCGTGGCCAACTTGGCCGTAGCTTTACCCGTCGCCGTTGCCGTCTTCGTCATCGCCTGCCCCCACGCTTTGGGCTTAGCGGTGCCACTGGTCGTTTCCCGGAGCACCGCACTTGCCGCACAAAACGGCCTGCTGATTCGTAACCGTAATGCGATGGAACAGGTTAACCAATTAAAGTTTGCTTTGATGGACAAAACCGGGACGCTAACCATGGGTGAATTCAAGGTCAACCACCTGATCAGTTTAACCGCTGATTTGGACGAAACGGCCGTCTTACAACGGTTAGCCGCCTTGGAAAGTGGCTCTAGTCACCCCTTGGCTACGGGAATCTTGACCGCTGCCAAGGCCCGCAACCTCACCGTAACGCCGGCCACCGATACGCATCAAGAAACCGGTTTGGGCCAATTCGGTACGATTGGGGATACCACGTACGGCGTCGTTTCCGTGAACTATTTAGTGCAAAAGCACTTGGATTATGACCACGACCAATTCACGACCTTAGCCGCTGAAGGCAATTCCATCAGCTATCTGGTCGCCGATAATCAGGTCTTGGGACTCGTCGCCCAGGGGGACCAAATCAAGCCCGCCGCCAAAACGCTGGTTGCTTCCTTGAAACGCCAAGGCATCACGCCAGTCATGTTGACTGGGGATAACCAAGAAACGGCCAACAAGGTCGCCGCTAGTGTCGGCATCACGGACGTTCGGGCCCGCTTGTTGCCAGAAGATAAGGAACGTTTGGTTCAAGAATACCAGCAAAAGGGTAAGGTCCTCTTCATTGGGGACGGGGTCAACGATGCGCCTAGCCTGGCCCGTGCCGACATCGGCATGGCCATTGGCTCTGGGACGGATGTGGCCATTGAATCGGCCGACATTATCCTGGTCTCCAGTGACCCGGCTGACGTCATTCAGTTCTTAGACCTGGCCCGCGCCACGCAACGCAAGATGACCGAAAACCTCTGGTGGGGTGCCGGTTATAACCTGATTGCAATTCCACTGGCCGCCGGTGTATTAGCACCAATCGGCTTCATGCTGGACCCAATGGTAGGTGCCGTGGTCATGTCACTGAGCACCATCATCGTGGCTATCAACGCCATGACTCTGAAGATCAAGGATGTGGCAACAGACTAGTTTCGCTCATCAAATAAATTTGTACGCAAAAGGCGTCGTCAATCAACCACTTAGCTGGTTAGTTGGCGACGCCTTTCGGTTGTTTTGAAGGTTAAACGCATGCATACACTATTAAATTTTTCTGGATAACGTACCACTGACTACTGGCTTATTTCAGCGAATTGCCGCTTATCAGTGACACTGAATTGGGCCAGATCTGACCGTAATGCCATTTTGCCAAGAATTAAACCAATTGGTGGTTAAGCACTTCCGTAGCCGAGAGTCTGCCAAATATGAGCTCAGCCGTGGGAGTTCCCTTAGCGGCGCGATTCATGCCGGTTAGGGAACTGGCAACTTTGAGACGCGGTCTTCGGCTTAAAGTTGAGGAGACGAGACCGTCCTTCGGCTCGTCCCGTCGCCCACCGCGTTCCAGCTCATATTTGGCGGGCGGTAGGCGGCCAGCTCAACCTATGTCGCTGTAAATAACCAGTCTTCGGTTGCTACTTTCACTCCTCAGCTACTAAACGCTAATCGACTTTCGTGCGGAAACGGCGAATCAGGCGAAGCATCTGGTGGCCATTTAGTGACAGTGCCATGACCGCCAGAATCACCAGCGTGCCGCCAATCAAGTCGTACTTGGTCAGCTGAACGCTGAGAAACATCACGGAGAAGACCGTCGCCGATAGCGGTTCGAAGGCGTCTAGCAGACTGGCCGTGGTCGGTAAGATGTAGGCCAGCGCGTGAGCGAACATCAGAAACGGAATAACCGTTCCAAAAATAATGATGATGCCGATCATGGACCAGCCCGCCCAGGTCAGCGTGATGTGATCTTGCCAGACTGGTCCGAAGATATTTAAGCAGATACCGGCCACCAGTAGCCCCCAACCAGTGACGGATACCGCACCGAATTTTGGCAGTAACGGCCGCGGAAGCAGCGTGTTGGTTGCCACCCCGATGGCGGACAGGCCACCCCAGAAGAGAACGACCGGCGAAATAGCCAGGCTGTTTAAATGGCCATGGGTCACGATCAATAGCGTGCCCACAAAGGCCAGCAACATGCCGCCAGCTTCCGGTCGCGTCGGCGTGACGTGTTTAAATAACAGGAAGTAAATACTAATGATGAAGGGTCCCAAGAACTGAATGATGGTCGCAATCGGGGCGTTACCAAACTTGACGGCCTCGAAGTAACAGAGCTGAACGGGCACCAACCCTAACAAACCGTAGCTGATGACCCGCAGACCGGTCGCCTTTTGTCGCCAGATTTCAAACGGCTTGACCCCAATCACTTGGCCCAAGACCAGCAAAATAATACCGGCCGTGATCATCCGGACCTGCGTCAGCCACAAGGCCGTCACATGGGGATTCAACCCAAATAACGTGCTCGCGGCCACCCCGGAGATCCCCCACAAGATGCAGGCCACGCTGGCGAGTAAGACCCCGCGTAAATGATGTTGTGGCGTCATGACCGCGCCACCTTGATTTCTGCAAATGCTTGTAACATAGTCATTTCCCTCTCACTCTTAAATTCACAAAGCAAGATTCATTATAACAAATCTAATCGTCAATCCCGGCCGACTCAGGGAAATTTCACCAAGTTCTTAGGGTGAAGCGCTTTCTCATTGCCGCTCAAAAAGGCCCCCGTCACGACAGTTGTCGTTGGGAGGCCCGATTCACTCTTTATTTTTTCGGCCGCACGACCGCAATGAAGTCGGCAAGGCCTTGGGGATCAGTCAACTGGCGGTTGCATTGCGCACTGTCGCGGCAAATGTAATTGCCGTTACGCGTGTAGCTTCCCAGTCCCGAGCGCTTGGTCGTCGAGACGAATAGCGACACGTTGCCAATCGTGTGGCAAATGCTGCAGACGCCCTTGACCACTTGTGGGGCGAGGTCGCCTTGAATGCCGATCAGCCGATCCTGATACGGCGCCACCAGGTATTTCTTCTGGTTACCGCCGTCGTTCCAACCCAGATACGTGAGCTGGTGTAAGTTCAAAGTCGCCCATTCCGGCTGTTTGAGCTTCTTCACCTTACGAAATAGCTTGCTTAACTGCTTGGTCGACAATTCCGGAAATGGTACCACTAGGGGTTCTAGCAACGGCACAATCTCAGCTGCGGCCTTACGGGTCAACCGATCCGGCTGCAGGCGCGTCAAGAATTCTTGCACGGCTGGTTCGGCCAGCGGCACTAAGGGCTTGATGCGCTCCAGTGTCGTATCCCGAACGACGCGGCGCATGTGCTTGTCATTTACCGAAAGATAGGCGCTCACTAAGGCGTCGATCTGTTGTCTGATATAACTATATTCGTAGGCGGTGATTGTCGGTTTCATGTTTATTTTTTCCTTTCAGATTCAAACCTGACACTTCTCTGAAAGGTCTTGCAGAAAAGTGTCCCTAACTAGCAGCACTTTTCCGTACAAATAACGATGCCATCATCGTCGATCATCTCCTTGCATTCAGCCATTTTAGCTGAAGTGTTAGTAGTATACCGCAATCACACGGTCTTGCGCAAGAAAAAGAGGCCTCGCGTACACGAAGCCCCTACTCTCAGCTTTCGAACCTCCTGTCATCTCGATTTGATGGTAGTCGTCTGACATGGTCCGTTAATTTTCTCTCAAAGCTGAGATTTCCCAAGCCACGTTATGCCCCGTGACTTTGGGTCTATTTTACGATAACTCCTGACAACTTCTGTGCTTGAGGCCCCAGTTAGCTTAGCGAGTAAATTAAGAGGTGCGACCTGTGTTGGTGTGAATTGTCTGGTGGCGGTGCGGCTCATAGCGGGGACTGGCCACCTACCGTCCGCCAAATATGGGTCGGAGCGCGGTGGGCGGACTCTCGGCTACTGGTGTGCTTGCCAATAATAATCGATTTATCCTTCAATCGTTTGCCGACAGCCTTAAATAAATTGCACATAGTATTGATATTTATTCATAGGTGTTATTTTTATAAAATTATTGATATATCGACGTTTATAAATATCATTATAAAAAGAAAATTTGTGTGCACCAACTGCGAGAATCCCTGTAAATCCAGCACTACCAGTCATATTTCGAAGAATCCCGTACAATTTTAGAAAATTAAGTTGTACCCCGCTTTTCGCCATGCTATACTAAATCCAACTTAAAAAGTTTCTGGGGATACCGTTAAACGGCACGAGAGTAAGTTGTGAACTTTGACCCATTGAACCTGTCAGCTAATACTGGCGTAGGGAGGAACGCACGGATGCTTCATCTGGCGGCAACGACTCCCCAGATGAAGCTTTTTTGTTCAAGAAAGGAGGCTGTTATGGCACGTAAACTCTATCCCTTAGGCAGTCTCGTGATTCTCCTCGTGACTTGGCAACTCGCCGTGACGCTCTTTCAAGCGCCAGCGTTCATTTTGCCCAGTCCCGTTGCCGTCATGCAGGCGCTTCAAGTTGATGCTGGCGGATTACTAGCCAACTCCTGGGTCACGCTTTACGAATCACTGATTGGCCTGGGGATTGCCTGCGCCCTGGCCTTCGTGACGGCGCTGGTCATGGATCGCTGGCAACTAGTCCACCAATCATTTTACCCACTGCTGGTCATCTCACAGACGCTCCCCGTGATGGTTCTGGGCCCGCTACTGAGCCTGTGGTTTGGCTTTGGCATCACGCCCAAGATCATTCTAGTCATCTTGATGAGCTATTTTCCCATTATCGTGGCATTTTCGGAGGCGCTGGGGAAGGTCTCAACCGAACAGATTCGCTTCTTGCAGACCATGGGCGCCAAGAGCTGGCAGGTCTATCGCATTCTCAAGATTCCCCAAGGCATGCAAGGCTTCTTCGCTGGCCTACGCATTGCCGCCACATATTGCGTCAGCGGCGCCATCATCGGAGAATGGCTCAGTGCCGAAGCCGGCCTGGGCTACTACATGATTCGGGTGAAGAACGGCTACCAAATCGACAAGGTCTTCGCCGCCATTTTCTGCGTCATCATATTAAGCCTGGCCCTCAATGGGGTCACGCAAGTCCTACAAAAAGGCTACTATCGCCTATTAATCCAAGGGAGAAAATCATGAAATTATCCAAGCTCTGGCTTCTCGTTCCTGTACTGCTATCGCTTACGGCCTGTGGCAACAGCCAAGACAAGGCCGCTAATTCCAAATCAGCTAAGAAATTGACCAACATTTCCATCGTGTTAGATTACGTCCCCAATACCAACCACACCGGTCTGTACGTGGCCAAGGACAAGGGCTATTTCAAGGATGCCGGTCTGAACGTGAAAATCATCGAGCCCGGTGACAACGCGACTAGCATTGGAATGGTCGGCGCCAACAAGGCCCAATTTGGCGTGAGCTACCAAGAAGATGTGACTTACGCCCACGCCGACGGTAAGAATATTCCAGTCAAGGCGATTGGGACGATTTTAAAGCACAACACGTCCGGCTTCGTCTCCAAGGCCAACAGTGGCATCACCTCACCCAAGGACTTCGCGAACAAGACCTACGCCGGCTGGCAAACACCGAGTGAAGAGGCCGTACTGAAAGCCGTCATGCGTAACGCTGGCGTTAATCCGAAATCCCTGAAGATTGTGGGCGCGACTGGCGACGGTCCCAAGAGTCTGGGAAAGAAAAACGACATTCAGTGGTGGTTCCAAGGCTGGGACGTGATTCGCGCCAAAAATGACGGTATCAAGGTCAATTACATGCCACTACGCAAGTTGGACAAGCGGCTAGACTACTACACACCGGTCATCATCACGAACAACACCCAGCTACAAAAGAATGACAAGATCGTCAAAGCCTTTATGGCGGCCACGAAGAAGGGCTACCAAGATGCCATCGCTCATCCCAAGGCTGACGCACAAATCCTGCACAAGTACGCCAAGGACAGTGACCTCAGTTTCTTAGAGGACTCGCAAGCCTTCCTGTCCGCCAACTACACGGATAACGCTACGAAATGGGGCCAAATGGATGCCAAAGTTTGGGACAACTACACGGGCTTCATGAAAGAATATGGCCTGATCAAGAAGGCCATCCCCGCCAAGACGCTCTACACCAACCAATACGTCGGTGACTAGCCATGACCATCACGCTTGAACACGTTGCCCTTACGCTAGACGACTTAGAGATCTTACGCGACGTGACCGCCACGATTGCGGACAACAGCTTCGTTTCGCTGATTGCACCCAGCGGCGCCGGCAAGTCGACCCTCTTGAAATTATTGACGGGCTTATTGACGCCGACCGCGGGAACGCTAACCGTGGCAAACCAGCCCATTACTGGGTTGAACACCACGTTCAGTTACCTGCCGCAAACGGACATGTTGTTGCCCTGGTATGACGTGGACCAAAATATCACGTTGTACCAGCGCATCAATCATCTCCCTATCGACCACGACCGCGTGACGGAACTGTTGACGCTGTTTGGCCTGGTGGACTACCGCCATTTTCTGCCCCATCAGTTATCTGGTGGCATGCGGCAACGGGTCGCCCTGTTGCGGACCATGTTGAACCCGGCGGACTACCGCTTGTTAGACGAGCCGTTCGGCGCACTGGACGCCATGACGCGGGGCTTGATGCAAGACTGGCTATTGAGCCTGCCGGCGGCGCTTCAAAAGACCACCCTGCTGGTCACTCACGATATTGAGGAGGCCATTTACCTGTCGGACCGCATCTTAGTTCTATCGGCACGACCGGCTCACTTGATTCGCGACATCGCGCTGACCCCCACCACTCGTGACCGACAATGGCTGGCGACCCAAGCGCCACTCAAGGCCGAGATTTACGACCTGTTGCGTGGCGACGAACAACTTTAAAACGTTAAGCAAACGAAGCACCTGGGCTGTCCACTCCCGGGTGCTTCGTGTCTACATATTATTCATCACTCAGCGAACGAATCGCTTTGGCCGGCACGCCACCAACTAACGTGTTCGCCAGCACATCCTTGGTGACCACGGCGCCGGCCGCAATCACCACGTTATCTCCAATCGTAACGCCTGGCATAATGGCAACCTTCCCGCCAATCCAGACGTCGTTGCCAATCGTCACGGGAGACGCCTGGGCCAAATAGCCACGCCGACCCGTGGGCGTCAGGGGATGATTAACCGTGTAAATGTCCACGTTGGGGCCAATCATCACGTGGCTGCCGATGGTCACGGGCGCAATGTCTAAAATCGTCAAATTGTAATTGCTTAAGAAATCTTCGCCCACATGAATATTTCGCCCGTTATCGCAATTAAACGTAGCTTGCACGGAAACCCGGTCGCCGTGACTGCCTAAGATTTCTTTGATCTTAGCGGTCTGAGCCGCCGGATCCGTGGCGGGAATCGCATTAAACTCTTGGCATAGTTTAGCTGCTCGCGCCTTTCGCGCCGCTACTTCATCATCCAGGAAATAATACGGTTCCCCAGCATCTAATTTTTGTAAGTTTGTCTTGGTCATCGTCTTCACCTCATCATTAAGCCTAGCACTTCGACGTTGGTTTAAGTCAAGAGTCGAATATTAAATCGATTTCCAAAAGTTCTTTTTAAATTCTTCATCATTGATATTTTCTTTGGGAAAGGTGTTAAAGTTCTCGCTAAATAGCCGCTGATCAACAAAATGACTAACTTTGCGCATCCTAAACTGTTTGGGTGACAATCCTGTCCAAACCTTGAACTGACGACTAAAATTAGCTGGATTCTTGTATCCAAGAATCGTACCAATTTGATTAATGTTAAACTGCGGTTTCAGTAATAATTGTTGGGCAATTTCTTGTTTGATGTCCGAGAGATAGGATTTGGGAGATGAACCATAGTACGTCTTAAACAAGCGAGAAGCATACCCAATACTTAGATTTAATTGACTACAGATATCAGCAATCACGTTTCCACTCTCTAAACCTGTAATATTATCAGGACTGCTAATGGCTTGATCAACCTGTCGTTGCATAGTTTGTTTAATATACACACGAATCATCTTGGCATACTGCATTGTTGAAAGATTCTTAATATGTGAAGTTCGCTTCACGCCTTTATATAAATCTAGGATGATATGCGATAACAATAATTGTAACTCCATCTTATCTGTAAAGTTATAGTGTTCATCTGCGGTGGCCTCCAGTGGCCATCCTTCAGACAATTCAGGTATTTGTGAATTTGCTGAATCTTCTGCCAGCCTTGCTGGTAACAGACCAATCATACGATCCATATCGTCAGTCACATTTTTAGTGATTGTTTCTCCTCTATGATAAACGATTTTAGAATTGGCAATCAAATGTTCTTCAAACGTTGGCTCATCCAAATCAAAATGAAAGCAAAAATATGTTAAGTTATTTATCGCCCAGACATGATGTAGCGTCCCTGGCGAAATAATTGCAAAGTCTCCCTTTTCCAATGAATAAGTATATGGACCACAATCAATGCCTTCCGTTCCATTGACAACATAAATCATTTCAAAAGCCGCGTGTCTTTCCTGCGGATAATCCCAATTAGACCCGACATTCTGTAAATGAGCACCAAAAAAGGTGTAGTTCCAATTAATAATTGGTAATCTACGTGCGCGTCCCAAAAGTTTTGCCATCTGTAAAACATCCCTTCGAAAAACAGTAACGATGAATCTACTTTAAAAAAAGTCTGAACTTTCATCCATCTTTTTTTGAAAAAAAGCTTCTAATGATAATTAAAAATCAAATTATGATATAAATATCGTTTTCAGATAAATAAGTGCAGGGTTCTCATATGTTTTCACAAAAACAAGCATGGTATCCTTTATTCGTCGACTAAAGCGCTTACATTAACGTATTCGTTAGCAATTTTTCAATTTTACTTGTAGGGCCTACTTAATTCTAGCATATTTTTACCAATTTTAAGAAAGAAGGACCATTATGTCTAAACAAAAACATATCTTATTTGGTGCCGCCTACTATAATGAGTATCAACCAACACCCCGGTTAGATGAAGATTTCAAGATGCTCCGTGAAGCCCACATGAATGTTATTCGAGTCGGTGAAGGTAGCTGGTCACATTGGGAACCTGAAGATGGTGAATTCAAACTTGATTGGTTACAACCAGTCCTTGATAAAGCCCAAGATAACGGTATTGACGTTATCATTGGGATGCCAACCTTCTCTATTCCTCAATGGCTAGTACGTAAGTATCCTGAAGTAGCTTTGCATGACCAAGACGGCAACGCACATAACTTTGGATCACGTGAAGAACATAGCCTTAGCCATCCCGTCTTTCAATTCTATGCGCGTCGCATCATCAAAAAGATTGTTGAACGCTATGCAAATCATCCAGCAGTTATCGGTTGGCAATTACATAACGAACCTGGATTGTTCATTAATTACTCTCACGATGCCTTTGAAGGCTTTAAAGACTATCTTCGGCATAAGTATCAAACCGTTGAAAAGCTTAATAAAGAGTGGGGATTAGTTTACTGGTCTCATGAATTGTCTACTTGGGATGACCTATGGAAACCTGAAGGCAATGCTCAACCTCAATATGACATTGATTGGCGTCGTTACCAAGCATCCTTAACCGATAATTTATTACACTGGCAGAGACAACTCATTAAGTCAATTGCCCCAAGTAATCAATTTATTACGGTAAATCTGGCTTTGGGACGCGATGCCTTAAACGAAGAGCTTTCTGGAAAACAATTGGATGTCGCTTCAACCGATTTATACTTCCACATGCAAAACGGTATGCGTTTACCTAATCCTGAAGTTCCCGGAAATTCTTGGTTTACTACTGGCCCTAGCCAATTGGCTCTCCAGGCTGACCGTTCTTATGCCGTGAAGCAACAACCATATTACGTTGCTGAAACTGATGGTGGTCCTATTGGTGGTGCTGGTGATAATTACCCTGGCTTCCATGGGCAATGGAGGCAATCCGCTTGGCAGTTTATCTCCCGTGGGGCCGAAATGATTGAATACTGGCAATGGCAGCAACTTCACTTTGGAACCGAAACTTACTGGGGTAGTGTCATTCCACATGACCGTAAGCCAGGACGTGTCTATCACGAATTAGCCGACCTTGGTGCGGAACTTGAAAGTGCCGGATCAACTGTTACTGACTTAAAACCAGACTCAGATATCGCTATTCTTTATTCTGTTGAGTCTCGTTGGGGACTGTCATTTGAACCTTACACTTCTGAAAACGCAACTTCCGATCCACATAAGACTCGGAACCCAGAAGCATTTGACCACATGCTCTCAGCCTTCTATGATGGCGCATTCGTTTCAGGTCGCCAAGTCAATTTAGTTCACGACTCACAGCTAGTCAACTTGGAAGATGGCACACAACTTCAAGACCCAGCGAAATTCGCAACAAAGAATCCTATTTTATTAGCTGCTGGTGTTTACATCAGTTCTGATGGCTTATTGGATTGGTTACATCAGTACGTCGCTGCTGGTGGACACTTGATTCTTGGACCTCGCTCTACCTATGCTGATAGTTTTGCTCGGGCTCGCATGGAAACTAAACCATCCAAATTAGTTGATGAAGCAGGCGCATCCTATCAAGAATTCTCAAATTTGCAAAATACTGTTCCAGTCGTTGGGACTAAGGAAATGCCCGTTCGTCAAGGATCAGCTGCTACAGAATGGATTGACTGTCTTGAAAAACAAGGTGCACAAACCCTAGCTACCAGTGATGATCCGCACTTCAAACAATTCCCGTTAATCACCAACAACCAATCTGGCAAAGGCCAAGTCACTATTGTTGGAACCGTACCAAATAAAGAATTAGCCGCCTCAATCTATGACTACTTACTGCCAGAAGAAAAATGGGTCACTAATCACGAAACTGTGACACATTCCTCAGCCGTTAACGGCGCAGGTGAACGACTTCACTTTCTCTTTAACTGGAACTGGCAACCAGTCAGTGTTGACTTGCCAGTAGCCTGCACACTCTTAAATACAACCAAGTCAGTCAATAAGGTCGACTTAGGTGCCTGGGATGTTGTCGTTTTAAAAGAGGACAAATAGACTCGTCAGATTCGAGGGAAAAATATGACAAATTCTTCTACATCAACAAATAAATCGTTACTTCCTTGGCAAACGCCAAATGATGACCAACAAAAGAAGTTTCCAGTACGGACAGCCTTTGCTCTGGCTATCGGGGTCGTTTTATGGCTAGGTCCTTACCTAGCTTTGGTCGGCGTCTTAGTTCCCCAGCAAGTTGCTAGAATTGATCCAGGTCAAAAGACCCAAGCAATTGCGCTTATGTCAACTGTGGCAATGATTGTCTCAACTATTGCCAACATTATTGAAGGTGCCTTATCCGATCGGACGCGTTCCAAATGGGGTCGCCGGACGCCTTGGATTGTTTGGGGATCTGTCGGTACTGCTATCGTCATCCTGTTCTGGGGAAAATGTACAACTATCTGGCAAGTTGTCTTATCAGATAGTGTCTACATGATTTTCCTAAACATGATTGTCGCACCTTTGATTGCGGTCATTGCTGACCGAACTTCTCCAAAGTACCGTGGGACAATCTCTAGTGTTTATGCTCTGGGGTCAGCCGCTGGTCAATATGGTGGTCAGGCCTTCGCCTCCCTGTTCCTACCTGTGCCTTACACTGGATTCATTGTCATGGCTGCACTGACCCTATTCTCTGGTCCAATCGCTGCATTAATCTTGAGAGAAAAATCGACCAAAGACATGCCAGTTGACAAAATCACCATGAAAAATTTCTCACAGAACTTTGCGTTTCCAACTGAAGGTGCACATGACTTCTATCTAGCTCTGTTTGGTAAATTGTGCATTCAGACAGCGTCATTCGCCATCTCTGGATACCAACTGTATATCCTGACTGATTACATTAAGTTACACGGTGGTACGCTACAAAGCTATGTCACCATGATTTCAATGATTCTCATGATTACAGCAATCGTGCTCTGTATCTTTGCTGGACCACTTTCTGATAAGCTAGGTCGTCGTAAAATGCCTGTTATTTTTGCTGGTGCCCTAGTTGCCATTGGATCATTAGTCCCAATGTTCTCAACTAAAGCCTGGATTATGCTTGTCTATGCTGCTGTTGTCGGTGTTGGGATGGGGATGTACAACTCCGTCGACCAAGCCTTAAACATCGAAGTTCTGCCTGATCCCAAGACAGCCGCTAAGGACTTAGGATTGTTAAACATGGCAAACAATGGTGGCCAGGTCTTCGGACCAATCTTCTCAGCTGCAATCATCGGCATGGTCGGTTACCATGGTATCTTCCCATTGGCTTGTGCAATGGCTGTTATCGGTTCAGTCTTGATTATCTTCATTAAAGATGTTAAATAGTTTACCCCCGGAATATTAATCAATATATCTAGAGTACCCGATTAATCCTATGATTACTGGGTACTCTAGTTTTTTTGGTCTCACCCACCAGGTGAGACCAAAAAAAGGTTAAAAAAAGAACCCCACAATGGTATTGTGAAGTTACCACACAAAACAATAATCAAAGGGGAGTTCCTAATGACTAATATACTCGACCGTAGCCTAGACTTCAATTCTAATATTTCTTTTTGTGACGATGGCACTCAACTCACCATTTTTTGATAGCGCTATTATTCTTTTAATTCAAATACTGATTTTTAAACAGTTTTATGCTCATTGATCATCAGAACCATACCAGCTCCTAACAATCCAACAACTGCTAGGACCGGTAAAATTGGCATGTAGTTTTTACCAACCATATCGAAGAGAATTGCGCCCAAGACTGGCGCTAAAATTTGAGCACCCGTGTTAGCAAGGTTCAAAATACCCAAATCCTTAGCTGCAGTTTCCGGATCAGGTAAGACTTCCAGGTTCAACGCTTGATCAACCGAACTGAAGATACCAGACCCGGTACCAGCAATAACACCATACCAGATCATTGTGACAGGACTCTTGAAAATAAATGGTAAAACTGTTCCAATCGAAATCAACAAGGCAGCAAAAGCTACCACCCATTTCCGCGTCTTCAATTTATCTGAGACAGGACCCGCAGTTGATGAGAAGATAATGGCGGTAATCATTGTCGCGGTTCCCATTAAAGAAATGTACTTCCCTGCTTCTGAACTCCCCAAGTTCATCCCGCTGGTTAAGAAGAAAACTTGATACGTCGCAAATGCCGTGGTTGTAATCACAATCAACATTTTTCCAAACAATGCTAAATAGAAATTTCGAACCTTGTGAATTGGAAAAATGAAAGCTCTAACAAAACCACTCAGGTCTAGTTTTTCCTTAGGCATCCCCATGCTTGAGGGTTCCTTTAATAAGATAGCTGCCACTGGACCAGACAAGAGAATCAAGAATGCAAAGACAAAGTAACCCGTATTGATAAGGCCAGGGTTCGCATTACTCAAGAAGCGTCCCCCAACTACAGGCCCGCCATATTGACCAATGACAAAACCAACTGCATAGATTGAGGAAATAGTCCCTCGATGCATTGGTGCAACCTGGTCAGCAATCACAGCCAGTAGTGGTGCCACAATCATGTTGATGAATGTTTGAATCCCACACCATAGCAAAATGAAGATTGGTAACTGTTGTTCAGTCTTAATCAATCCTAGCCCAACCATAACGGCCGCCGTTAAGAATGACCCTACAACAATCCAAGGTGTCCGCCGACCCCAACGAGAGTGTGTGCGATCTGACAAGGCCCCAATAATAATCGTCGTTAACGTAGAGACCACGGCACCAATAGTTCCTAGTATGGCCAAGAAACTATTAACCTTTGAACCGGCACCACCCATAATATTGGCCAACTTAGCTGGATTCAAAATTGAACTGACCCCGTTAAACGGTCCTAACCAAAGTAATACGCCAATGGCAACGGCAATACCCACCCGTACCGGGACTTTAGGTTGCTGCTTATCCGTAAAACTTGCATGCCACTCCTGACTTGATTGCTTATTTTCCAATTTTATAATCTCCCTTTTGATTACTTAATCTCAAAGACTTTTACGGTCCACGGTGCTAAATTAAACTGCTCATTCTTAACACATTGCAGGCTTTCATAAATTTCTGTTCCTGCTTGCGATTCAAACGTAGCCTGACGTTCTTCATTTGAATAGTTAAAGTAGAAGTCTAACACGGTCCCCTCTTGTGTAATCAATTGTTTATTAATGATTGGGAACTCTTGTTGCTGACGGTCTGACCACAGCCCACTTTGCTTTAAAACATGTCGATACAAAATCATTAATGATTTTTCATTGAGATACGTTCCTACGTAGAAGGCTTGTCCCTTCCCAAAGACATTTTCAGTAATAGCAGCGTATTTTCCCCAATACGGGTGATTATAAGTTGCCAACGTCTTCCCGGTTGTCGGTGTTAGTAGCTCAGCCCAGTATTTAACTGGTTGATCTTGTAAGGACACTAATTCGCCTTGACCAGAAATCGTCATATTGTTTTCTGGCTTGTCTACTGAAAAGTTCCGGTCAGGCTCAACAAACAATTCATATTCAGCCCCAACGGCCGTTGAAATTTTAGCAGGCTGTACATCCGTCCGTACCTTAACATTTTGGTTTGTAAATCCAGACCGAAATGAATAAAGTACCGTACCACCCTGCTTCGTAAACTCGTTGAGCTGTGCTAGTTGATCATCTGAAACTGAATATAACATTGGTACCACTAGCAAATCATAATTGTCATTGTTAATTCTCTCATCGCTGACTTCTAAAATATCGGCTTCAACATTCAACTTGTACAATGCGTCATAATATGAGCGAAGGACATCGTTGTATTGATGCTCATTAGTCCGATCAAATGCTGTATTCTTATAAGGGAACCAGTCAATTGAACTGAGTGCTTGATTGCTGACAATGAACGCCACACGATTATTCTTATGAGTATTCGTAAAGAGTGAACCCTTATCAGCCAGCTTCTTACCAATCTCAGACGCCTCGCTATAAACTGGATTTGGTTTAAAGTCTTGACTCAGTAGACCCTTCCAGTAAGTTTCATACCCATTATGGGTTGAATGCCAATGCCAGTAACTAATCATATTGGCACCAGAAGCAATATGTGAAAACGCTTGTAATTTTAGTTGACCAGGATACGGCACCCAGTGTTTGAATGCCTGTGCTTCGGTTTCCATAACAATATAGTTACTATCCTTGGTTGATCTAGCGAAATCACCCGCGAAAGCAATTTCGATTCCAGTTAGATTATCTTGACTGGGGTGATAAACATCTACAGCAGTAACATCTAAATCTTTGGCCTCATCAAAATGATTAGCATCTGGCTGCAATCCGTATGAGTATCCACGCCATTCTAAATCAAAATTATTCGTAATAAACTGATTATCATGACGATATTCATTCACTAATCCAACTTGCCACTTAATATAACTAGTCGACAAGGTACGCTTAAATTCATCAAATGCGGTACCTAAGCTACCATTGATGGTCGTATTAACTGGCGGGAAATCTTCCCAAGCGTTGATTCGGTTGCTCCAATAATCCAAACCATACGCTGAGTTCAACGCATCCAAATCACCATGAAACTTTTCTTTTAACCATTTCTGAAAAGCCACATAAACGTTATGGCTACTGGTATCGAAGTGCTTTGTTTCATTATCAACTTGGAAACCAATAACATTGGCCTTATCTACTGTACGGCTAATAATTTTCCGAATAATCTTTTCCGCATGCAATCGGAAGGCAGGGTCCGTAATATCAAAGATCTGCCGAGCACCGTATTCTTGCTTACCAGACTTATTGGTAATCATAACTTCAGGATATTTCTTCGCTAGCCAAGTTGGAATCGCGTAAGTTGGTGTTCCCACAATAACTTGGATTCCTGCTCGACCCATAGCATCCACAACTTTGTCTAGCTTGCTAAAATCAAATACACCTTCTTGCGGCTCATAGGTACTCCAGGTACTTTCACCAATTCGGACCACATTGATATTTGCTGCTTTCATCATTTTAATGTCTTCAGCCAACCGATCATAAGGAAGATATTCATAGTAATACGCTGCACCATATAGGAATTTTTTAAAGTTCAAGTCTAGCCACTCCTTAGTTTCGTTTCCAAGAAAACGCTTTCTTTTATTGACCTAAGTATCACAGTTTTCTTCACGATTGTATATGTGGTAATTTATCTTGAATTTATCCAAATATGATATTAAGATTGAGCTTGAGACCGGAAACCGGCTTAGAAAAGAGGACTCACTATGGATTTTCTGAAGAATGCTAAGCGCCTACCCGTCCTAGACTGGAACTTAACTTTTTTTGGTGCACATGAGCAACAGGTCACCGACGACTGGGCTGTCCCTATTGAAAAACATTATGCCTTTGAATGTATTTATGTGCTTGCAGGGACAGAATTTTTAGATATATATGGCAAGACATACGACTTAAAGCCCGGCGATTTCGCACTGATTCCACCAGAAGTCCTCCACCGCGTTTGGGCTGGTCATGCCCTAACCTATTTTTGCTTCCACTTCGACCTAGATGATCCAACACTCAAGGCCCAACTCATTGAAGGTCTAGCCTATCATTATCCTAAAAACAGTCATTTTACTGGGTTACTAACTCCTCATTTGAATAAAATTGATTCTCTTATTTCTGACAAATCTTACGACTTCGACACTAAAATGATTATTCAAATCGAACTATCTAAAATGCTTCAAATCTTTTTCCAAGATACCAAGAAGAGTCGCCGAAACAGCGAAACAAGTACTACTGAGTACGCTCGAATTATGGCTGATTACTTAAAAGATCAGCTAACTAGCCAGGTCTTAAACTACTTCAAAAATGGCTACATGGCTGAGGGAACTTTAGTCGAAGTGTCTCAAGCTATCAGAAAGGTTGGTTTTAGCGATGGCTACGGTTTCCGTATCTTTAAGAATACTTACGGTATCTCACCTAGGGAGTATTTATCTAAATTAAAAATAAACGAAGCCAAAAAATTACTCACTAAGCCCCAATACACCATTAATGAAATTGGTAACGCCTTAGGCTATAAAAACGTTGCTAACTTCAGCCGTCAATTCAAACGTTGGACTCAAACCACGCCTTCAGAGGTCCGTAAAAACGGTAGAAGATTAAAGTGGTAACATCATTTAAGGATAAATTTTAGAAACATTTGGATACAACAAAGGCCAGGTCATCCGCGCACCAACGCAAACGACCTGGCCGTTATTTATAAAATTTCAAATCCCTAAGCCATCCAGCCACCAACGCTCAACACGCTGACTTGGCCAGCAGGCGTGACTTTCACATTGTACTTGTAGCCTTGAATGTCGAAGTCGGCCTGGGCCTTGAACGACAGGCTCTTGGTTGGCGTTACCGCGGCAGTACGGGTCACTTTCCCCTTTGAATTTCGTTGGGTCAGCTTCACAGCCCGGCCGTCTTGATAATCGTAAATGGCCGTTTCGCTGTTCTGCTGCAAAAGCGTGACACGTTGCACTTGGCCCGCCTTGAGTGCCACCCCGACCTTTACGTGACCAGCCTTATCCACGGTCGTCACGGCCGTACTGTCGGCCGCCAGGTTACGGGTCAACTCGCGTTTCAACAAGTCTGGGTACTGGCCCTTGATGACCGCGCGCTTCGGCAACCAGCCAATCGCTTGGCCCGTCGCCGTTTCAAAGTACAGATACTGGTGATTGTTCCGCGTCTTCAGTGACTGAATCGCGTACAGCGTCCGATAACCATAAGTATGGCCGTAGTGATTGGCCGCCGTCTTCCCCAGCGTCTTAGCCGGCATATCCCAAAAGTCGTCATGCGTCGTTGGCATCCAGTAGGCCGTCTTCTTGACTGCTTTCATGCTGGTGATCTGCTGCTGGAATTTCAGCTTACTTAACGCCACGTAGCCCCCGACCAACGTTTTCTTGGTCTTGGATGGATTGGCCACAATCGTCCCGTGAGGCAACTGCTTGGCACTAACCAAAGCCAGTCGCACGTAACGACGACCATTTACCGTCATTACCTTATCGACCGTCCACTTTTTGGTGGTGCTTTGGTCAGTCCCCAACACTTTACTGTGCTGATAGGCCGCCCGTGGATAGCTGTAAACTTTGGTCCCTTTCGCCTTAAACGTAAACACGCGCTGTTGCGGGTATGCGGGCAACTTGACCCGTTTAGCCGCCTCAGCCGTTACCGCGCCGCCCCAAAGACTCAGAGCAACCCCGCTTGCTAACACCACTTTGATCCACTTCATGATGAGCTCCCCCCTAGTTGGTTCACCTGACTAGCGCCGCCGTGTTACAGGTTTTGACCCTTTTCCCAAGCCGTCTTCGATAATAACAGCCCGTGCTTGACCAAATCGTCAAATAACTGGTGCGTCCGTTTGGAGACTTCCCCGGCTGTTTCCGCATTACTTGCAGTCAGGAAATTCGTCGCATCACCAGTCATCGCTGCGTCAGTCGCAGCCACCCGTTGTCGGGCATAAGATTGACACCCTTCACGGAAGGCATTAACCGCTTCTACATATTCATGAAAATGTGGTTCAATAATAACAGATAACGTCTTATTTAGCCAGTAAACGTTCTCCACATCGACCGCCGTCGTGGTGTTCTTGTAATCCTCCGGCGTGTCGTTGATGTTGGTGAAGAATGGGACATAGGGTGCATAAGCGAAGAAGCCCATGGCGATCCATTGAATCGCAGCGTGGTCGGCTGGCACATCATTTCTAATCTGCAGGATCGACGAGCACTGGTTCCGGTCCATGGCGATTGGCCGATACTTCTTTTGGTCATCAGCCGAGCCGGACGCGTAGGTGCCAAATGGGTCGTACTTGGTGCCGTTGTAGTGAGAAGACAGGAAGAATTCCACGTCTTCGATGGCAATCTTCTTGGCTGGCTTCCGCGCAAACGGCATGTCTTGATCCGTTGGGTCTTGGTCGGTGATTTCTGGGTTGAACAACTTCTGACCGTACCAAGTTCGCGGCGTGTTGTAGTACGCGTCGTCTTCCCCGTGGGTCCCGAAGATTTCCCGGAAATTAAAGTGACCAGGTGTCGGGTTCAAATGGTACTTCTCCACAAAGTTGACCAAGTCCGTGGCCACTAAGAAGTTGTCGGTGTCGTTCAAGTCGACCTCTTGCATCAGCGTCTGGTTTGGCGCAATGGCGTAGCAGTCTTCTGGCAAGCGCATCGCTGCCCAGTGATGACCGCCGGCGGTTTCTAGGTACCAAATTTCTTCGTTATCGTTAAAGGCAATACTGTTGCTTTCGCCCGTCCCGTACTTTTCCAGCAGGGCACCCAAGCGTTGGGCCCCTTCCTTGGCACTCTTGATGTACGGCAAAACCAGGGTGACCATGGCTTCTTCGTTCACACCATCGTCAACCAGCGGGTCATAGCCCAACACCCGCGCATTGGTTGCCGTGGTTTCCGTGGCGCTCATGCCGACGTTAAATTCATTAATGCCGGCTTCTTCGTACTGACCATCACTTTGATCAGCCTGTGGCGTGCCGGTGTAACGGTAGGCGTGGTCGGGTAAGGGTACGGTAACGCCGGTAACTGCCGACGTGAAGGCTTTACCCGCCTGGTCCGTTGCTGGGTGGACCACAAATTTAATTGGATTAACTGGGCCGTAACCATCCTCGTTACGCGCCACAATCGTGGAACCGTCCATACTGGCGGCTTTACCCACTAAAATCTCGGTACAATCGGAACTTTTCTTCAACATTTTATGTTCCGCCCCCTTTGCTTACCAGTATAGGATTATCAGGTGCTAAGGGCTAGGGGTTTCGCCGAAATATTAAAAAATTATGTGAGTTCTTGCATTTTACTTACCGAACCGCTGCGCACCTTCTCAGCCACACGCGGTTTCTCGCCTAGTTGGGTGGGCGGTTAGCACTTAAACTTTTTCTAAAGATTCGCGTTAACAGGTCACAAATTACTGGCGCCTTTCGTTTGTATTAGTAAGGGCTGCATTAGCGCGTCGATTCCCGGAACGACAGTATTCTGACCACTAAAATTAGTGAAACCAGGAGCCTGCGTCAGCCAGGGTTCCGCCTGCTCTGGGGAACACCTCCAGCCTGAGGGGCGGTTTTCCGGTTCGCTTGAAAGCCTGGCTACCTCCGGCAAGTTAGTGCTTATCAGGAACACTGTGTTGGACCTAAAGTTTAGTTGATAAGTTAACTGCTATCAGGGGGTTAAATCGATTGTTGTTGGCAAGCACTTTTTGTAGCCGGTAGTCCGCCAAATATGGGTTCAGCCGTGGGAGTTCCCTTAGCGGCGCGATTCATGCAGCTTAGGAAACTGGCGGCTTTGAGACGCGACCTTTGGCTCAAAGGCGAGGCGTCGAGACCGCACTTTGGCTCGACCCGTCCGCCCACCGCGTTCCGACCCATATTTGGCGGACGGTAGGCGGCCAGTACGGACAAAGTTGCAGTCAAAGACTAATTTTGTCACCAAGAGCAGTCAAAAAGCCACCACCCGCAAAAGACAGGTAGTGGCTAATTTAACACCGATTAGAAGCTCCGCTGTTCGCGGGCAACCGTGCTGTTGTCGATGCGACGCCGGATGGCCTTCACGATTTCCGTGACGACTAAGACGACGGCTCCGGCCATGATTGGGATGCCCCAACCATAGAAGAAGTTGACCGACGTGGTGTGGAACACGCCTTGCATGGCTGGCCAGTAAATGATCATGGCCTGCAGCAAGAGCAGGATGCCGACGATCAGGAAACTCATTTTATTTCTGAAGAAGTATTTTGACAAGACTGGGTGGTCATTTTGCAGGTTGAAGAGGTAGAAGATCTTCCCGAAGATGATCACGTTTAGCGTCATGGTACTGCCGATAACGGCGGAGAGGCCTTGGCCCGTTAAGAGGTCGTAGGCAAACATCCCCAGCCCGGAGATCAGCAACGACACGTAGGTGACTTCCGCCACATCCCATCTGGACAGGATGCCTTGCGTCACGTCCCGTGGCCCCCGGCGCATGATGCCACTTTCGGCGGGTTCGAAGATGAAGGCAAATTGAATCGTCAGGGCCGACACCATGTTGATCCACAACAATTGTGTTGGGAACAGCGGCAGCTCTTGGTCCATCAGGATACTCAAGACCACGATCAACCCTTCGGCGAAACTCGTTGGTAACAAGAAACGAATCGTCTTGCGAATGTTATCGAAGACGTGGCGACCTTCTCGGACAGCCCCCAAGATTGAGGTGAAGTCGTCATCGGCCAGCACCATATCAGCGGAGTCCTTGGCAACGTCGGTCCCCCGAATCCCCATGGCAACCCCGATATCGGCCTGCTTCAAGGCGGGCGCGTCGTTGACCCCATCCCCAGTCATGGAAACCACGTGACCACGAGACTGTTGGGCCTTCACGATGCGCAGCTTATCGGCCGGCGTAGTCCGGGCAAAGACGGTGTACTTATCAATTTGTGAAGCCAATTCCGCATCGCTCATCTGGGCCAGTTCTGGACCAGTGATGGCACGGGCCTGTTCAGACAAGTTCAGCTGTTGGGCAATCGCCGCGGCCGTTTCCGGGTCATCCCCGGTGATCATCTTGACCTTGATCCCGGCGTAACGCAATTGCCGCACAGCATCGGCGACACCTGGGCGTGGCGGGTCAATGATTCCGGCCATCCCGGCCAAGTGGAAGTTTTCACCCACTGGCAGGTCGTCGACTTCGTCCGCATCGGCCGCTACCGGTTGATACCCCAGCGCCACGACCCGTTTACCTTGTTGGGTCAGCTGAGATAACCGCGCTTGCCAAGCATCTTCGTCGACGGCCGTCCCGTGTTCACGCATCAGGCGCGTCAACGTTTGCGGCGCCCCCTTGACTAACAGGTAACGTTGGCCGTTATGGTCGACCAGTCGCGCTGAGTACCGGATAGCGGAGTCGAAGGGCAGCGAGTCGATCTCTTGGGGATCCGGATCTGCGCCAACCATCTTGTGGTACAGCGCCGTCAGCGCCCCATCGGTCGGTTCCCCGGTCAGGACCCATTGGCCATCTTCCTCATGGAATTCGGCGTCGGAGGTCTGCCCAGCAATTTGGACCAACCATTCCAGGTCCGCGTCGGCTTGCCAATCAACGGCTTGGTCTTCATCATTTTGAATCTGACCGTCCGCATCGTAACCCACGCCAGACACGGTATAGGTGTCCTGCGGCGTTAAAATATCGGTCACGGTCATTTCGTTTTTCGTCAGCGTCCCGGTCTTATCGGTGTTGACGATATCCACGGCCCCCAGCGTTTCCACTGCGGGCAAGGTCTTGACGATGACGTTTTGCTTGGTCATCGCTTGCGTCCCCATGGCCAGCACCACCGAGGTACTAGCGGGCAGGCCTTCTGGCATCGAGCCCACGACCATGGTGATAACGGCAATCAGTAACGTTGGCAGACTGTAAACGTGGGTCCACATCCCCAGCAGGAATAACAGGACCGCCGCAATTAAAATGGCGATGGATAACCCGAGTCCCAAACTGTTTAAGTTCTTCATCAACGGCGTTTTTTGTTGCTTGACCTCCGCGACGTTTTGTTGGATGTGCCCAATTTCGGTTTGGGCCCCGGTCACCGTCACGATACCACGACCGGAACCATTCGTGACTGCCGTTGAGGCAAAGGCTTGGTTGGTCCGTTCGGCCAGTGGCAAATCAGCCACCGCCAGCGGGTCCTCACCCTTCTCAACGGAATCGGTCTCACCGGTCAAAGCCGACTCTTGGATTTTTAAGTTATCCGCGTCGATCAGCCGCAGGTCAGCAGGGACAGTATCCCCGGCCTCCAACTGAACGAGGTCCCCGGTCACCAACTCACGGGCTGGCAGTGTGACTTTTTGGCCATCCCGAATCACGACGGCCTCTGAGACCAGCAGGGCTTTGATGCGGTCCAGCGCATTATCCGCTGACCGTTCCTGGAAATACCCAATGAAGGCGTTAGCGACGATCACCAGCCCGATAACGATCGAGTCGGAGTAGTGGTGCATGAAAAATGTCATCAGCGCTGCGGCCGCCAAAATGTAGATGATGGAGTTGTTGAATTGCTTCAAGAAACGCAACAGGTTCGATTGCTTCTTAGCAGTCAATTCGTTGGGACCATTGGCCTTCAGACGCTGTTGTGCCTCGGCCGTGGTCAAGCCATCTTCTGCATTGGTATCAAAATCAACAAGTAAGGACTCAGTCGAGCGCTGCCACAATGGCGTCTGCTGGCTGGGTCCAGGGTCAGTGGTTTCTGCTTCGGTTGTGGTAACGGTTGTTTTGGGGTCTTGTGCCATGTAAATAAAACTTCCTTTCTATTAGTAAATCGTCAAATTAGCGGTCAGGTATGGGAAATGCAGCATACGGTTGGTGCAAAGCGTCCACCTCCAAATCTCATTTTTAGTTAATTAATTTTACCAATTTTCTCATCAAATTGCATCCCATTAGAGTCGATTGCAACATAATTTTAATAATAGGGTAAATGGCTAACGGTCGCAATCAAGCGAAAAGTTTTGCTTTGCGGCCCAAATCGTTTACTATAATCAATGACTAACCCTATTTCTAGGCACTTGACCTTATTTACAAAGATAAGAAGGATGATCAACATGAAAGCTTGGACCATTACGGGGCCCGCACCCCACACACTGGCTGACCTCACGCTAACTGACGTGGCCGAACCCACTCCGGGCGACACCGAAGTCAAGGTCTACGTACGTGCCGTGGGCCTGAACCCCGCCGATTACAAGGTGATTGAAGGTAGTAACACCACCGAACCACGCGTGGTCGGCATGGACTGTGCCGGCGAAATCGTCGCGGTCGGCGCCGATGTGGCCAATTGGTCGGTGGGTGATCGGGTCATGTACCACGGTGACCTTCGCCGCGCCGGCAGTTTGGCCGAATTCACCGTCACCACGGCGCTGAGTCTTGCCCCGATTCCCAGCAACGTTAGCTTTGAGCAGGCAGCTGCCAGTCTTTGCGGCACGCTGACCGCCTACCAGGCCCTGTACCGCAAGGCCAATTTGTCCGAAGTTCCAACCGTTTTGATTCACGCGGGCGGCGGGGCCGTGGGCTTGGCCGCATTGCAATTCGCCCGCGACTTACACTTGCGAACGATTACCACGACCTCCGCACGTAAACGGCCACTGGTCGAACGCGTCGGCGCGGATACCATCATCGACTACCACCAAGAAGACGTCACCACTGCGGTCCTGGCCGCCACGGACGGCTTGGGCGTCGGCCTGAGCCTCAACACGATTGGCGGCGAAGAACTGGCCGCCGACGTGGACCGAATGGCCTACAACGGCCAGATCATTGCCATTGGTGATGGTATGCCA
The DNA here is from genome assembly GCF_024718525.1 of Levilactobacillus yiduensis. Classification (NCBI taxonomy): domain Bacteria; kingdom Bacillati; phylum Bacillota; class Bacilli; order Lactobacillales; family Lactobacillaceae; genus Levilactobacillus; species Levilactobacillus yiduensis. Next base: position 76,307 of record NZ_JAMXAZ010000004.1, read on the forward strand.
GCCCACATGGACCTCGACAGCAAGGCGCTGGGCCTGACGCGATCCGCCCTCGGCGGCGTTTACCGGTCGAAGAACCCAACAGAAATCGCTGACCTGGGCTTTATGGCCGGCGTGGTCGGTCAAAAGCTGGCCACCGGCGAATTTGACCCCGTCATTGACCGCATCCTGCCGTTCGATGACGCGGCTGAGGGACTCCGCGTTCTTCAGCGCGGCGAGAACCTCGGGAAAATCGTGGTTAAGGTGGACTAAACGTAGCGGTATCTGGCCGCCTATTAACTGACACAAGAATTGCAAAACAGCCGCTAACCGACTTACGTTAGCGACTGTTTTGTTTACCCACTATTCTGTTATTTTCACCGTGAAGTTCGTCTGGGGCTGCCCCGTTACCACGGGATGGTCCGCGAAGTACTGACGAATCAGCTCTGCCATATCCGTATTGATTTCGCGGATCACTTTGCCAGGCGTAAACATGGGGTAATCGCCCCCGCCATTGCCGCGATACTGGTTCATCGCCACGTCCAGTTTCTGATCAGGTTGGATCGACTGCCCGTGATACGTCAACCGTGTCACGCGTTGGCCTACTGGTCGGGTGAGTTCGAAGTGGTAATCGATGCCACTATAAATATCGTAATTGTAGAGGGCCAATTTAGGCGTGGTAAATGCCGGCGCAACCTGCACCTGACCAGCGACTAGTGTGAAAAAGCAGGCACAACGTTCCAGGGCCGCCTTGAGATCCGCTCCGGTGATGCATTCGACCACCAAGGTGTTGGGATACGGATAGCTGTTCAACACTTGCCGCAAAGACACGCTGGGACCAAAGCCGCGCACGTCGTCGTTGAACAACGCTGTAGCGGCAATATCCGTTTGCCCCGCTGCCATTTCAATCTGGTTAATGAACTGGAGGTAGGGGTGGCCCTGTAGCCGCGCGGCCATGGGGTCACTCACGGTCATCGGTGTCCCCGTCAGTTGTCCGACGGGTTGATCCAACCACGTCTCCACGCGGTCCTGCACGGTCGCCGTTTCGGCCGCCAACGTTGCATCTGGCTGGGCCGGCGCCGTTGGCAACAATCGGGCGTCACTGGCCACAACGTGTTTGGCCGCATCCAGTTCCAACGTGATTTCACCAACAGCCACGCCCTTTTCGCCTGGCTGTGTGGTCGGCACGCCTTGATACACACCCGCGATTTGCCGGTGCTGATGACCCGTTACCAACGCGTCGATGCCTGGCACCTGCGTTAAGAGTTGGTAGCCCTCATTTTCGCCAGTCAGCCGTTCGGTCGGTTCCCCGGTGGTCAGGTCGGCTTCGAAGCCGCCGTGATAGGCCACGACAACGACGTCGGCCAGCTCATGCAACCGGGGGACCCAGTGCTGGGCCGTGGCCAGTGCCGCTTGGAATTTCAGGCCATGTAAATGGTCAGCCCGTTCCCAGACCGGCACGTACGCCGTCGTCAATCCCAGCACCGCGACCTTCAGTCCCTGCCGATCAATGATGTGGTACGGCGCGTCCAGGATACCCTGTGCCACGCCGCCCGTAATATTAGCGCCAACCAGCGGGTACGTGCGTTGCGCCTCACAATGGCGGATGTAGTCCTGACCATAATTAAATTCATGATTGCCCAACACCCCCACGTCGTAACCCAGTTCACTGGTGAGCTTTGAAAATAAAGCGGCCTCGGCTGCCGGTCGTTGGGTCAGGTAGCTGGCAAACGGCGCGCCTTGGATCCAGTCGCCATTTTCAATGGTCACCACGACCTCGTCGGGTCCAGCCGCGGCCTTCACGTCGCGAATCACCGTGGCCGCCCGTAACCAGCCGTAGTCCTGGCGATCATCGCGACTGCTATAGCTGGTGGGGTAAACGTACCCGTGCACGTCGCTGGTTGATAAAATTTTTAATTTCATCGCTAAATCAACCTCTTCCGTAACTGTTCGGACAGCGAGTCGATCAATAAGACCATGACCACGATGCCCAACAGGATGATGCCGACCTTGGGCCAGTTCCGCGTCTGAATCGCAAAGATCATCGGCGTCCCGATCCCCCCGGCGCCCACCATCCCCAGGATGGAAGCGGACCGCACGGCAATTTCAAACCGGTAGAGCGTGTATGAGAAGAATTCAGGCATGATGGTCGGCACTGTTGCCAGGGCAAAGATCTGTCCGGAACGACCACCGGCACTGGCAATGGCTTCTTCGGAACCGCGGTCCATATTTTCAATGGCCTCGCTGAAGAGCTTACCCAACATCCCAATCGAATGAATGCTGACGGCCAGCACCCCGGCGTAGGAACCCGGTCCCACGGCCTTGATGAACATGATAGCTAACACGATTTCCGGAAAAGTCCGAATCAGCGTCAAGACGACCTTGCCACTCCCAGAGCGCAGGAAGAAGCGTTCGTGCGTGCCGCGCGCTGCCCAAAAGGCAAAGGGCACACTGATGACGGCCGACACGATGGTCCCCAGAAAGGCGATGGCCAACGTTTGCAAGATCAGAGATACCAAGTCTTCACCGCTACCGTCGTACACGTAAGACCACTGTGGGTGCACCAGCCCATCCACGATGGATTGTGACACGGCGCCGGCCGATTCCTGCAGACCCGTGAATTTCAGGCCGTTGACCGTCCAATAGTACAACGCACCAATCACGACCACCCATAGTAGCCAATTCCACCGCTGCCAAACGGTGCGGTGGGGCTTCGTCATTACTGTCGTCGTTGTCATTAGAGCAGCACCCTCCTTAAGTGATTGCTGATGCCGTCAATCACTAAGACGACGACCAGTGTGGCCAGAATGATCACGGCCGTTTGACTATAGTTGAACTCGTTGAGCGACCGTTGTAAGAAGACCCCGATCCCGCCGGCACCCAAATACCCCAGCACAGTCGATGCCCGCACGTTGATTTCCAGCGTGTAGAGAAAATAACTGATAAATTGATTCAAGATTTGCGGCAAGACTGCGTACCAAATAATCGTGACCTTCGACGCGCCCACGGATTCCAGCGCCTCTAGCGGCCCCATGTCGATAGTCTCAATGACTTCATAGAATAACTTCGACACCATCCCGAATGAGAAAATCGCCAGCGTCACGACCCCGGCCGTGGAGCCAATCCCAAAGATGGCCACGAAGATCGCCGCCAACAGTAAATCGGGCAACGTCCGGACCAAGTCCAAGAACAGCCGCGTCACGCCGCGTAAGAGCCGACTGTGAATCAAGTTGCTGGCACTGAGCACCGCAAAGGGGATGGCAAACGCCGCCCCAATCGTGGTCCCCAGAATCGCCATTTGGATGGTTTCTAGCAATGGTTGAATGATCACGGTCGTGTAATCCCAGGCTGGCGAGGACATCCGCACCAACAGATTCAGGAATTGCCCGAAGTTGCTGAAGAACATGCCCACATCAACGCCGGTCATCCGTGACGACGCAATCAATAGAATCACCAACACTACCGTGCCGACGATGCCCTTGACGTGCCACCGTTGGACCCACGAACGGCGGGGAATTTCTGGATAGGTCATGCTTCCGCCCCCTCCGCGTAGATCTTGGTCAAATCGTCTTCGGTGACTGATTCAATCGGTTGATCGTACACCAATTGACCGGCACGCAACCCAATGATCCGGTCCGCATACTTACGGGCCAACGCCACCGAGTGCAAGTTAACGATGACGGTGATGCCATCTTCACGATTCAACCGTTGGAGCGTATCCATCACGGTCGCCGTGGTCAACGGGTCCAGTGACGCCACCGGTTCGTCGGCCAAAATAATCTTGGGGTCCTGCATCAACGTTCGCGCAATGGCGACCCGTTGTTGTTGCCCACCGGATAACTCGTCGGCCCGGGTGTACAGCTTATCGGCCAGGTTGACCCGTTGTAAGGAGCGCACGGCCATTTCCCGGTCAGCCTTGGTGAACAGGCCACAAATCGTCTTCCAGGTCGGGTAGTAGCTGACCCGACCGGACAACACGTTGCGTTCGACACTGGACCGGTTGATCAGATTGAACCCTTGAAAAATCATGCCGATCTTCCGCCGCAACAACCGCAGGGACTGGCCCTTGTAATCGTTGATGGATTCTTCTTCGATCGTAATCTCACCGGACGTGATCTCGTGCATCCGGTTAATAGTCCGCAACAGCGTACTCTTACCGGCACCAGATAGTCCAACGACCACTAAGAATTGTCCGCGGGGAATGTCAAAGCTGATATCCTTGAGCCCAACCGTCCCGTTATTATAAATTTTATTGACGTCTTTGAATGAAATAATTGGTGCTTGTGCCATTGTCGGTTCCCCCATAAAAAAGCAGCAAGGTGCCCAATTGCGCTTCCCTACTACTTTCTGATTTTGACGCGTATTCAACTTTGCTGTGACTGTGGTGACTTACTTATCTAGCTTTTGTGCTTGCTTATCGTATTGCCGGATGATGTCGAAATTGCTGTCCTTAGAGTCCACGTAGCCTTCGTGTGAGTACACACTGGAGATAATGTCGTGGCCCTTCTTGGTCTTGGCGATGTTCTTAAAGGCGGCGGCAATCTTCTTTTGCCATTTGCCACTCATATCGCCCCGAACCGTGATGGTATCGTTCGGAATCTTCGCCGTGGTGTAGATCGGTACGACCTTACTCATCACGTCTTTTTCATCGTTCATGACCAACTTCCGGGCGCCCTGGAAGACGAAGGCAGCGTCGGTGTTCTTGTTATAAACGGATAGGACGCCTTGGTCATGTCCCTTGACTGTGACCGTTTGAATCCCCGACTTGTTGATGTTGACCCCGTGCTTGAGCATTTCGACCGCTGGGTAGATCCAGCCGGCCGTAGATGTCGTGTCCTGCACGGCAATCTTCTTGCCCTTCAAGTCCTTAATCGACTTGATGCCGCTATCCTTGCGAACCAAAATTTGGGAACGGTAGTAATTGACCAGGTCTTTAGACGTCTTGTCATTTGGTTCCGTGACCCCGTAGCGTTGTGCTTGTAAGAGGACCTTGTCGCCGTATTGCTTGTGTGCTAACACGTAAGCGTCAGGTGGCAGGAAGCCGACGTCGACCTTCTTAGACCCCATGGCCTCAACGATGGTGTTGTAGTCGGTGGACACACTGACCGTCACCGGAATCCCCAATTGCTTCTTCAACAGCCCTTCCAGTGGCTTGGCCTTGGCCTCAATGGTCCCGGCGTTAGAAGATGGCACGAACTCGACCGTCAACTTCTTCGGCGTGTAGGCCTTGGAACTGGACCCCGCGTTACTGCTACTGGACTTCCCACAAGCGGCCAATCCAGCTGGCAACACCAACAATGCTGCCAAAATCAAGAGTAATTTACCCTTACCCTTCAAAAGCATACAGTTCACTCCTCAAATATGTAATTTGGCTTCTCTAGCAATTCCAAGCTTACCATAAAAAACGAACTTCGCAACAATAAATTTATTTTTAGTTCGTTATTAGTATTTTTATAGTTCAGGAAACCGGCCTATTTCAAAAGGTAAAACGTAAAACCTGAACATTAAAATTCTTTTTCTTAACTCCCGTTATCAATAATTTTATAATTGGTACCGCTTTTCAAGAAAATTAGGGGTAGCAAAAAAGACGCCTAAAATTTTCGGCGTCTTTCAAAATTTTTCGAAATCCCTGATGGCCAACAGCCCGGGCAAACGCCACTGCAATGACCGACGTTAGCTGTTTTCATTTAAACCGCCCTTGACCGAATGCTGCATCATAATCAGATTGGGTGCATAAGTATGCGTTTGACCTAGTCCAACCGACTCCCTACCCGATCCAAATAACAGAAAAAAGACGGCTTGTCATCCCCAAATAACCGTCTGGTAAAATTGTAATATTACAAATCGCCAAATTCGCCCGCAAGCCTTGATTTCTCTGTTATAGTAAAGAAGTCGTAAACAATTGCTTAACAAACTAACGACAAACTAAAGCTTTTTTGGTAACAGCGGTTAAGGTACCCGGAAAATGCCTTAACTCTGTCTGTCCCCAATTGAATAATTAACCTTATTGAATCAGACTAAATCCCAGTTCGATTCAATAAGGTTAATTTTTTTGCGTAAAATTTTAAATTGGTCTAGTCGTCATCGTCATCCGTCTCGTGGTGAACGACCTTGCCCGTTAACGCATTGATCTGAACTTCGTGGTGCGTTTGGTCCTTGGTAACCTTGACTTCCCATTCCGTCGTCCCGTGTTCGCGGTCTAGTGACCAGGCAACGGCCGTGCCACCACCGACTTCTTGGGTGGCAATCTTAGAAACGGCTGCCCGGGACTTCACTTTATTCAGCGGCAAGGCGTCGCGTTGGGCAATCCCGTTGGCTTCATCGGCATCCAACTTCTCTTGTTGGGCCCGACTGGTCTTACCGGAGCGTGCATCGACGGTCAGCTCATATTCTTTGGTCTGATCGACCCCACTGATTTCGTATTGGTACCGTTGGTTTTCGGTCTCTAACGACAATTCGGTCACGGTCACCTTCGTGCCGAACTTCTGATGGAACTGCTTGACTGCTTCCGTTAACGTGACCTTGATCTGTCGCGGTGAAGTGGTCGTCTGGCTAGTCGCCTGTTGCGACGTGGCCTGACTGGAACTACTGCTACTAGACTTCGACTGTTGCGTGTTGGTGCACCCCACCAGCAGTAGCGTGCTTGCCAACACCACCCAACTTAGTTTGCGCATAACCTCGTCCTCCAGTTCGTGTGGCTTTCCCTCTTGTGCTCATTTTAGCAAAAATATCGGGCCAACACCATCAATCCCCATTACTCTTGGTAGTCGCCGGGGCCAGTCAACGTGGCGGCCAACTGTTGCAAAACCTGTAACAGTTCCGTGCGGTCTGCGTTGGAGTAGTTCGACAATTTTTGCCGAATCGCAGCTTCTCGGGCCAGCTTGATCTGTAGCAATGCCCGCTGACCCTGAGGACTCAAGTTCAATCGCCGAATCCGCTGGTCACGCCGCTCGACCTCCACGAGCCATCCCGCTGTGACTAACTTATCGACCTGCCGACTGATGGACGAATGATTACGACCAATCTGGTCAGCCAGTTCGCCAATACTGATTTCCGGCTGGCGACCGACCCGCACGATGATGGGCAAGGCGGCCGGTTCCAACGGAATACTGGCTTGCTGAAGTAACTTGCGGTCCTGTTGGGGCTGGTTAAAAAACGTCACGATCTCAAAGAGTGCTTCAAAAATTTCATTGTCCATATTGCTATTATACCAGAACGGTGCTAACATGTGTGCATATTGCACGAATTAACCGAAGGAGATTTTTTAGCATGACGAAAAAAATTGGCTTGATTATCGGTTCCACCCGACCAACCCGCATCAGCCCCAGCATTGCCCGGTGGCTCCAAGACCAAGTAGCCCAACCCGAATTACCCGTTGACCTACTCGACCTGGCCACCATCGATCTGCCGTTTCTAAACGAGGCCGCCATGCCCGCCGACCACCACTATGAACACGCCAGTACGAAGCAGTGGAGTGATCTGGTCCAAGGCTACGACGCCTTCATTTTGCTCTTTCCGCAATACAACTGGGGATACCCGGCACCACTGAAGAATGCCCTCGATACCCTCTACCAGGAATGGCTGGGCAAACCAGTCAGCCTGGTTTCCTACGGCGGCCACGGTGGCTTTCAAGCCGCACTGGGCATGCAATTGGTGGTCCGTGGTTTGAAGATGCCGCTGTTGACCAACAATCTACAAATCAGCCTGCAAAAGTCCTGGTTCAATGCCGCTGGTCAGTTCACCGACGTTGACTTGGCCCTGGCACCGTACGCCGCTGAAGCCCGTCAGCTCGGGGCAGAATTACGTCACAAATTAGTTTAACTAACCAGACAAAATCGGCTAGAGTCCTTGTCAACATGTGATTCATAGCATTAAGATCAGTCGTTTACAGCTTCGTAGTGAAAACTGTCCGCCTACCGTCCGCCAGCTCCTAGTCAACGCAATGTTACTGACAGACGTCATCCCGCCGGAGCCCTGGCTGACATAGGCTCCTGGTTTTACGAATTTCAGTGGACAGAACACTGTCGTTCTGGGAATCAACACGTCAAATCTACTTTCAAGCTTTTGTCAGTCTAATCATTTTCGGTGCAGGCTGTCCACCGCTGCCAGGACTGCGGTCGCACTATCACTGATTGGTCGCCAGTCGAGCACGGCCCGCGCACGCTGATTGCTGACCCGATGGCCCAATCGTAGCATCAAATCTGCCTCACGAATGGTGGAATTGAACGGGGCTAACAAGTGAACCAGAGCACTAGGCAACAGGTGATGCGGTAGGTGGGCCGCCAGTTCTGGCCGCTGCTGGCGTAACAGTGTGGCGATGGCGCTCATCGAAATGGGTGTGTCTGCTACCGCCAAGAAACGTTGATTTGCCGCTAATGGCGTGGCCAATGCTCGGACGTGAATATCGGCCACATCCCGAACATCGACCACATTGACCGTCAAATTAGGCGTAGGCTTGCCCGTCAACAACCGCGTGATCAAGCCAAAGCTGCCTGATACGTGCTGACCCAACGCCGGTCCGAGCATGGCACCAGCATTCACCGTAACCAGTTCCAGCTCAGGATGCCGGGCCACAAAATCCCAAGCGGCGTGTTCAGCGACCAATTTTGACTGCTCATAAGCTGACAAGCCGCGCTGAGTCGACGCCGTCCAGTCCGCTTCGGTAATCACGTGGTGGGGGTCAAAGCTACTGAAGCCCACGGCGCCCAGGTTAGCGGTCATCACTACCCGTTGGACGCCCGCTGTTAGAGCCGTGCGTAAAATGCGTTCGGTACCCGTCGTCGCAGCGTTGGCTAAAGCCGCCGTGACCCGTTCACCATTCACGAAGACCGGCGCGGCCACGCTCATGACGCCAGTGATTCCGTCCATGGCAGCCGCCCACCCCGCGTCTTGCGTCAGGTCTGCGACTGCAAAGCTTAACCGGTCCAAATGTGGCGTGTGTGCCGCTGCCAAAGCGCGCCGCACGCCCGTTGCTTTATCCAAGGACCGGATCGTGGCGCGCACCGCATCCCCCTGCGTCAAAAGTTGTTTAATAATGTGTAGGGCTAAGAAGCCGTTGCCACCAGTCACTAAAATTCGTTGGTTCATGCATTTTCCTCCTTGTTTGTCCGCTACAAAATGCTTACAATAAGCCTAAACCCTAGACTACACTCTAGGGCAACCGATTGGAGGAAAATTATGACTTACACCATCAAAACCGTGGCAGCTAAAACTGGCCTGTCCATCTACACCCTACGCTTCTACGATAAGCAAGGACTGCTCCCCTTCGTTAGCCGCGATGCTTCAGGGTATCGGGCCTTCACGGACGGCGACCTCCAGCTGCTACACACGATTTGTTGTCTCAAAAATACTGGCATGAAAATCAGCGACATCCGTCAATACATTGCCGCTGTCATGCAGGGACCACAATCCATTCCGCAGCGCAAACGACTGTTACGTGCCCATCGTCAAGCCATTCTCGCTCAACAAGCTGCGCTACAGGAAAATTTGCAAGAAGTCGACATGAAGCTCAGTATTTACGAATCTCCTGCCGCTGAAACGCTGGTCGACCAAGAACTCGCCGTCATTCAGGCTGAAAAACGGGCCAATCACCTGCCGAATCCCTTTCAGCAAGTCACTGACCCAACAAAATAGGACGTCCCAGTAGTAAAATTACGGGTACGTCCCATTTTTATTTTCTGCATAAACATGCAATAACGCTGTAAACCTTAGAGGCTAGTCCACCATGACTTCATCACGTAAGGCCGTCATGGTCACGAAATCATCGGTGAAGATCCCCGCCACGCCGTCTTGGAACAACTGCTTGGCTAGTACCGGGTCATCCACAGTCCAGATGCGTTCGGCCACTGGCACATCTGCCTGATAGTGGCTCAGGTGCAGGCCCGCCAAATGTTCGCTGGTCACGAAGGCCGCGGCGTTGACCACCGGCTTGCCCGTCAACCAGCAGTAAGCCTCGTTGGGAGCGAGTTGCTGGCAATTTTTCAATGTGGGCAAGTGAAACGAGGAATAGATGACCGGATGCTTCAGTGGCGTGGCGTTGACCATCCCCATCACGATGCGCTCGATGTGCGGGTACTGAATCTTATCGGTCTTGAATTCCAAGTTCAGCTGGACATCGTGGGTCCCGACCAACGTGAGAAATTCCGCCAGCGTGGGAATCGGTTCGTTTTCAGCTAAATGAAACTGCCGAAGTTCGGCCAGCGTATAGCTGTTGATGAGGCCGGTTCCGTCACTGGTACGGTCGATGCGCTCATCATGCATGATGACGGGCACCTGATCTTTGGTCAAGTGCACGTCGAACTCCAAGCCCTCGACGCCATGGTCCAAGGCGTAGGCAAATCCCGCCAAACTATTCTCAGGAAACTTCGCCGGATAGCCCCGGTGCCCGAACACTAACGTTTTAACTGTCATTTTACCGCTCCCTACTTCCAAATTTAATGTCATCCGAACCTAATGAAACTGATTTACTGGCCGCCTCCAGCCTGTCCCATATGAGACTGGAGCGCCGCGGGCGGACGGGCCGAGCCAAAGGTCGGTCTCGACGCCTCGCTTTGAGCCGGAACCCGCGTCTCAAAGACGCCAGTTCCCTAAGCGGCCCAACCCGCCGCTAAGGGAACTCCCACGGCTGAGCTCATATGGGACAGACTTCCGGCTACACTGACCACTGCCAACTACTACTGCTAAATCGGTCCGTTCCAACATCCGTCGAACGCAGTAATCATGGCTAACACAATCGTCCATCGAAGTCACTGACCTGTCGGAGGCTGCCAGGGATGGAACCAGCTATGTCGACGGTGTTGGCAGAGGTCCTTTCTCTGCCTACAGCGTGGGACGACTTGCAAGACTGGCGATTTTCGTCAGGCTTGCAAGTGAGCCGGAAGACCGCCCTTTGGCTGCAGGCGTTCCCCATAGCAGGTGGAATCTCTGGCAGCCGCAGACGTCTGGTCCGTCCACAGCGATCCGGCTCATATTTGGCGAACGGTAGGCGGAAATTCACTGCTGTATCAGGCGCGTCAATACCCATTAGCTCGGTTGTTACCCTGGATGTAGCTGTTCATGGACTTCTGGGCGATTGCCAGGGACTTCTTGATATCACTCCCATTATAGATCTGTTCCATCACGGTTTGGCTTAAATTCCGCTCCTGAATCAACCCTTGCAGGAAGATGCCGGAGTTGGTGGCGTTAGGCGTGGCCGCGCTGAGTTGTTCGCCTGGGACTTTGGTGGCTGGCAGCTTCCGATAGAGCTTCTGCAAAACGGCTTCCTTTTGTGAGCCGCGGTTCAGTGCCAGATACCCGGTGGCGACTTGCCACTGGGCTTGGCTCTTGGCCGTCATCAAGTATTTAATAAACTCCCAGGCGCCGCGTTGTACGTGCGCGGACTTGTCGTTGGAAATCCACAGCGACGCGCCCCCAATGGCGACCCCGTTACTCTTCTGGCCGTCTGGATGTGGGTAGTAGGTGATGCCCAATTTCTCATGACTCCCGGTCGTCAACTGGCCAATTGAGGCCGAGCTTTGCAGGAACATTCCCAGCCGCCCGGACAGGAAGCTGGCCGTTTCATTGTTCTGCGCGTTGGCCCCGGCGCCGTAGTTGACGAAGACGCCGCGTTTCAGATTATCCTGAATCCATTTCATCGTTGTCATCGTCGCGGAATTCGTGAAGTTCACGGCCGTCGGTGTCCCAGCGTGGCCATCTTGTTGGTTAGCCAGGGAAACGCCGGCGTTGGCCATGAATTGTTCAAATAACCAACCGTAGACTTCGACCGTCATTCCTTGAACCTGCTTGTGTGAGCGGTCCGTCAGCTGAGTGGCGACCCGGGTGATGTCGCTGTAAGACGGGTTAACGGGTGGCGGCGTGATGTGGTATTTCTGCAGCAGTGATGCGTTGTAGTACAGCACGGGCTGTGACGTGTTGAACGGCATGGAGAGCTGGGTCCCCTTGTTGGCGTAGAAGGCGCGCGCCCCGGCCGCAATCTGATTGACATTGTAATGGTCGGCGTCAATGAATTTCTGCACCGGCGTGGTGTAACCCGTGTGGTGAATCTGACTGGTCGAAATGTCCATGGACTGGAACACCGCGGGCGACGCATCCGTGCCGTGGGTGTTAATGATCTTCTGGACGGCCTCGTTGTAGTTGCCCTCAAATTCGGGGACGACCTCATACTTATTTTGCGAGCGGTTGAAATCCTTGACGAAGGTGTCGAGCTGTTGTTGGGCAGGCCCCGTCATCTCGTGCCAGAACACGACCTTGGTGCGTTTGGCCCCCTGAGCTTGCGCGGTCGGCTTATTCATGGTCGACCATCCGATCAGAGCTACCAAGACGACCAGCAGGACCGCGCCTAAGAGCAACAACCGTTGATGAGACTTGGTGTTTGTCATTTCGTGGCCCCCTCATTCAAGCCGTTCTTGAAGTAATGTTGCCCGATGAACAGCACCAGTAACGTGGGCACGACCACGATCACGGCGCTGGCCTGGATCATGCCCCAGTTGTTAAAGGTTTCTTGTGATTGCAGCTGTCGTAGCCCATCTTGGACTGGCCGGAACTTGTCGCTAAAGGTCGTCAGCATTGGCCAGAGATATTGGTTCCAGCTTTCCAAGAAGCTGTAGGCCGCCAGCGTAAACAGGCTGATGCGCGCGTACGGCAGGGTCACGCGCCAGTAAAATTGCCAGTGGTTGAGGCCCTCGACGTCCGCGGCTTCCTTGAGCTCCGGTGGAATCTGGCGAAAGGCCTGCCGCAGCATGAAGATACCAAAGGCAGAGGTCAGAAAGGGAATCACCATCACGCTGTAGTGGTTCAGCAGATTCAACCGCCGCACCGTGGCAAAGTTCGGAATGACTTCCGCTTCAAAGGGCAGCATCATCGTCGCCAAGATCAGGTAGAACAACAGGTCTCGGCCCTTAAAGGACAGGAACACGAACGCGTAGGCGCCCAGCGAACAGAACAGGAGTTGCGCCGCCATGGTCAACGTAGAAATGACAAAACTATTCAAGAGATACCGTAAAATGGCGGTCTGCTTGACGGCCTCGGCGTAATTGGCTAAGGAGATGTGACTGCTCCACAGCGCCCCTTTGGCAATATCTGCGGTCGGCAACAGGCTGGTCCAAAACCCCAGGATGAACGGCCCTAAAATGACAATGGCCAGCAGAATCAAGACCAGGTAGTGCAAGGGTTTTAAGCTTCTGGATTGCATCATTCGTAGGTCACCCGTTTCTCTAGAAATTTGAATTGCAATAACGTAAATAGCGCGATGATCACAGCCAAGATGATCGACTCGGCGCTGGCCAGGCCGTAGTTGCCATTTAAGAAGGCATCCCGGTAGACCTGGTAGACCATCAGGTTGGTCGCGTTGTTGGGCCCACCAGCCGTCATCAGGTCAATCAGGCCGAAACTTTTGAATGCACCAATCAACGTGACGGTCGACGTGAAGAACAGCGTGGGACTGATCATGGGCAGGGTCACGTGGAAGAACTGGTAACCCGCCGAAGCACCCTCGATGGCCGACGCCTCATACAAGGACTGCGGTACCATCTGGAGCGCCCCAAAGAGAATCAGGAACGTGAAGCCCAGATTCATCCAGACCGTGGAAATGATGACGGCCACCATCGCCGGTCCGGGCGTCGTCAACCATTGCACCAGCGGCAAATGTAGCAGCTTGCCAATCTGGTCGAACAAGCCGACGGACGGACTGAAAATAAACAGCCAGAAGATGGCCGCAACGGAGACGGACACACCCATGGTCGCGGAAAAAATCGTGCGGAACCATTGAATCCCCGCTAATTTTCGCACGGCCATTTGCGCCAGCAATAGCCCCAATACTAGGGTCAAAACCACCACGCCAATTACATAGACGGCCGTGGCCTGTAGGCTGGCTTGATACGCACTAGACGTGAGTAAGCTGATGTAATTTTTCAGGCCAACGAACACGGTCGGTCGACCCACATTATCGGTCAAGAACAGGCTTAGATATAGCGTTCGCAGCATGGGATAGAAGACAAAGACACCAAGGATCAGTAGCGACGGTCCCAAAAAGGCCAGCGCATAGTACTTATCATTGACGTGGAGGTTGAACCCCCGCGCATTGGGCCGCGCAATGGCTTGGGCCTTAGGCTTGGATTGCGGCTTTGGTGTCGACATCATTTCTGCCATGGCGCAAGCCTCCTTCCACCATGAATTGGGCCTGGCCGGCGTGGTCAAACACGTAGGCGCGCCCAGCAATGGCGACACTGAGGCTATCGCCGACCTGGTAATTTTCGTCGGCGGCTGCCATCAACTCGATTGGCGTGCCGTCAGCCATTTCCGCTTCCAATAGAATTTCGGAACCCAAATACTCCACGGTCTTCACCTGGGCGTTAGCAGAACTGCCTGCCGGTAAGAGCCGCAACGCGTTGGGCCGCAAGCCGACCACGTAATCAGCCACGGGCAGGTCGCGCGGAACCGCTAGTCTGAGTGCATCAGCCAGCAACAATTCCCGGTCAGCGTCCACTCGCGCCGGCAAAAGGTTCATCCGCGGCGTGCCGAAGAAGCTCGCCACAAAGGTGTTGGCGGGTTGGTTGTAGATTTCTAATGGCGTGCCAATCTGTTGGATGGCGTGGTCGTGTAACACCATGATGTGGTCGGCCATGGTCATCGCTTCGACCTGATCGTGGGTCACGTAGATAACGGTCAACCCCAATTCACGCTGGAGGTTCCGCAATTCCGTCCGCATCTTGATCCGCAGCTGCGCGTCCAAGTTGGACAAGGGTTCATCCATCAAGCAAACCTTTGCGTCGCTGGCAATCGCCCGCGCCAAGGCCACCCGTTGCCGTTGCCCCCCTGACAAGTCACGGGGTTTGCGGTCCTTGAACTCATTTAAATTAACCAGGTCGATTGCCCGGTCGACGCGTTCCTTGATCTCATCAGCCGGAAATTTCCGTGCCTTCAGGCCAAAGGCCACGTTATCGCCGACGGACAGGAACGGAAACAACGCGTAACTCTGAAAGACCATTGTGAGCTTGCGATCCTTGGGCGGCAAATTGGTGGCCACCTGGTCATCAATCTTTAATTCGCCCGCAGAAATGGGAATCAGCCCCGCTATCATCCGCAGTAACGTACTCTTGCCACAGCCAGAAGGCCCAACGATCGCGAAGAATTCCCCACTATTAATGTGGGCACTCACATTCTCCAAGACCCAGTTGCCTGGCGTGTACGCTTTCCCCAAAGCATTTAATTCAATCGCCAATACTGCCACTCCCTTTTTAAATCTACAATCAGTCTACCCGGGCCAAGTAACGGGTTGGTGTTGCCCGTGTAAAAACTGTGTAAAGTCGGCCTGTGACGGGAAAATGGCGACAGACGGATTGATAAAAATGAGAGTCATTCACCCCGACATCATGAGCGGGACCATCCCCCGCGGAGGCTTGCTGGACAGTAAAAGTGACCGAAGAAATTAAGGACTCATTTCTTCGGTCACTTATCTAATTAACCTATCTAACATGGTAGTTATCATTAGCTACAGTTGAAAAACTGATTCAAGCATTAGATCCTGGCCAGATAGCCTGTTTTGAAGAACACGTCCACCGCCAAATTCAGCGACCGGCTAGACGGAGGCTGTAACCACAACCCGTTTTCTCATGCCAAGTCGTACGGCACCATTTTCTCTAGTCTTTAAATTCCCCCTCAGGCCAAACCAGATCCGCCACCTGCTTCACCAGTCTCAGCTTGGCCCACTGCTGGTCCTCGGTCAAGACGTTGCCCTCTTCCGTGGAGGCAAAACCACACTGCGTGGAGATGGCCAAGTTGGCTAGCGGTACCTGCTTGGCAGCGTCAGCGATGCGGGCTTGAAGCTGATCGACATCTTCCAATTCAGGGAATTTAGACGTGACCAGACCCAACACCAGCCGTTTGTGGGCGTCGTGGTTCCAGATTTTGGCCAACGGCGTGAAGCTACCAGCCCGTTCATTATCGTATTCTAGGAACAAGCCGTCGTAGTTCAGCTGACCCAGATAGTCGGCAACATCATCATAGCTGCCAGAGAACAGGTAAGTCGACTTGAAGTTGCCCCGACAAATGTGGGTGGTCACGGTTAAGTCGTCCGGCAAGTCCTTTAATAAGGTGTTGATGACGTGGACCGCGTCTTGCGCCAGGTTGACGTAGGTCTGATGGGCGGTCACGTCGTCGGTCGTGGCGTTGAGCTTACTGATAAGAAAGGCCCACGTCGTATCATCCAGTTGAAGGTAACGACAGCCCAGTTCATAGAAATGCAGAATCGTTTCGTGGTACGCCTTGGCCAGGTCATCTAGGTAGGCGTCCCAGGTCGGGTAAAATTCATGCCAGTTGTCACTACGGTTGTCCCGGAACAACATCGTGGGTGACGGGATAGTTTGTTTGACCAGAACCCCGGCTGGCACTAGGCTCTGTAAGTATTGGAAGCTCTCGAAGAAGGGATGGTCCGGGTTGAAGGCGATTTTGCCCACCAAGTCGGCATTGTCGGTTCGCGTTTGGCTCCCATGGAATTTATAACTTTGTTTATAGTCGTAATGACCGACGCCGGTCAGGCCCCACAGAAAGTCGAGGTGCCACCAACTACGGTTGAATTCGCCATCGGTGACCGCCTTTAGGCCTAGGTCGATCTGCTTTTGGACCACACGCTTAGTCTCGGCGTGCTGCACCTGTTTCAATTGGTCAGCGTCGATGGCGCCTTGGGCGAACTCGGCACGGGCGCGTTTTAAAGCGGTCGGCCGTAAAAGACTGCCGACGACATCGTAACGGAACGGAATCTGTGTTTCAGTAGTTGTAGTCATGTGAATTCCTCCTATGTTTAAACCTGGACACCATTTTCTAATCATCAGCTAACGCAAAAACGCGTTCATCCCCAGAACTAATCGCTTAGTTCCAGGGACGAACGCGTCGTTTTACCACCCTAATTCACAAGGCCCTCACAGACCTTGCCTCACCGGTACCCATTGATACCCGGAAAGTTAACAGTTCCTACCGACCAGACAGCGTGAACCATCTGATAGCTGACGGGAGTTCATCTTCACGGCTGGCCACTGACCCATTTGCACTGACTTGGGCTCACTGCGCGGCGACCGGACCGTTACTCTTCTCCCAGCTTTATTTATGAAAAACTGATTAGAAATTAGTGATAAGTTTACGGCTAGACGGCTGAGTTGTCAAGACCCTAATCTAACAATCCATGGCTGCGCAAGTAATCACGCGCCACCGTGGCGGCCTTCTGGTGCTTGACCGACACTTGATAATTCATCTTCTGCATATCCGTCGTCGTGACCTTGCCAGCGAGCTTGTTCAGCGTCGTCCGCAATTCCGGATGCTGCGTCAACAGCTTCTCCGTCATCAACGGCGCCCCTTGATACGGCGGGAAGAATGACTTGTCATCTTTCAACACAACCAGGTGATACTCCTGGACTTCCGGATCGGTGGTGTAGCCGTCGACCAGGTTGACCTTGCCGTTGGCGATGGCCTTGTAGCGAATCGACGGCTCCATGGTCTTGACGCTGGCAAATTTCAGCCCGTACGCCTGGCTCAACCCCGGATAACCATCCTTTTGTTGATGGAAATCCGGGTCGAAACCGGCGTGGACCTTATCCTCGACAGCCACCAGGTCAGAGATCGTCTTGACGTGGTACTTTTTGGCAAACTGCTTGGTTACCGCCAGGTCATAGCCATTTTGATACTGCATTGGCTTGAGGTAGGCCATTTGGTACTGCGACTGCAACGCGGCCTTAGCCGTCTGATAGGTCTTGGCCGGATCGTGGCTGGCCGATTTTTCGCCCTTCACCAATGACTCCAAGACGGTCCCCGTGAATTCGGGGTAAATGTCGACGGACCCCGACTGGAGCGCCTTGAACAGAAACGACGTGGCACCAAAATTGGCCTTGGTGGTCACCTGAATGTTCGGGTGATCATGTTCGATCAGGTCCTTGTACATGTTAATCAGGATTTCGGGTTCACTGCCCAATTTTCCGGCCACCGTGATGGTCGTTTGCGGGTTGGCCAACTTGCGGTAACCGGCAAAGCCCCCAATCAAGACCACCAGCGTCAGTAATACGATGCCGGCCTTCTTGAAGGACAGCTTACCCAGCCAATCGATGGCGGCCCCGAAGACCAGCGCCAAAATGGCGGACAGCACGGCCCCAATAATCAGGAGCGCATTGTTGTTGGTTTCGATTCCCAGCAGGATGTAGGTCCCTAACCCGCCGGCCCCAATCAAGGCGGCCAACGTGGCAGTCCCAATAATCATGACGGTCGCAATGCGGATCCCCGAGATGATCATTGGCAAGGCTAACGGCAATTCAATCCGGAATAATTTCATTCGCCGCGACAGCCCAAACGCCGTCGCCGCCTCTTCTAGGTTGGGGTCGATGGTCGTCAGCCCCGAATACGTATTTTGAAAGATCGGCATCACCGCGTAAATGACCAGTGCGATGATCGACGGCACGGTCCCAATCCCGACGATGGGAATCAGAATCCCCAATAACGCCAGGCTGGGAATCGTCTGCAGAATACTGGTGATCTGCAACATGACCTTGGCCCAGCGTTCGTGGTGCATCAACAAGATGGCCACGGGAATGGCGATGACCGCCGCAATCAGTAAGGAAATCAACGACAAGCCAATGTGTTGGCCGATGGCATGAACGATGTCGCCACCCTGGGTCTGGAGAATATGGTTGATTTGTGACACCTAATCGGCCTCCTTTGTGGCTAAATAATCCAATAAGTCGGTCGTGGTCAGTTGGCGAACTCCCTGGTCCGTGGCCACCACGACCGTCGTTTGCGTCCGCAGCGCCGCGGCCAATTCACTGATTGGTGCCGTGGCGGACAACGTGGCCGCACCGGTCGTGGCCTCACCGTAACCCTGCGCCAGTAAATCGTGAATCGTGGCGGGACGCGGCGTGTGTTCATTTTCAAAGAAGCCCTGAACGAACGCGTTAGCCGGGTGCTGCATGATGGCCTCGCCCGTGCCGATCTGTTGGATGTGCCCCAACCGCATGACCGCGATGTGTTGGCCGAGACGCAGCGCCTCGTGCATGTCGTGGGTGACGAAGATGAAGGTCATCTGCAGTTCTTGATGCAGCTGTAAGACCAGGTCCTGCAGTTGTTTGCGAGAAATCGGGTCCAGCGCGCTAAACGGTTCGTCCATCAAGACGACCTTGGGCTTAATGGCCAACGCGCGAATGATGCCGACCCGTTGCTGTTCCCCACCGGACAACTCGCTGGGCATTCGCGTGGCATAGTCGTCCGGATCGAGGTCCACTTGCTTGAGTAAGGCCCGCGCCCGGTCAATGCGGCGTTTGCGCGACCATCCCAAGGATTCGGCTTGAATCGCAATATTGTCTTGAATGTTTAAATTGGGAAAGAGTGCAATATTTTGCAGCACGTACCCCATTTGTTGGCGCAATTGTTTCAAGTCATAATCAATGATGCGTTTATTATCAAAGTAAATGTTGCCATCGGTCGGTTCGATCAGCCGATTGAGCATCTTCAGTGTGGTCGTCTTGCCGCTACCGCTGGGCCCGACCAACACAAAGAAATCGCCCGTCGGAATCGTTAAATTCAAGTCATCAAGGGCTTGATTGCCGGCGTAGCGCTTGCTAACGTTCTTAAACTCTATCATAACGACCTCCGTCCTGTTACTTTGTTATTAACACCTAACCATCCCGTATCCGGAATTTTTCTCGTGGTTACCGTTTAATTATACTAATCTTCGCCCGAAACCCTAAACAAACGGCTTACAAATTTTCTAATGCAATAGCCTCTACTTTACACGCTTTAACCGTGACTGTTAATATTAAAACCAAAGCCTTTGGGCCCAAAAAATTTAGAAAATAAGGTGTTTTCCATTCCAGACGAAATCGACATGGCCATCATCAAGGCCCTAAATCGCGACAGTCGAATCAAGGTCAGTCACCTAGCCAAATTGGTCCACCTGACCGCTCCCGCCGTGGCCGCGCGCATTCAGCGACTGACGGACACCGGCGTCATCACCCGCTACACCGTTGAGGTCGACCTCGACAAGCTGGGCTTTCCCCGCCAAGTCTTCATTCAAGTCGCGGTAACTGACCAGCAACACGCGGCTTATTTAAAATTGGTCCACCAGTATCACAATGACATTCGCCACCATTACCGCACGACCGGCGAGTTCGCCTACCTGATTGAAGGCGCGTTCCCGGACCGGCACAACCTGAGCGACTTTCTTTTGGCCCTAGGCAAGCTGGCCACTTACCAGGTTATTGATGTGATCGACGATATTTAGATATTACGTTGCGGAAACTGGCCGCCTCCGTCCGCCAAATATGGGTCGGAACGCTGTGGGCGGACGGGTCGAGCCAAGGGGCGGTCTCGACACCTCGCCTTTGAGCCGAAGGTCGCGTCTCAAAGACGCCAGTTACCTAAGCGGCATGAACCTTGCCACTTAGGTAACTCCCACGGCTGAACCCATATTTGGCGAACTCCGGCTACTATAGTTGCCATCAGCGACACTGTATTAGCCTATCTGCTTGCTATAACAGTCAAGTGCAACGACCATATGCGTCCAACAGGCCTTGGCGACCCTTAACTAGCTGCAAGCAAAAAGTGTCAGAATAATTGGATTCTGGCACTTTTGTGAATCGACTACTATCAATAGGAGATAGCCCCAGTACTGACACCTCAGTCATTGTCCACGATCACTTGCCCCGGCTCGCGGCTAGCCATCACGTAACGGTGGGCGTCTTGAATCTGGTCGAGCTTGAAGACCTTGGCAATTGGAATTGTCAGGTGGTGTTTGGCAATCATGGCGAACATCTCAGCGACCAGTTTTCGGTCCACCACCGTTGAATCAAAGAACGTCAGGTACTTGCCACCCAGCGCAAATGGGCTGAAATCTTTGACCACCCACTCGCCCGCCAACAGGCCGATCATGGTGATCTTGCCATCGACGTTCAAGTGCGCGATCGAATCATTTAACGTGACCGTGCCGACCATATCAATGATGCCGTCAAATTTCTTCTCCGTGACCAACTGGTTCTCCTCGTCTAAAATCGCGTCATCGGCGCCGCTTGCGACCAACATCGTTAACATCGACTGGCGGCGCGTGGTGGCCGCGACCTTGAGGCCCAAGACCTTGGCCAACTTAATCGCCGCTAACCCCACAGCGCTGGTGCCGCCCCGCACCAACAACGTTTGCCCGGACCGTAGCTTCAGGGATTTGAGCGACCCCAAGGCCGTGTAAAAGTTTTCCGGATACTGGGCAAGCGTGACCCAATCACCGTCGAAATCGACCGGGTATAAATTGGCATCGTCGACCAACGCATACTCTTGGTAGCTGCCATCGACTTCACGGCCAAAGCCGCCCATCAAGGTCACGACTTTTTGACCTGGCTTTAATTGACTGTTGGTTGATGGCTCGTAGATTTCACCCACAGCTTCAACGCCGATGACCCGCGGAAATTTCACGGATGGTGAGCCGCCAGCCCGCGTCAGTGCCTCATACCGGTGAACGCCAAACGCATGAATCTTCATGACGGACTGGTGGTCAGTCGCCCGTTGAATCGGCCGCTCAACGACCTGCATGACAGCAACATCGCCGGGTTTGTTAATCACAACTGCTCGCATCTTGATCTCTCCATTCTGATTGATTTGCTTCCTAAACAAGACTAGTCTAAGGTGTAACGTAACGTGACAGTCAAGTCATTCAGGAGGAAATTCCATGTTGACCATTCAAAAATTCGCCCAACTTGCCGGAACAACGCGGCGCACGCTCATCTTTTACGACGAAAAGGACTTGTTCAAGCCCAAAACCGTTGCCGCCAATGGCTACCGTTATTACGATTATGATCAGCTTTACCAGTTAAGCTTCATCCTGGAGCTACGGCAACTGGGCCTATCCATCGCGGAGATCAAATCACTCAACACGGCGACCGACCCCCGTTCGTTGAGCCGCAATTTAAGTCGTGTGCTCACCCAGATCGACCAGAAAATGGCCCGGCTATCGCGCTTAAAGGCGACGCTGACCACCCGATTCGCGCAACCGACGCCACCTTTAATGCCGGTAAATCAGCCATTTTTGACCACCGGTAACGCCGCCTTATTTTGCCGGTCAACGCAGTCCGTTTCCTGTACGGAAGCCGAAGTCGCCCAAATCTACGCTGAATTTTACCAACAATTGGGCCAGCTGAATCTCGTCAATCGTCGGGACTCCGGGTTTCTCACGCAGTTGCCCAACAGCGACGCCAGCGGCTATCCCACGGCCGCATTTTGCATTCTCAAGGAGATCCATGCTGACACCGACACGGGTGACCTGCCCCGCCTGGAAAAACCGGCCGGTCAATATGTGGCCATCAACACCACGAATCAGCCGGACGCCATCGGCCGTGGCCTGGACATTCTCAGCGACTACATCCACCACCAACACCTGACCATCGCCGACGAACTCTGGCAGATGAACCTGGACGAGGCCTTTACCAGCAAGGGCGCATCCGATCTGGTTTGTTTACAATACCAGCTGCGGTGAACGGGCTCCCATTTTTTATTTTGCCGCGGACATTCTTGACCCGTCCCGCGAAAAGTGCTGTAATCAAGATGAACCTCATTGTTTCTTTACTTAATCAATCACAGTATTCGCGTTTAAACTCAAACCTAAGGTGGCATCTAACATGGATGAAGTAGTTCAAGCATTAAGCGATATGATCAAATTAAACACGGTCAACGGCCACGAGAAATTGGTCGCCGATTATCTAGCCAACCTCTTAAAGCAACACGGCATCGCCAGCAAAGCGATTGCCTACGAACCAGACCGGGTCAGCTTGGTCGCCGAAATTGGCGATGGCAACGGCCCCGTTGTTGGTTTTGATGGTCACGAAGACATCGTCGCACTCGGTGATGCTGCTAAATGGCAAGTCGACGCCCTTTCCGCCACCATCAAAGACAATAACATGATTGGCCGCGGGACCTCTGACATGAAGTCCGGCTTGATGGCCGGGGTCTTCGCCCTGATTCATTTGAAAGAACAAAACGTGCCGCTACACGGGACCTTGCGCCTGATGGCTACGGTGGGGGAAGAATACGGCCAATACGGCGCCAAGCAACTCGCCGAAGCCGGTTACGCGAAGGACCTCGATACCTTGATTGTCGGCGAACCCAGTGGCGTCAACAAACAACTGCTCTTGCAAAAGCAGATTCAATACATGTTACAAAGCGACGAGGCCGGCGCCAAAGCCTTACTGGCCGCTAACCAGACCAACGAGCAACACTTCATTGAACTGGCACACAAGGGGTCATTGACCTACACGGTGCACGCCAAGGGGGTCGCTGCCCACAGTTCTATGCCCGAAATCGGCAAAAACGCCATCACCCCACTGATGACTTTCTATCAAAAAGAAGAAGCCTACTTTGACAGCATCAAGGACTTCCGCAACCCCGTCTTAGGGGCCGTGACACCGGTCGTCACCATGATCAGAGGGGGCGAGCAGATCAACACGGTACCCGCCAGTGCCGACCTGTCCGTCAAGATTCGGACCATCCCCGAACTGTCCAACGCCGACATTACCGCTTCCATCAAACAAATCATCGCAGAAATCAACGCCCAGGGTGCGGATCTGACGCTGGAAATTCACAGTGATCTGCGACCAATGCACACTATGGCCGACACCCAACTGGTCACCACCGCCAAGGAGATTGGTGAAGATGTCTTGGCACAAAAGCTCCCGATGATTGGCGTTCCCGGCGGCACCGACGCGTCCTCGTTCCTGGCGGTCAACCCGAACATCGACGTCATCGTCTTCGGCCCCGGCAACATCACCGCGCACCAGGTCAACGAGTATGTCGATCTGGACATGTACCACCGCTTCATCACCATTTACGAACGGTTGATCACGGCGCTGTTGAAATAGACTCTTGATAAATGCCCGCCTTACCGTTCCGCGAAACTAGGTTGGAACGCTGGGGAAGGACC
Organism: Levilactobacillus yiduensis; assembly: GCF_024718525.1. Classification (NCBI taxonomy): domain Bacteria; kingdom Bacillati; phylum Bacillota; class Bacilli; order Lactobacillales; family Lactobacillaceae; genus Levilactobacillus; species Levilactobacillus yiduensis. The sequence goes on from NZ_JAMXAZ010000004.1 coordinate 100,212, forward strand.
GCCCCGAGCCTGAGAAACGGTCTCGTGACTTGCTTTGAGCCGAAAGTTCGCGTCTCAAAGACACCAATTTAGTCGCCAAGACCGCAACTAAATTCCCCGGCTGAACCTAGTTTCGCGCCACTCTCGGCTACTGTGGTGGCGGAATCACCACGACAATAATCATCATGGCGTGGATCCACAGTATACAATTGAACGCACTATCTTGCCGGAGACCACCCGGGGTGTAGCCAGCTGTGTCGACGGTGTTGGCTGAGGTCCTTTCTCAGCCTACAGCGTGGGGCGACTTTGGAAGACTGGCGGGCTTTGTCAGGCTTCAAAGCGAGCTGGAAGACCGCTTCTCAGGCTGGAAGCGTCCCCCATAGCAGGCGGAACCCCTGGTGGACGCAGGCATCTGACTTGTCCAGTTTAGGGTCAGTCCACCACACACCCTCTACCTATACAAACGAAATCCACGGGGCCTTTGTAACCCCCAAAATTCTAAAAATTTCATGATAACCCAAAAACAGTGGTTCCTATCAGCGTGCTTGCGCTGACTAGAACCACTGTTTTTTGACTTGCGTGTTCCTCAACTTTTTTCCAAAACTGCTTTACTGCGGCGCGTTGGTCAGTGCCCAGGTGATGGACCCCTGGTACTGGCCGGTGCGTGAGTCGCTTTGGACCTCCAGCAAGACACCGGTATCGTCGCGCCAACTGCCAGCCACGTCCACTTCCCCGTCGGCCACGCTGTCATCCGTTTCATGCGTGTACACCGCGGTGGGCGTGGACATGATGGGAATGCGCTGGTAGTCGGTGACGTAAACCGGTTGACCCGCCAATTTGGTGCCGTGGCCCTTTGGGGTCGTGAAGGGGGTCGCCGCGGCAGTCAACGTCCAGCGTTCGCCGGTCCCGCGGGTATCCCGAACCGCGAGTTGCCAGCGTCCAGCCCGTTTGACCAACTGACTTTGGCCCGTGAGCTTCGTCTTTTTAAAGGTTTCTGTCGGCGACACCGTGGAAAATTTCAGCTCGCCCGCGACCGCTATTGTCACGGTGACCGGCGCGGATTCATCCCCCACCGCCGTAGCTGCTTGAAGTGTCAACTCGTTGGTCCCGGCCTGGAGCTGCTGGCTCTTTAAGGGCAACGCAAACTGACCATCTGTGACCGTGACGGCTGGCAATTTCTGCCCATTGAGAACGGGAATCACCTGTAACCGATCATCGGCTAGTGCCGGTTTGACGGTTCCCGTGACCGTGGTATCCGCACCGGCGGCCAATTTAACAGGATTGTCACTGGTCACTTGCAGATCCAGGTCGGTATGCGGGTTGATGAAATATTTAGGACTATCGACCGCATACGTCTGCGTCGTGGACGTAAACGTGCTGGTCGTCGGCGCCACTGTGGTGAACTGCTCGACCGTGGCAACGTGACCGACCACCCGAATCGTCGCCTGAGCATTGGCCGTGTTCAACGCCTCGCGCAGGCGCACCGAGAGACGATTGTCCCGTAAATCAGCCACGGACACCTGTTGCGGCGGTAATTTAGCATCCTGATACGTGATGGTGATGTCTTCGGCCGTAAAGTCCGCCGGCAACGCCAGGTTCGCCAAAATGTCGTGCCACGGCTGGCGGCCGCCTTGGTACTTCAACTGATAATCCAGTTGTAACTTGTCACCGCTAAGTAGCTGGCCGTTGGTCGTCACCTCTTTTTGCTGCGACAAGTTCGTCACTGTCAGGTCACCGCGGGCATTCACCAGCCCCGGAACGTTTTCCAAGACGACTAAATTGTTCTCCGTCGAGCTGCCACTGGTCGCGGTGAATCCCCAGCGGACCTGTCCCGTTTGGTGGGGGTCCAACTTGTAGGGAAAAACACGTTGAGCATTTTGCAAGCCCGGCTGCCGTTCACCCGTGACTGGGTTGCGGTCGTCGAAATTGTACGACAACATTTCAGTCGTATGATTCCACCGTAGCGTCACGTGATGCCACTGTCCGTTAGCCAAAAAGTTCGGATGGTTCACGTTGGTGATTTTTCCTTGGTGGTTCATGTTGAAATAGAAATTGTCACGGTTGCGTACCTTTACCAACCGACTCAAGTAAGTGGTCGGTTGGCCCGGAAAATTGTTGGCAATGTGCGCGCCCGTTTCGGCGCCGTCAAAGGCATTGGCTTTACCCAGAGCGGCTTTACCAGAAGCGCCATTGTAGCCGGCGTCAAATTCCAAGGCCCAACTGTTTTGAATCGCCGTTTCGGCAATCGCTTTTTCGTTAGGCTGCCGCGAATCCGTGTCGATTCCCCAAACGCCTAACGTCTCCGCGGGTATGGCCCCCTTCCCCTTGACTGGCATGGCACCTAAACCGCGCCAATCATTTTGCAGGACAAAGGCCATTCCCCCTTCCGCCTTGACGCCCCGGTTGCCCAGGTAGAGCCACGCCGATATCTCGTAGTCCTTGTACAGGTCAAAGTTCCCGGCATCTAACGACCACATTGCGCCAAATTGCCGCGAACCAGACGTTAACGCCACCACATCGGTGCCCGGCGTGGCGTTATTTTTGCCATCCATCAAGGTGGCTGAGCTCTTTTTAGTCGTTTCCGTTGTAACGAACGCATTTGTTTTATCGAGAAAGATTCCTTGTGGCGTCGTCGCCAATGCCTGATTCAGCTCCTTGTCGGCATGGGCCGTGACGCCGGCACTTCCCAGATAAACGGCTAATAGCAATAAGCCAGCGCTTAACCACCGTTTGAACAACATGATTCCCCCAATCTGTCGACGCTCGCGCCACCCGATTGGCGCAAGCAAGTCATCGTCTTATTTACCGCAACTAGCAGCCCACGTTTATCAGCTTTGGTGTAAACGAATAAGCCACGTCACCACTGCGCCATCCCCTCATTCGTCGGTTAATTTATGTCGAGGCAGTCATATCGGCCACCACCCCTAAGCGATTATGTGAGTCCTTTAAGATAATACCTGCTCCCACGAAAAAAGACCAGTTTTTAGCTGGTCTTTCGTATCTAGCCATTTAATGATGGTCCTCGCTCACGGTTAAGGCCAGTAAGCCATTTAGCCAGTCACGGGTCGCTTGATCGGGGTCACCTTGGATCTCAAATCCCAATGGGCTAAACAACGCGTCGACTGCGGGCCACTGCACCTGGCCGTTTTGGAAGAAGGTCTGCGTCAGTCGTTCACGCTGCGCCGCGGTGATGGGCGTGGCCATGACCGTCAGTAAGTTGACCGCCAATTGGTCGCCAATCAACGCCGCATAGGCCGTCGCCGTCAGTGGCTTGACCACTTGTCGCCGGGTCGCCAGCGGCACCACGGGCCCCTCGCGCAACAGAAATTTCTGCCAAGCCATCAGCTGGCCCAGTAGCACCTGATAAAATTGCCAGGGCACCTGATTGCCGATGCGCTTTAAGGTCGTCGCCGTTGTGGCCGCGATATCCCATTGCACCTGTTGCTCCCCTTGCGCCAAAACCGTGGTCAGCCACTCGCTGAAGAACCGCTGAACGGTCGCGTCGACCAACGCTGGGCGCTTGCTGCCCTGAACCAAATGGTAGCGGCCCAAGAGAAAGTCTTCGACCTGATCCCAGTTGATGGTGTTGCCGGCCTGCTGTTGCTTGCGCCGCTTCAGTTGACGCAGCTGCTTTAGCCGGCTTGATTTACCGTAATTGCCTGGACGACTCATGTGTGGTTCGCTCCTTTGTGTCATGCTTGACTGACAATATCATACCGCAATTCCGGGTTGATTTGAACTGTGGGCTCTCTCCAGGTGCCTGCAGCTGGCAGGGGTTCCGCCTGCTATGGGCTAACGCCAGGTCGCTGACGAGATAGGACGGCGCTGGCCGCCTTACCGTTCCGCGAAAGCTAGGTCGGAACGCTGGGGAAGGACCGCCTCGAGCCTGAGAAGCGGTCTCGTGGCTTGCTTTGAGCCGAAAGCCCGCGTCTCAAAGACACCAATTTGCCAGCAAAGCCCACTGGCAAATTCCCCGGCTGAACCTAGTTTCGCTCCACTCTCGGCTACTGTGCTGACTGTCCACGTCATCCAGTTAACCAAACGATCTCCCGCAGTTCTAGTCGCGGCATGAGCACCAGAACTGCGAAGTCCAACTGACTATTTCCAAGCTACACAATACCACCGGCTAACTGAAAAAGCATCAGCCAGCAAAAATAATGGACCCTACCGACGACCGACGTTCACGTTGACCGTCAAATCTACCGCCCAGAGGCCGCCAGGGGTGGAGCCAGCTGTGTCGACGGTGTTGGCTGAGGTTCTTTCTCAGCCTACAGCGTGGGGCGACTTTGGAGACTGGCGGGCTTGGCCAGGCTTCAAAGCGAGCTGGAAGACCGCTCCTCAGGCTGGAAGCGTCCCCCATAGCAGGCGGAACCCCTGGCGGTCTCTGGGCGACTGGTTTCATCTATCCCGTCAGCGCCATAAAAAAGACCGGAACCATGAAGTTCCAGCCTTTCAGTCAGCTTAGTTATTTATTTGCAGCCTTTTCGCGTGGCTGGTACTTCTTGAAGTAGATCACCGTCATGACCGCCAGGAAGACGACCCCGACCAGGATGGAGACCCGTGTTTCTGGGTTCAGGAACATGAAGATCAGCGTGATTGCCAGGAAGGCCAACGTGATGTAGTTGGACCATGGCGCAAACGGCATCTTGAAGGGATGATCGGCCATGTGCTGCTGATTTTGCTTGCGGAACTCAATTTCACTGATCAGAATCACGAACCACGGCACCATCCCCGGCAAGACGCTGGAGCTGTAGACCATGACGAAAATCTGACTGGCATCCTTGAAGAACATCGGCAAGACCACGTTGAGCACGATCCCAATCGCAATCCCCAGGGAAATCGCGATAACGGAGTAAAATGGCACCCCGTGGCGGTTCAGTAACGTCGCCTTTCGTGGCAACTGCCCCTTTTCCGCCAGGGTAAACGCCATCCGGCTGGCACTGTAGATCCCGGAATTGGACCCGGACAAGGCCGCCGTGACCACCACGAAGTTGATGATGGACGCTGCTGCGGTAATCCCAATCTTAGCAAACGTCTGAACGAACGGCGAGCCAATTTGGTTCAGCTTGTCCCACGGGTAGATGGACACAATCACGAAGATGGCCCCCACGTAGAAGATCAAGATCCGCGCTACAGTCGACCGAATCGCCGCGACCAAGGTGTGTTGCGGGTTTTCCGCTTCCCCGGCCGTGACCCCGATCAACTCGATCCCTTGATACGACGCCAACACAATGGCCAACGCGAAGATGAAGCCTTTGGCACCACCCGTGAAGAAGCCACCGTGCGTCCACAGGTTACTGATGCCGACCGCGTGACCGCCATTACCAAAGCCGAACAAGATGACGCCCAGCCCAGCAATGATCATCAGAATAATGGTAACCACCTTGATCAGGGCAAACCAGAATTCGAGTTCCCCGAACATTTTCACGGAAATCAAGTTGGCCACACACAGGAAGGTGATGGCGACAAGCCCGGGAATCCAGTCTGGCAAGTTGGGCCACCAGAAGCGGAAATACCCCCCCAGAGCGATCATTTCACTCATGCCGACCACGATAAACTGGAAGATGTTACTCCAAGCCGTCAGGAAGCCAAAGACCGGATGCATGTATTCAGAAGCGAAGGTCGCAAAGGACCCTGTGGTGGGGTGGACGTACAGCATTTCGCCCAGCGCCCGCATAATTAAGTAAAGGAAAATACCAGAAATAATGTAAGCGATGAGGACGGAAGGACCCGTCCACTTGATGGTGGAACCAGACCCCATAAATAATCCAACGCCGATTGTACCGCCTAGCGCAATCATCTGCATTTGGCGGGCACTTAGTTTTCTCTGCAATCTAATTCCTTCTTTCTATGATTTGTATGATTAAAACTTCATGAGGAAAGGTTACCTGATTTGGCCCCATTCCGCAATGTTTTTTTCGTAAATTTGGTAATACTATGTTTTAGTATGCCGCAAACCCAGCCGGCTTTCAAACGCAAGCCGACATAAAAAAGGCCGTTAACGGCGGTGTACCGGTAACGGTCTCGGTTAAACTTTTTAGAGAACTTTTTCATAAACGAAGCAGACATCGTCTGGATGGTAAACGCCGACGATTTGGCCGGCCTTGACGAAACCAAACTTTTCAATCAAGTGTTGCATCTTGGCGTTGTCGCGATGGGTATCGATCCGAATGCTTTCGGCTTCAGGATGGTTCTTGGCAATGTAATCGAATAAGTCGCGGAACAACTGGGATGCGTAGCCCTTCCCTTGATGATGGGAGAAGATGGCGACCCGGTGAACCGTCACGTACTTATCGGTATCCTTTTGCCATTCCCCTTGAAGCGTATCGTAGGCGTGGTCTGGCGCCTCGATGACGGCAGCGACGCCCAACGTTTCGTGGTCGTCACTGTTGTAAATCACTGCCCGGCCGTCTTCGATATCGCCCTTGATAACGTTGCGGTTCGGGTATTCATTTTGCCATTGGTCGATGCCGGCATCGGCGAGTTGCTTCTTGCCGTCTTCGATAATGTCACAAACTAAGTCTAATTCTTCAATCTTTGCTTTCCGTAAATACATGGTGGTTTCACCTCATCTTAAATTTTTTCTTACTCAGCCAAACTGGCCAATACGCGCTGGGCCAGTTGGTCAACGCGCGCCCAATCAGCATCATCGGGGTCCTGGTCGATCTTGACCGAGTCGGCAACCTGTTCCCCATTGCTGGAATTCAGTTGCATTGTCAGGTAATCAACGGCCCGGCCGAAATGGATATGGGTCTTTGAGCTAGACCCCAGCACGGCAAATTTTGTCCGCGCCAAGTCGACTTCTTTTAGGTCAGCAAAGAAGTCTTGGGCTTCGTCGGGCAGGTCACCGTCGTGGAACGTGTAGCTGACTACGATGACGGCATCGTTGGCTGGTAAGTCAAAGGCATCGGCTTGCGACACCTCGGTGACCAGCGTCTGCGCCTGAGAAGCCAGTTGCGCCTGCAAGTGACCGGCAATGGCTTGGTTGCGGCCAGATTGACTGGCGTAAATGATTTGAATGGATGGTGTCATAGTTAAAGTCCCTCTCGATCTGATTCCACCAGCCTGCCACATGCGGGCAAACTGGAAACTGCTGAATATTATAGCCCTTTTTCCACAAATTCCCTAGCAAAAAGACCCTTTTCTCGCCGATTTTTAATTGATGGCGGTTGCAAAGAAACGCCGCCACCACGCAGACTGTATCGGTCGTTTGTTCTGTCAACGACCTTAGTGGTTGGCGGGCAACGACTGCTGGTTGACTCTTGTGAAAATTACCGGGGTATTCGTCTGAATTTTAGTTAAGGAACCGTTTATTTTCCCAAATTAATTCGCCGTACAATCATTTAGCAACAGCATATTATTTTATTGATCAATTTGTCTTATCGTATATAGCATCTAACGTTAATCAAGAAAACTAGTTTCTTAGTTTCTCGATGCAGCACCACTTTGGCAAATTGACTACTATTCTTGCTGTTACTGCGTTTATAGTAGTCATCACATAATAATTGTAAATGAAATAATCAACGACTTTCAATAATTATAGGTCAATATTGTAACGTTTTCTAAAGACTGTTACAATTATAACGAAATTTATGAAATACCGATTTCTTACATAGATTAAACTTGGAGGCGTTCATGATGAAAACCCATAATCGATTTAAAAATCTTTGGCTCATTGGTACTCTAGGTGTTGCGCTATCTGTGGGTGGCATGACCCTAACGTCAGTCACTGCCCAGGCCGCTGACGACACGACTAGCCAGACAACTACCGATAGTCACGCCGATCAGGACCAGGTCGACTTTACAGATCCTACCTTGGCCACCATCGTTGCTAAGGCCCTAGAGTTAAAGACCAATCAGGTTACATACGGCGATATTCGTCATTATCAAGGCAAACAGCCCTATTTAAATGGCGCCGGTCATGCAGCCGTGACATCTTTAAATGGCATACAAAGTTTACAGCAGTTGCCCGCAGGAATTGGCATCAAAATGCAAATGGACTTAACCAAAGGCACCTCGTTAGCACCCTTTAGTGGTCTACCCGTTTCTGGCATGTTTTCACTAGCGCAACCAGGGATGCACGGAGAGGATTTGACGCCGTTAAACCAGCTTCACGTTTTGGATGATCCCCTGAAAGATCAATTACGCCGCGTCAGTGTGTCTGGTACAAATGCAGACAGATATGCCAATACCCAGGGCTTAACGGACACAGAAATTCAACAGCTCAAACCGTTGTTTAGCCAATTTGCGCAACACAAAAATCATCAGGGGCCACTGCTCATTACGGTTAACAGCCAACGCTTAACTGACTTTTCATTTTTCAAGCAATTCGGCGCAGTCAGTCTACTCGCCACGGGTCAGTATACCGTAGTTCAAAAGCCAACTTACATCGATCCTGCCACCTTTTCTCAGGACACCACGGTTCGGTTACCAGCAGTGTGGAAGGACCTCAACGGCGACCCCGTGCAGACTAGCACCCACGTTTACTACAATGCCACTGGAACCTTAACGATGGACGGCTCGGATGCCCTGGTGAAAGACATTGATCAATTCGACGCAACGGGCCAGCCTACCCGATATCTGGTCATAGATCATCAGTATAAGACTGCGAACTTCCCTGATTTAGACCCCACTTACTATCCAGACGGTAGCGACATGACCGTAGATGGTCAGATTTACTACCCCCTCAAATGGGAAAAGGCGCCCGCAGAATCAAGTTCTTCTTCGGAAACATCATCTGGAACCACTGGCAGTAGTTCCAGTAGCACCCCTACGACAGCCACCAGCTCCGCCAATTCAGTCATTTCCGGCGGTGCGGCTGATACAGCGATTCCTAAGGGCACCGTCGTTTACGCAACCAAGGCCATCTACCTCTACCAGCACCCGACGTTCACAATCAAAGGGCGGCAGGTCAAATACGCCAAGCAACCCAGGATCAATCGGCCGATGTTTGTGGTCACCGGCTACGCCCAATCCAAGGCTGGTCGCCAACGGTACCTGGTCAAGGACGTCAATCATCACAGTAAGACTGCTGGCAAGACCGGCTACGTCACGGCAAATAAGCACTACACGACGCCGGTCTACTACCAGGATAAGCACGCGAAAATCACCGTAATCAATCCGCAAGGGGTCAACGCTTACCGTAACCGCAGCCTCAGCGGCAAAGGCATTCACTACCGGCAAGGCGCTGTCCTCAAGGTAGTGGGCCTGAAGACCTATCATTTGACGACACGCTTTAAACTCAGTAATGGTCGCTACATCACGGCGAACCGGAAATTAGTGATGAGTGGCAAACACACCATGCCCCAGGCCATCCGTACGAAGACGCGGATTCACCAGTACCGAACCGCGAACCTAACTGGTAAGAAAGGCACCTACGCTAAAGGCACGCGACTAAAAGTCACGGGCTGGACCTACTCACATGCCGATAACTTAAAGACTTTCGGCGCCCTACGCTACCGTGTCGCCGGTGGGTACGTGACAGCCAACGCCAAATACGTTCAGACAATCAAGTAATCTCTGGCGTGAACTGGTCAGCAACTCACTGATTGTTTCCGACCGCCAAAAATCGTACCGCCAGAAAAAAAGGGCGTCTGGGACGAGACAACCCATACTTTTAAGCCATATAATCTAAAATCCCCTCAGAAATCAGTGTCACAATTTCTGAAGGGACTTTTTGTCTACTTTACGCATATTTCACAAAATCAATTAATCCGTCATCAGTTCCGTCAATGCATCGCTGTCCATCGTGTTCGGCACCCCGGGGACGTCAAACCCGTTCAGTTGCCGGAACTCGCGGCGGAATTGTTGGTAGCCGGGCAGGTCGGTCGTGAAGTTATCCGGCGTGAGCTGTGGCAATAAATCTTCCACCGCGCCCTGAACCGCTGGCGACAGCTCCGTGGCGTCTGGCCGCAAGCGACCGCGGCTATCGACTACCCGGCGGTTGCCGTAAACCATGTCGCGGAATAACCGGTCAATGTGATCGACGGGTTGCTCGTGGCCACCGCGTTGCTGTTCAACTTGATACAGCGCCATGCAGTAGCGCGAAAAGCCCGGAATGACCACGGATGCCTTGGTCGTGACGGACCGGTTGACGCTGATCAGCGCCTCGCCGCCAGTCTTGGCCAATTTGGCTTGAATCTGGTGAGCACTGGCTTCAGCCGCCCGCTTGGCCTGGCCCAGCGTGCCGTCGTGATAGATTGGCGCCGTGACGCGGGGACCCTCGTACGAGAACAAGATTGTCTTAAAGTCCGGTGCCAATACGCCAGCTTCTTGGAGTGCGTCGATCCACAGCTCCCAGTCCTCGCCGCCCATGACGTGGTTAGTCGTTGCCACTTCGGCTACGGTCGCGGGTTCCAGCGTGGCCTTGACCAACCGCTCGTGTTCGAGGTCTAACGTGTAGTCGGTCACGGGATTGCCCAGCGGCTTAATGACCGACCGCCACGCTTCAGCGGGGTTATCCGGATTCTTGCGCTTGGGCGCCGCAATGGAGTACACCAACAGGTCCAGTTGCCCACCAAAACGGTTGCGAATATATTGAATGACTTCCTGTTTGGTTTCCGGCAAGAAAATGTCCGCATTCAAATTACTAGCGACCAAACCGGCCTCATTGGCAGCTTGCTTGAAGAAACGTTGATTCCACCAGCCAGCGGTCCCGAGAAAATCAGGCCGCGGTGGCCGCTCATACCCCACGGACAGGGTCGCAGCCCCCATACCAAACGCCGCAGTAATGCGACTGGCTAAGCCGTAACTAGACGATCCGCCCAGAATCAACGCGTGTTTCGCGCCGGCATAGTGCGGTTCCCTAGTGACCGTCGCAATCTGTTGGGCCATCATCCGTTGCAAACCCAGTGGATTCACCGACCGGGCCACGTTGCCATCGATTTTTTCCGTAAACGTCAGCTGTGTCATACCATTTCCCCTCCTAGGGTCTTTCCTCTAACTTACCACTTCTGGCCAAGAAAACGGTAACAATTTGCCCGTTAAAACCTGCCAGCACTCAGCCAACAAGGCTGGTTATTTGTTGACACACCTAAAGGTTGCAAGATTGAAAGCAAGCTTTATGATGACACCAGGGCTTACAGGGACAAAATTAGTCTTTGAATGTCATGTGATCGGTGCTGGTCGCCTTACCGTTCGCCAAATATGAGCCGGAACGCGGTGGGCGGACGGCAAGCGGCCAACTCAGACTGTGTTCACTGCACACACAAAGGGTCTGGGACAAAAGTCTCAGGCCCTTTGTGTCTCCGAACATCTGGTGTTGAAACCTGGGCCAAAAGGCAGCTGGTTCCGCTTAAAACTGATAAGCAAACAATCCAAGCCCGGGATTATTCGCTTATCAGCCTTAATGCTCGCCAGCTAACCGCCTTTTGTCCCACTCTCCTTGATTTAATCAGTAAATTCAGATTCCGCCAGCAACTTGCGAACCTCATCCGTCGTGTGCGTCTCCATCATCGCATTCCGCAGGCTAGCAGCGTTGCGCTGGTTGCGGACGTAGATCTTGAAGAACCGCTTCAGCGAGGCGAACCGCGACGTGTCAAAACGCTTTTCAAAGTCGTCGTACAGGTCCAACTGGTAATTTAACAGCCCCAACAGCTCCTTGATATCGTGTTCCTGGGGGTCCTTTTCAAAGGCAAACGGGCTGGTGAAGATGCCCCGGCCAATCATGATGCCGTCGACGCCAGGATGTTCCTGGGCCAGTTTGACCCCCTCCTGGTAATTCTCGATGTCCCCGTTGATCTGCAGCAGCGTGTTTGGTGCCACCTCATCGCGGAGCTTCACGATGTCGTCGATCAGCTCGAAGTGCGCGGGCACGCGACTCATTTCCTTCTTGGTCCGCAGGTGGATCGTCAGCAAGGGGATGTCTTGTTCAAATAAGAACGTGAGCCAATCCCGCCATTCATCCAACCGGCTGTAGCCCAGTCGCGTCTTAACGCTGACGGGCAATCCGGCTTCCTTGGCGCCGGCAATCACGGCCGCAGCACTGTCAAAATTGCGAATCAAATCGCTGCCCCCGTGGTTCTTGATGACCGTGGAATCGGGGCAACCCATGTTCATATCGATGGCTTCGTAGCCCAGATCTTTCACGGCGACGGCCGCACGGGCAAAAGCGTCCGGGTCATTGCCCCAAAGTTGGGCGACCGGCATGTGCGCCTCTTCTGGCGCCACGTACAGGCGGCCTTGAACGGTGAATTTGGCCTTGGGATGGGTCACGCTGATGGCATTGGTGAATTCCGTAAAGAAAACGTCGGGCGCCGCGGCCCGGGCCACAACGCGGCGGAAGATAGCATTGGTCACGGCCTCCATCGGCGCTAAGCTAAAGAAGGGCCGGTTTTCCGAACGCGCGTGGTCCGCAATTTTTTGCCAGTAAGATGAATCAGACACGATAAAATCTCCTTGTGTAGTTAAATTTGATGTTTAGTCCGGTTTAACGCAGTCCATATATTTTACCACGTTTGCCAAGGAATACCAGAAAAACCGATTGGTGCCGGAGTTTGTGCGGGTGGTCACGATTAAAAAGTGGCGTCCAGATTAGGGACGCCACTTGGGGTAGTTGATTCAATTATTAGTTGGTCAATCTTAGTCCGACTTTTCCCCGCTACTTCGTACTGACCGTCACATCCCCATCCGCCGACGTCAAGCGGTACTGTGCTTGGGCCTTCGGGTGTAGCCGATACCCGCTGTGGCGTGTCTGACCTAGCACCTTGATGTCGCCCATGTCGGCGTCCTTGACCGCGACCCTAGCCCCAGCCGAGCTATCAATGTGCGCGGTGATGTCACCGTCGTCCGTATAGGCTGTCAGCACACGGTTCAAGCGGTTGTTCAGCAGATGAATGTCCCCGTTGTCCGCCGTAAGCTTACCACCACCGAGCTTGGTCTTCGTCATGCGGATATCCCCGTTACCCGCATCCACTTGGTTGTGGCGACTGGCCAAGCGGCTATTGCTCAAGCCGACGTCGCCATTTCCTGCCTGGAGCTTCAACTGCTGGGCACGTAGGTTATCGGCCCAAATATCCCCATTGTCGGACTGAATGTTCACATCCTGGTCAACCGTCAAATTAAAGAGGCTCAAGTCATCCCCGGTATGCGCGGTGAGCTGCTTTGTCTGTAGGTCGCTGATGGAGACGTCGCCCGCGCGTTTGACAGTGATGGCCGTCAGCTGCTTATCCCGTGGTACCGTGACCAGCACGCCCCGGCGATAGTCGCCTTCGCTAAAGCCAAAGATGGTATTGCTGAGGTGTTCGGTCGCGCTACTGCCTGTAATGGTCAGCGTGCCCTGATCGACCGTAGCCTTGGGTTGCCCCTGACCATTGCCGATTCGGCTAATACGCACACGATTGGTGTCGCCGGCCTCAATGGTCACCGGCACGTGGGCGTTGACCACGATCTTGTTGTAGGCCGCTGGCTGATAACTCGCCGTGCTGTGTTTAATCACCTGAAATCGGCGCGTCTGACTAGACCACACGACGCCCTTATTGCCATGATTCAGCCAGCCGATTCCCATTAAAATGGCCCCCAGGACCACCAGTACTATCGCAAGTTTCGTTGTTCGTTTCATAGCTTACGCCCCCGTTCTGCCCGACTCCGTGGAATGAAGCGGTTGTAAATTTTCTTGGCTGCCCAAGTCAACGCCCAGGCTACCTTGCTCCCCAGCCATTTCAGAATCAACCAGCCCAGCCAGCTGATTCCCAGCGCTGCAAACCCCACACCCAGGTAAAACATCCCGGTCCACGGCGCCTGCCAAATAGTGGCAATGCCGACGACGACGCCCATCGCCCCGACCAAGATCACGCTCAAGAAGACGGCCAGTGCGGCAACGACCAGACTGAATAGGACCGCAGCAAAGGCCACAAACAGCGCCAAGATCACAATCATGATGGGAATCGTCACCGGCGTCGACAGTAAGGCTAGAATAATCAGCCACACCGTTTTCACGTTGGCCTTGGTCGCCTGTACGGACGACCGGGACTGCGCGGATTCGCCGCCATCTTGCTCCGTGAGCCGAATGGAATAATCCGCCAAAACTTTACGGGCCAAGGACCGTGGCGTGCCCAGCTCATCAACGGCCTGTTCGTAGGTCGCAATGCCGGCGTCCAATAAGTATTCTCGATAATATTCGACGACTTCTTGCTGTTCCGCCGTCGTTAGCTGGCCGAGCAAGCGCTGCACGGCTTGAATGTAATCATTCATCTTGGTTGCCCCCTAATAACTTGGTAATGGCCTGATTGAAGTCCTGCCACTCCGCTTGAATCTCCGCGAGTCGCTCCCGACCACTGGCGGTCAACCGGTAGTAACGGCGATTTCGCCCCTGAAAGGGTTCGTCATAGGTTTCCAGCCAGCCATTCTTCTTCAACCGACGCAAGACCGGATACAGGGTCGATTCGGAAATGGGAATCAGCGCCCGCACCTCTTGCGTCAACGTATACCCGTAGTGGTCCTCACGCGTCAGTAAGCCCAGCACACTGCCGTCTAACAACTCTGTTGGTACCTGAATGGCCATGTGACTGCCTCCTTTTCTGATACTATATCGCATATAATATCAATTCACTTACAATATACGATAGTGGGTAATGGTTGTCAAGAGCTCGGGGATAGATTGGATGCAAAAACGGCCTCACGGGTTGGCGGCGTGAGGCCGTTTTTGCATTCAATTTGAGCATCTGATCATTATAATTATAGGTCTGTCACTGCTCTGACAGTTTCACCTGAAATACTTCATCTGATTATTTCACTAAAACTAAGGCATAATTACTAAAAGTATTCGTGAATGTGTCAATAGTCCATGGATAACCTTTCTTTCCGCTGTGAATTCCAGCTCCATCATTCATGTATATTCCCAGTTGATACCCATCCGCAATCAAAGACTTAATTTTATTTTGATTATAGCCATTCTTCTTTAATATCTTATTGACCTGTTTAGCTTTATCAGCATTACTGGTTAAAATAGGATCTTGTAACGCATTTAACACAGTCAGCGAACCGTTACCCATTGAATCATGCGTCTCCATTTCAAGCTTCGTTAAATCAATACTACTTGAGTAATTATCAAGATTCATAGACGACAGCACTGGCCCACTACCAATAAGTTGACCTGCTCCACGTCTTGATGCATCTAAATTCACTTTTGCACCCGGAAAATACTTCAATACCGCACGAGATAGCTTTTGTGACTTATTGCTTTTCAAGTAATGGGTATACTGACTATCTGAAGTAAACGTGTCAATCCTCTTAGAAATTGCAGGCTTGACGAAACCGTGCCATACATATCCGGAAGCCTTACCACCATAAACTTTGTAATAGACCTTTCCGTTTCGTTTGAAAGATTTCTGGACATACCACGACCGATTAGGATAATTTTTGGTATTATGTAGTTTCTTCGTGAAACCTTTATTCCAAATATAGCCATGCCGCTTAGCGTTCGTATAGTACAATGGTGCAGCGTCATCCTTTGGCGCTGTCCATGAATAACCTTTTCTTCCAAAGTTCCACGGATATGACTTTATTGTTTTGGCACTAGCGTTGGTTACGGCCATGCTCCCCGTCACAGCGCCAAGCAGCATTAGCCAAATTGCCCCTATCTTGTTAATTTTGAACAATCCAATTACCCCCTAATATAGTTCCTATCTAATAATTGTAACGCAAGTCTAGATACATTAAAATCCACCCCATTAATTGGCGGTATGGTTCAATGTTGTTTGTTCAACCTGGTGCCAACCTGCTTTAACAATGACAAGGCTAGCTATTAGTCGTCAGTGAGTGGCTATGATATGATGTGGATGTAAACAATAATTTGGGAGTGAATACCGTGAATAAAAAGAGAATACGGATAATTATCAATTTTATTTTGACGGTGTTGATTTTAATGGCCCTTTTCTTAGTTAAGGGAAATTACACTCTGTTTTTGATAATTGTAATAGCCGTGTATATTTTGCAAAACGCTTTATTTAAAGCGTTCGATAAATGATTATTTAAGTTATCAATCGGCTCAGGAGTCACAGTTAAAATGGTAATTTATTATCCATACATAGTTTACGAATGTGCCAGGCGATGGTGATTACATGACTTACCTATTAAACAAAGTGCCACAACTCCCAGACTTTGCGAAAAAGGACGATCTGGAAACTTATTTACCATAGAATTTTATCAATCGGGACTTGATAACCGCGAAGAACTCAATGTAATAGCCGCTTCAGGCATGGAAGAGATGGCCCATCCTCAAAAGCCGAGGACGGTCCATCTCTTTTTAATTTATATTTCAATACGGTCAGTTATTAGGTGCTTACACTACAGGAACATTTCTAAATTAATGCTGAAACATCGCTACGACCCAACCCAGAGCAACCAACAGCGGAAAAATCATCCACCAATTTTTAGAAAGGAACTCCCAGCCATTCATCGGTCGCTGTCCTTCCGGTAACACACTGTGTGATTCAGCTGATTGGGACTGGGCCATGGTCGTTTGACCACCTACCAACTCGTTGAGATCGACCTGCAGAAGATTCGCCAATTTGACGACCGTATCCAGATCCGGCGTCGTTGTACCCTGTTCCCATTTCGAAATAGACTGTCGCGAAACAAAGAGTTCACGCGCTAGCTGTTCCTGTGACAAATTTTGCTGTCGTCGTAATTTGACGAGCTGCTGACTGAAGACATTTTCCATGCTTCTCATCCCCTTTAATTTAGCTTAATCGTACCCCAGATTTCACAGGCAAACTAGCGAATTGCACCAAACAACCTGCACTTTGCCCGAGCGAGTTGCGCCCGTCACGGTTGCAAAGCAGGTTGCGAGCCTGCCGCTACAGGGATTTTAGACGAAGCACCTCCAATCCAGCTCTGTCTTTACAGCTGACACTGAATTCCAGATTCCACAGTCGTTTTAAACGTATGGCGCGATGCCTAATCAGTTAGTTTTACAAATAAATCGAATAACATAATCCTTTGACTTCCCCACCCGGCTTCGGCATACTAGTGGAAACAACTGAAAATGGGGGAATTTTCATGACAAATCAAGCATTGTTGATCATCGACTATACCAATGATTTTGTAGCGGACCAGGGGAGTTTAACCTGCGGGCAACCAGGACAGGCCTTGGCGCCCAAAATCGTCCAATTGGCCGAGGAAACCCACAAACAGGACGGTTGGGTTCTGTTGCCCACCGACGTGCACACACCCAATGACCCCTACCATCCCGAGACCAAGCTCTTTCCACAACACAACGTTCGCGGCAGCTGGGGTCGGGAACTATTTGGGCCGCTCAAAGACTGGTACGAGACCAACCAAAAAGCTGATGACGTCTGGCAATTCGACAAGACCCGCTACAGTTCCTTTGCCGGCACTGACCTCGATCTACGCCTGCGCGAGCGCCACGTAGACACATTGATTCTGACTGGTGTCTGCACGGACATTTGCGTGCTGCATACGGCCGTGGACGCCTACAACCTGGGCTATCGCCTCATCATCCCCCAAAATGCCGTCGCCAGCTTCGACCCCGCCGGTCACGCTTGGGCATTGAATCACTTCAAGACTTGTTTAGGCGCAAAATTGATTTAACCACATTCTAAAAGAACGGCCACACCAGCATTTTGGCGTGACCGTTTTGTTTACTGTAATTTGGCTGGGCAAGTACACTCAGTCTTTTATTAAGCCAGTGTTTTGGAGATACATACATTGTTTAATCGCAAATAAAGATTGTCGAATTCACAAAGTTATGAGTATAATGGTATCGGTTCCATCTTTAAGAATAACACTTTTAAGGATGGTTTGGTTAATACTTTTTATTGGAGGTTTATTATGAGACATTTTAGTTTATATCGTCATAAGCCAGTGACTGTGGTGGTCACGGCTATGGCTCTTTTGGTGACGCTTGCCGGGTGTGGGTCTAAGTCCTCTTCCGCTGATTCACCACAGAAACTGGTTCGGACGACCAACATCTCTGCCAACTTCGTTATCTCAACATTGGATATTTCTAAGTCCCGCGGGTTCGACCAAGCCGGCAATATGTTTGATAGTTTATTTTATTTGAATAAACAGCATCAGGTCGCACCTGCCCTAGCAACTAAGTCAACTGTCTCTAAAGATGGTAAGACTTACACGTTCAAAATCCGTCAGGGTGCTACTTTCAGCAATGGCGATCCCATCACGGCACAAAGCTTTGTTTATTCTTGGCAACGCTCATTGAAGCCCAGCACGAAGTCTCTGCATCCCTATCTATTTAAGGGGATTAAGAATGCTATGGCCATTAACGCTGGCAAGCTTCCCGTCAGCAAGTTAGGGGCTAAGGCTACCGACGATCACACTTTGGTGGTCACCTTGGATCATCCGATTGCCTACTTTAATAAGTTGATGACTTATCAAGCCTTCTCGCCGCAAGATAAAAAGATTGTCGATAAGTACGGCAAAGACTACGGTACGACGCCAGAAAAAGTCGTCTTTTCTGGTCCATACAACATGACAAATTGGAAGCCACAAGGGACTACCTGGTCATTTGTAAAAAATAACAAGTATTGGGATAAAGACCAAGTCAAAATGCACCGCATCAACATGTTCTTTGAAGCGGATGCCCAGACTAGTCTGAATCTCTATCAAGCCAAAAAACTTGATTTCACCATTCTAACCAGTGATCAGTATCAAAACTTCAAGAACAGTAAGCAACTCTATGCTGGTCCTTACTCTTACATGAATTATTTAATCTACAATCAAGCTTCTACGGATGCCCAGCTGAAAAAAGCTTTCAGTAACGTTAATATCCGCAAGGCCATTTCGCTAACCATCAATCGCAAACAAATCGTGACGGACCTGTTGCACGGTTCTGGGCTCGAACCAACCGGCGTTGTGACACGCTATCTCGGCTATAATGCCAAAAATCAAGACTTTGCAAAACTTCAGGATGGCGGTCAAAGCGTCAAGTACGATACTAAGTTAGCTAAATCCTATTGGAAAAAAGGACTAGCACAACTCAGCATCAATTCACTCAAATTTACCCTGATGACTTCAACCGGTGACACGTCCAGTAAGCTAGCAGAACTGATCAAGGCCAACGCTGAAAAGAACCTTCCTGGCTTGACCATCAAATTGCAAAACGTCCCCGACCAGATTGCCTACCAACGGGCCACTGAAGGCCAATTTGACGCTTATTTAGGTGGCCGCGGTGCTGATATTGCCGACCCTATCGAATTTCTTCAGCCAGTACTTAGTAATAATCCACAAAACTATGGCCGTTGGAAAAATAAGACCTATGATAAGCTAATTGATGACTCTACCACAGATAATCTCAGTGCAACCGGTCGTTGGCAAAAGCTACTCCAGGCCGAAAAGCTCCTGTCTGATCAACAGGCACTAACCCCGTTATATCAAAACTATAATTACTACCTGAAACGCTCCACCTTACACGGCATTACGCACAATACAACTGGTGCCCAGTGGAACTACAAGTACATGTACGTGACCAAGTAGGAGGTTGTATCGTTATGAAAATTACGAGTGTTGATATTTTTCAAGTTAAGTGGAATCGACAATATGGCGCTTGGCATCCAATTGTCATTCGGGTGAATACCGATAGCGGCATCAGTGGCTTCGGTGAGTCAGGCATCTTCTACGGTGACGGTGAATACGGCGCCTTGGGGAGTCTCAAAGATCTCTCCCACCTAATTATCGGCCAGAACCCACAAAATATTGAAAAAATCTGGCAACAATTCTACCAGCGAACCTTCTGGGGAAAAGGTAGTGGAACAACCTTCTACGCCGCCGTTAGTGCGATTGACACAGCGCTCTGGGACATTAAGGGCAAGTCGTTAGGTGTTCCAGTCTATCAGCTATTAGGCGGCCAAACCCGAGAAAGTATTCCCGCGTATGCTAGTCAGTTACAATTTGGCTGGCACCTAGAGACGAAGTATTTGTCACAACCTGATGAATACGCCAAGGTCGCTCAAAAGGCTGTTGCCGAAGGGTATCAGACACTTAAGATTGACCCCTTTATGCTCGATGAACAGGGTCACTTTGGTCAGAAATTGATTGGGTTACAGGACTATGCTGAACTCGCACTCCCTGTTGCTCGGCTAAAAGCCATTCGTGAAGCTGTAGGGCCTAAAATTAATTTGATTGTTGAGTGTCACGCTGGACTTGATGTAAACTCAGCTAAACAATTTCTACCATTGATTGAGCCACTGAACATCTTCTACCTTGAAGAGCCCTGCTCGCCCCTCAGTCCAGAACTCACCAAACAATTGAAGGCAGTCACTACGATGCCCCTTGCAAGTGGCGAGCGGATTACCACCAGGTATGGCTTTCAGCCTTTCATTACCAGTCGTCTTCTGGATGTCATTCAGCCAGACGTAGCTATCTGTGGTGGCATCAGCGAAACCAAGAAAATTTGTGACATGGCTTCAGCATTTGATATTGGCGTACAGCTACACACTTGTGGCACACCAATTGCCACTGCCATGGCATTGCAGGTTGAAGCAGCCGTTCCCAACTGTTTTATTCACGAACAACACGAAATTGCGTTAAAGCCAGATAATCAATGGATTGGTAAGTATTCAGAACAACCAGATCATGGGAAATTCACGTTCTCCAACCGACCAGGTATCGGTCAAGAACTCGGTGATGAAGCCATTCGTGAATCTCGCTGTGAGACAATTAAATAGGACTCTATGAACCCTATGAACAAGCTCGCAAAAATATTTATCCGCTTATTTTTTAATTCCTGCTTGATTCTAACAAAACGGTCACGCCAAAATTCCGGTGTGACCGTTTTGTTTACTATACTTTAGCTGGAATAATCGTTTACCCATTATTTTTTCAAATCAAACAATTTCGTTTTATAAGTCATATCTGGCTGATGCGCAATATTGCTAATCTTAATCGTGTAGGTATGGTTCCGCTTAACTTGACTATCAGCTGGCTGATAATAAACTGTGGTCCCAAACTGGCCGTACGCGTCGCCGCTGATACCCACTTGAGAAACATGAACATTCTTATGACTCGTATTATCCGTAACCTCAACTGTGGGTTTCGCGGCATTTGACCCCAAGTCGTGACCAAATGACACGGACCAAACCGTTCCCGTCGCGGCCTGTTTCGGAAAGACACCCGCTTTAGGGAAGGCCACAGTTGACGGTGTATAGCTGCCATCGTGACTCCCGAAGACCTTCAGATCATTATAGTCATTGGCCTGACCAACGCCAACTTTAGCGATACCACCCAAGACCCACTCCCGATGTCCTGGAACTATGGTCGTCATGTTGTTGCCGTCATTCACGTACCCTAAAATATTATCGTACGGTTTAGCTAATCCCTCGCTCAAATTACTCGAGTTCGTTGCATCGACGCCCCGTTGCCAATCGGTTGTCGACACGAAACTGGGTCTATTGAGACCAACTAATCCGTGAGACAGTCCCTTGTCTGCCGCGGCCAACGTCGCTGCACCATACTGGGCCTCAGTGTTCCAGCTGGCATCGGCCGTCACGCGTGGCAACCCATACATACTCCGGTAAAAGTTAATCGAATCGACTGTTGCGTTCACGTATTTGGCACTCAACTTACCCGGTGTAAAATGGCTCTTCACAGAAGGCTTTTGCGCGTACATCCCCTTGGTGGTATTGGCAATCTGTTTCACTTGCCGGCGGTATGTCGCAATCTGTTTACGCTCGCTAGTGGTGAATGCCTTTTTTTCAGCTGCCTTAGCCTTCTTTGCTTTGGCCTTAGCTTTTTTAACTTTGTTTTTATAAGCTGCGGACCGGTGATCGCTATCCTTTAACTTTTTAACGCGACTCTTGGCAACGTAACCCACTAGGTGGCCGTTCTTTTTAACCAGCTGACGATAGCTGGCGTGCTTTCCGTTGGTGAAATTTAAGGTATACATGGTGTCTGACCAGAAAATTTTTTGTTTGGCTTTGGACTTCTTTTTTAAACTTAGCGACTTGTAAATCGGCCCCTTCGTCACAATATACTGTTTCGCCCACATCGATGACGCCCATTCCAATCCACTGACCTTCGCCTGAGCAGGTGTTGTTCCCCCAATACTACCAACTGCCAGGATGACCAAGCCAGTCGCGATGATTCGCGAATACAATTTCATATTAATGCCTCCAAATGACTATGTATTAAATATTTTGATAACATGATTAATTATACAAATAATTTTGCTGAAAATCTATTGTGTCTCGCCAACGAAAACACCTTGAATTCCACCTTATAGACGTCATGTCAAATACCGTCATCACAAGGATTTCTCTCATTATCCCTATTGTTTTCGCACCCCATCAGCGGTAAAATGGGGCTTGTAAAAAACCGTTATTCAGGCGGTTTATCTGCTAGCAAAACCCACAAGCATCGTATTTTTTGTTGTTTTCCGGTTCTGTGAGCAGTAAAATAATCCTTGTTAGGGCATATATTTAGTTGTATTATACCTTATCAATACATACAAAGGTGGCCAATTTATATGAGAAAGTTTATCGGGAGCCTAGCTGCCCTTAGTTTGGGGCTTTTACTGGGCACTGCTCCCAACGGTTTGGCGTACGCGAAGACGGCGACGTCCAGTGCGACGACGACTAGCAAGACAACTGATGAAAGCGTGTCCAATCAGGAATCCTCTTCTGCGTCATCTGAATCGGAATCTAGTGTGTCGTCTTCATCTTCGTCGACACCCAAACCCAGGCCAACTTACCGTAAAGTCTTGAGCAAGCAGGTCGTCAACTATTACACCAAAATCGGGACCAACCAAAAGCACAACTACAAGGTCTACAAGTCCGGTGGTGCCAAGTCCTCAGCCAAGAACATGAAGGCCATTTCGACTGGCAGAAACTACGCCAACTTGAAGGTCCACATCACCCGCGAAGAAAAAATGAGTGATGGCACTTGGTTGAAATTTACCTACAAGCACACCCAGACCGGCTGGATTCACCGCAATGGCACGGTCAAATCCTATCGCTGGCTGAACATTCCATTGATCGCCCAACGGCCAGAATTGCCGACCGGTTGTGAAATCACGGCGACGACCATGATGCTGCAATACGCCGGCGCCAAGGTCACCAAGAT
Source organism: Levilactobacillus yiduensis (assembly GCF_024718525.1). NCBI lineage: Bacteria > Bacillati > Bacillota > Bacilli > Lactobacillales > Lactobacillaceae > Levilactobacillus > Levilactobacillus yiduensis. Next base: position 123,225 of record NZ_JAMXAZ010000004.1, read on the forward strand.
GTCATTGGCCAAGGAAATGCCACGTAGTTCGAACCCGAACAAAGGCTTCGTTGGCAGTCCCTACTCACGCTCTGGCTGGTGGATCTATCCCAAGGGCCTCATGTCGACCGTGAAGAAGCACCTCGGGTCCGCCACGAATATGACCGGCGCCTCATTTAAGAAGATGAAGGGCCAAATCAATCAAGGGCATCCCGTGGTCATCTGGGTGGCAGGCGTTGACGGCTTCGTCAATCACGCCATCACCTTGTCCGGCTACAGCAGTAAGCGGGCCTACTACAACGATCCGTGGACCAAGAAAAAGACCAGCATGACGTTGGCCAATTTACACAATCACCGCAAACATGATGCCTATCGGGCATTGAGTTATTAAATTAAAGGGGAGCGAAAATCATGAAGAAAACCTGGCTATCTGCATTACTCGTCATCGCCGGCCTAGCCAGTGTTGGGGTCACCACCTCCGCACAAGCCAAGACTGACTACTACACCAAGAACCCGGGCATCATCCGGGTCAAGAAGACGGTCGCCTACTACAAGGACGCGGCTAAGAAGCACCATGTGACCACGATTCACAAGGGCCACTACGCCAAGATTTCTAAGGTCGTCACGGTCAAGGGCCACGCACCCGTTTTAAAGACCAACACTGGCAAATACGTCACGGCCAACAAGGCGTTTGTTGCCAAGACCAAGGGCTACCAGAACCCCAAGAAGTATTACCAAGTGAACTACAAACAAATTAAGCCTTACGGTAAGGTCGGCTACACCGTTAAACGCGGCTACGAAGGCATCAAGACCTGGAAAATCATGCGTCGTTTGGGCACGGCCAATGGCTACAACAAGTACAATTCGGCTACGGTCTACGCCGTTAAGAATTTCCAACGCAAACATCATTTGAAAGTCACTGGGACCGTTAACGAAAAGACCTGGGTCAAGTTGGGCTTCTCCAAGTCTAGCTGGACCAGCATCGACTCCTACGTGGCCCCACTGGGTGCGCACGCTTGGAACGGCCGCAAGGAACACGTCGAGGCCATGATCAAGCAGGCCTACAAATACAAGGGCAATCCATACCTGGTTGGCTCTTCTTCCAAGCCAATCTACGGCACAGACTGCTCCGGACTGGTCATGCAGGCACTGTACGCCGGTGGCATCAACCCCAGGCCGGTCAGCGCGATTCACCACGCCTTCCCTGGTAACGAGTGGAACTCCCGCAACCTCTGGGCTAGCAAGAAGTTCCAGCACGTGGCTTACAGTCACAAACGTCGGGGCGACCTGGTCTTCTACTATCAACCAGGCACCCACACCATCTGGCACGTTGCCCTTTACTTAGGCAAGGGCAAGGTCATCGAAAGCTGGCCACCACGCATCATGGTGCAACCGATCAAGAACGGTCAACGCTCTTACGTTGCCGGGATTGCTCGGGTATTCCATTAAGCATTAACAATTCAGCGGTCACCTCAATTGTGGGGTGGCCGCTTTTGTTGTGGCGGTTTTTCTAAAAGTCGCCACATCCCACCTTTCTAAGAAATTCTTATTTAACACTTAGAAAACGACAATAGTTGTGGCCCGAAATTACTTGTAAACTACGGGTAGCATGGCGGTAATCTTCAGCACCGCCACAACATTTAATTTTGATTATTCCTGCCTAGGAGGCTCTTTTCAATGCAAAAAACTGTTGCCCTATCCCCCGCGCTTCCGCCGAAACCGAAGACGCGGTCCTTCTCGTTTAAAGGGTTCTTGCCATTTCTAATTCCCGTACTCGTCGTCGTTGTCTGGCAGCTCAGCAGTAGTCTGGGCTGGCTGTCGACCAATATTTTGCCCTCACCGTGGGCCGTCTTACAGGATGGTGTCAAGCTGACGCAAAGCGGCGAACTGCCAAAGAACATGAGTATCAGCCTGTACCGGGCCACACTGGGTCTGGTCATCGGTGGTGGCCTGGGGTTCATCTTGGGCTTTGTCAACGGGATGTCCAACACCGCCCGCTTGCTGTTTGACTCATCCATCCAAATGGTCCGGAACGTGCCCCATCTGGCGTTGATTCCGCTGATCATCATCTGGCTGGGCATCAATGAATCCGCCAAGATCTCCCTGGTGGCCATCGGGACGATGTTCCCGGTCTACATCAACACATTCAACGGGATTCGCAACGTCGACCCCGACCTGATTGAGATGGGCCAGTCCTACAATTTATCGAAACGCCAACTTTTTCAAAAGATCATCTTCCCCGCAGCGCTGCCCCAAGTGTTGGTCGGCGTGCGTTACGCCTTAGGGGTGATGTGGACCACCTTGATCGTGGCCGAAACCATTTCTGCCAACTCGGGAATCGGCTACATGTCAACCAACGCCGAGGACTTCGTGGACATGGAAACGGTCATCTTGTGTATCGTGATCTACGCCATTCTCGGGAAGATCTCTGACCTGGTCGCCAAGAGTTTTGAAACGCTCTTCCTCGACTGGCAAACGCTGGGAAGGAGCAGTAAATAATGACAACCACAAAACCAGAAATCACCATCGACCACATCGGCAAAGACTACGGCCAAATCACTGCCCTGGGCGACGTGAACTTTAATATCGAACCCGGCGAATTCCTCGCGCTAGTCGGGATGAGTGGTGGCGGGAAAAGTACGCTGCTGCGGATGATTGCTGGATTGGAAGCCCCAACGCGTGGCCACGTGCTGTTCAACCACGAATCCCGCGAAGATTCCGCGGTCGTGATCCGCGTGATGTTCCAAGAAGACCGATTATTGCCGTGGATGACGGTGCTCGACAACCTGTCATTCAAGAGTCACGACGCGACACAACAGGCCGAGGCTAAGAAGCTCTTGCACCTGGTCGACTTGGACGACTTCGCCCAACAATTCCCGAACCAATTGTCTGGTGGGCAAAAGCAACGGGTCGCCTTGGCCCGCGCCTTGATGTCACATCCGCAAGTCTTATTGCTCGATGAACCATTGGGTGCCCTAGACGCCTTGACCCGCCGGAAAATGCAGGACCTGATTCTGCGCATCTGTGAGCAGCAACAGCTCACGACAGTTCTGGTTACCCACGACGTCAACGAAGCTGCCCGCATGGCGGACCGCATCGTGGTCATGAAACACGAGACCAACTACGCCGAGTTCAACGGTCCCACCGACCGCCACGACGCCGGCCAAGTCGGCCTGGTCGCCGAAGACGTGTTGGAAGCTATTTTACACGACAAAGTAGAATCATAAGTTGCGAAAATCCCAGTCACATTGGCATGGTTGCCAGTGGCTGGGATTTTTTCTGGTTACTTAAAAATCGAAATTTCCTGCAACGCCTTCCGCAAATTAATCGCGTCCCACGGCATGTGCTCGGCGATGCTGAAGCCGACGACCTCGGCCTGTTGGCTGACATCGTGCATGACGCGGACGATTTGGCGCAAGGCCATCTGGCCAACCGCAGCCCCGAAATTGTTCACGTCCGTATGGGGTTGTGCGGGTAAGATCGACCGGAAATCAGCGGGCGTTAGCACATCCAAGTCCAGGTGCACTGCCAAGTGCGTGATCTTTTCGGCCGCCAACCAATCAAGGATCGATTGACTATCACTGGCCAAGTCTTCCGGCGTGGCGTAACGAATCCCCAACGTGTCCACCGCCTGATCCATCGGTCGCAACGCACCATGGTCCAAGCCGCCATACATCAACTGTCGTGGTAAGATGGGATGGGCCACGGCCTTACTGAAGTCCGGGTCGCCCTTGCCCAACAGGTTGGCCACAACCATTTCATGCACGTGTTGCGACGTGCTGGGGTCCGAAATATCTGGGTGCACGTCCAGCCACAACACGCCCAGATGCTCACCGTACTTGCCGCTGAGGTAGTCGAAGGGCGCTTCTGAGATGGAGCAGTCACCGCCGGCCGTAATCACGCGGTCCGGCTGTTTGACGTTTAAAATCGACTCGGTTTCCGCCATCTGTTGCAGCAAAACAGGCTTGCCATCCACGCCATCGGTCGCTGTTTGGCTCGCCGCAAGATTCGTTGAGACCGGCACATGGATCGTTTCGGCCTGGTCATCTGGCGGCAAGACAATTGCCAGTAACTGCGCACCAAACAGGTAATCGGGGTTCACGCCCCCTTGCCATTGCGGCAAAATCAAACGGACGGTTCGTTGCTCACTCATCAAAATTCCACCTTTCTGTGAACGACTTAACTAGTCCCAGTTTAGGACAATTCACTTGATTCAGCAAACACTTCGATGCAGTAATCCGTTTGCCCACAGTGCGGACAAGTCAGTCTGCGCGTACGGGGACTGTGACCGGCCCAAAACTCCTGCCAGAAGCGTGGTTTAAAGGTCGTGTGGCAGTGCGGGCAGGTGTAGGCCACCCGTTGGAAATAGTGGTGGCTCAGGCCAGCAGCGACCACAATGGCGATGGCCATCACACCGGCGAAGACCCACCAGTTGCCGGTAACCCAAGCATAGACCAACCCCGCGACTTCTAAAACGTCCATCAGTAAACCACCAATGATCAGTTGCCCATGTACCCGTTTCAACGCTTGTCGATTATTCATCAGTCGATCCATGTCTTTAATGGATTTGAGGGCCACTCCTGCCGCACCGGTTAAGCTCTTCTGAACAGCCGTTACCGTCCGCAATTGTGCCGTCGCTTGGTCCCGGTCATGGGTCAACCGTTTGGCCTGTTCTGCCAGCAGGAGCTCTAGAATTGGTTGCGCGTTATCGCTGGCTAGAATTTTGCGAATTGCCGCCAGCTTCAAGCCCATGCTTTTCAGCAGCAAAATCAGCTTGAGTGTTTCAGCATCCGTCTCGGTGTAAATGCGCCGGCCACCATCAGTCGTAGCCGTTGGCTTCAATACATCTTTTTGATCATAGTACTGAAGCGTTCGCACAGAGACACCGGCGCTTTTCGCAAGTTCGCCCGTCGTGTAAGTTGACATGAATCTCACCTCCTGACTCTAGTTATAGCGGGCGACGCGACGTGATGAGCAAGGATTTTCTCCAATTAAGTTGAAATTATTATATTTTATTTACTGGCCACTTCGGCTGGTTACCTGACAATACACGGTTGACCTCCATCGCAGCATGTAAGGCCATGCGGTCCATTGTCTCATCCGTATTCGATGCAACATGTGGCGTCAAGATAACGTTCTCCAAACTAAATAACGGATTATCTAGTGGCAACGGCTCTTGGGAATAGACATCCAACGCAGCGCCAGCAATCTCACCATCTTTCAATGCTGCTATCAAGGCAGGCTCGTCTACGATGCTTCCTCGTGCTAAGTTCATAAGATAAGCTGAATTCTTCATCATCTTCAACTCATTTGCACCAAATGTTCCTTTCGTCTGGTCATTGGCTGGTAGATGCAAGGAGACAAAATCAGATGACTTTAAGAGTTCTTCTCGTGAAACTAATTTACCATTTTTTACTTCTGAAACAAAGGGATCATAGACCAGAACATTCATCTCTAATCCTTGAACCTTCTTAGCAAACATTTTGCCAATCTTACCATAACCAATAATACCTAGCGTTTTCCCTTCTAGGTCAATTCCCTTATGCGTGGCTTTATAGGAAAAATCACCACTGGCCATATGATTAACATTGTTTTTCAAGTTTTTCGCCAATGCTAGCATCAAACCAGTTGCCGTTTCCGCAACCGAACTAGCATTAGCCAAAGGCGTGTTCGTTACCCATTTTCCGGCCGTTGTTGCAGCTTTTACATCGATATTATCAAATCCAACGCCATGTCGTGCAATAATTTTTAACTTGGGTAATCCGTCAATTATTTCTTTCCCAAACATTGCTGTCCGCAAAACAATACCATCTGCATCTTTCGCTTCCCGCAATATCGTATTTGCATCTGAAGCAGTACCCAAAACCACCTGACAACCATTTTCTTGCAAAAATTTTTTACCTGCACTGGCAATATCTTCTGGTAAATATACAACTTTACTCATACCTTTTCGCGCTTCTTTCTTTTCATATATAGAATGCCACCACCAAAGAATAAGCTATCAAACAGTACGAACCAATCAACTCTATTTCTCTTATCAGCTTCAGTGTATTACATCACAAGGCTATTCAATATATGCAGGTGAACAAGTATTAACAGTCAATGTTGGCGCATTCGTATATCACAATTTTCCGTTCTAGCCTCGATTGAACAAAAAATAACCCAGGAAATATATCTCAATGGCCATGTATTTCCCGGGTTATTAAAAAACGACACCTCCTGGCAAAGAGGTATCGTCCATTTGTTTTTATAATCTGAAGGAGTGTTTCATTATTGCTTAGTGCGTCAAAACCTGATTAAGGTTAAACGCACGCATTGCAGTGTAACCCGCTTGCGTTAGAAGCGGACGAACGTTGGCGATTGCTTGCTCTACACTCATCGGCGATACTGTAGACGAGAGAACCAGGTCCACGCCGGCAGCATAGACTGCCTGAATATTATCACCGATGCTGCCAGCAATTAACACCACTGGTAGTTCATGTGATTTAGCAAGTTGTGCTATTCCAATTGGCGCCTTGCCCATCAGAGATTGCCCATCAATCTGACCTTCGCCAGTGATAACCAAATCTGCTTCGGCAACCCGTTCTTCCAACTTGGTCAAGCGCATAATTTCTTCTATTCCCGGTTTCAACCGGCCACCAAGGAAACTGAGAATCCCAAATCCAGTCCCACCAGCAGCGCCAGCCCCAGGAACATCACCACAGTTAATATCCAACTGTGTTTTCAAAATCTGGTTCAGAAGCGCTAGCCCCTTGTCCAGCTGTTGAATCTTGTTCTGGTCTGCACCTTTTTGGGAACCAAAAATTGCTGATGCCCCTTGAGGCCCGGTTAATGGATTGGCAACATCTGTTAGACCAATAATGGTTGCGCCAGCTAGCCGTGAATCCATTTTTGACAAATCGACATGGTCTAACTGCAACAGTCCGTTGCCACCATAAGCTAACTCATGATTGGCGCTATCATAGAAGTGTCCACCGAGTGCCTGAGCCATCCCAATGCCGCCGTCATTAGTGGCACTGCCACCAAGACCAATATAGATTTTAGAAGCACCACGATCCAAAGCAGCCTGAATCATTTGACCAACACCATATGTTGTCGTCAACATGGGATCAAGATCACTCTTGGCTAGATTTAATCCAGCCGCTTCAGCAACCTCAACAATCGCAGTCTTCTGATCAATCATCCCCCAATGAGCATCAACCGTCTGCCCCAACGGACCAACGACCGAAGCTGTGTAGGTTTGACCGCCAACAGCGGTTAAGACACTACTAACTGTCCCTTCGCCACCATCCGCAATCGGAATGGTTGTGACCTGAATTGTCGGGTCAGCTTGATGCGCCCCCGTTGCGATATAATCGGCTACCTCGTTTGACGTTGCACTTCCTTTAAACGAATCCGATGCAATTAGTACCCTTGTCATAAGAAAAACCTCAATTCGTGGTCTTAGTCCCCACCAGTTTATCAATCTCCGTCTTCATGCCGTCAAGGACTGCACCATCAGAAGGTAGACTTGGGAGGATTGGCTTGCCAACATTCATGCCAAGCAAATTAGCCATATCCTTTGTAGCTACTGGGAAGCTAGCCTTATTTTGAACCAATCGTGCTGGATTAAACTTGTATTGCGCTTCACGAGAACCTTTGTAATCGCCGGCTTCGAATTTGTCGTAAATATCGACAACTTCTTTTACCAAGCCATTAGCTGTCGAGCAGACACTGCCCCATGAACCTGCGCATAATCCTAAGTAAATCAATGTATCTTTACCAGTGAATGCACGGAACTCAATATCCTGCGTTAACCGAACGACTTCGCTGAAGTAAGTCATATCACCACTTGAATCCTTAACCCCAATAATATTTTCAACATTGTGGGCCAAGTCACTAACCAGAGAAGCATTCAAACGGTAACCCACTCGTGGATTATTGTACAACAGCATTGGCAAGTTAGGCACAGCATTCGCAATCGCCTTAAAGTGACCATACAATTCTTCATCCGTTGGCTTGAGGAACATTGGCTGTAAGACTGAGATTCCGTCGGCACCCAGCTTTTCAGCCAACTTAGCCAGCTTAACCCCATGACTGGTCCGAATTGGCCCCATTCCGAAGAAGACAGGAACTCTGCCATTTGTCTCGTCAACAATGATCTTAAAGATTTCAGTCATTTCTTCATCAGTAAACATGTAGAATTCTGAATTACTACCAAATGCCAAGATACCTTGTACACCGCCATCAATCACATGATCAATAACTTCGCGTAATTTAGGTTCATTGACACTCTCGTCATCATTAACTGGGATTAACAATGGGACAATAATACCTTTGATCCGACTAATATCCACGACTATCTATCCTTTCTATTAACGAACTAATGCAGGCTTCTTAGGATCGAATTTCCAGTTAGGAACCAAGTATTGCATGGTCTTGGCATCATCCCGCGCACCCAAGTTGTTTTCAATGTATACCTTATTAGCTTCCTTGATAGCATCCAAATCAATTTCAACGCCTAATCCCTCATTGGTTGCAGGCACTGATAATTGCCCGTCCTTAATTTGATATGGGTTCTTAGTCAGATTCTGACCATCTTGCCAAATCCAATGCGTATCAACCGCATAAATGTCACCAGGAGCCGCTGCAGCAGTATTGGCAACCATCGCCAAGGAAATATCAAAGTGGTTGTTGGAATGAATTCCCCAGTTTAACCCAAATTCATGGCAAAGTTGAGCAACTCGGACAGAACCTTCCATAGTCCAGAAGTGAGGGTCAGCCAATGGTACAGAGACACTATCTAAGGCAATGGCATGAGACATTTGCCGCCAGTCAGTGTCAACCATGTTCGTAGCGGTTGGTAAGAAGGTTGCTTTCCGGAATTCGGATAAGATTTCCCGACCAGAGAAGCCTTCTTCAGCACCACAAGGATCTTCAGCATAAGTCAAGATACCCTTGAGCTCTGATGCATAGTGGATGGCATCTTTTAATGACCAAGCACCATTCGGGTCAAGATCAAGCTTGGCATCTGGGAAAGCCTTGTGCAAGGCCTTGATGGCTGCAACTTCTTGTTCACCGTCGAAGACACCGCCCTTAAGCTTAAAGGTCTTGAAACCGTAACGATCGTACGCAGCTTGTGCTTCTTTAACGATAGCTGCTGGTGTGAGTGCAGGTTCTCGACGAATTCGTCCCCAAGCATCCGAATCATCATCATGGCTAATATAATTCAAATCTGTCTTTGACTTATCTCCAATATAGAAAAGATAGCCTAGAACGTCGACCTTTTCGCGTTGTTGCCCATCTCCAAGCAATGCTGCTGCTGGAACATGTAAATATTTCCCCAATAGATCTAAGAACGCAGCTTCAATAGCAGTCACAACATGAATTGTCGTTCGTAAATCAAAGGTTTGTAATCCCCGACCACCTGAATCTCGATCCGAAAATTTAGTTCGAATTGTTTGCAAAACCTCTTTGTACTCTCCCAATGTCTTGCCTAAAACTAAAGGCCTAGCATCGTTCAACGTATTGGTTATCTTCTCCCCACCTGGGATTTCCCCAACCCCAACTTCGTCCGTGTCTGTCGTTAAGATAACGATATTTCTAGTAAAGTATGGTCCATGCGCACCGCTCAAATTTAGTAGCATACTATCATATCCAGCGACTGGATAAACGTCCATTTTAACAATCTTAGGAACTGACATATTACCTATCCTTTCACTTTTTGGCGAAAAAGAAAAAAGGACGGTTTTAAATCCCATTTCCTTTACTTGCCAGATTAGCTTTTCTGACTATTCAATCGTCAAATCATTCATCTTCTCATAGAACTTAGCAATAGCAGAATGATCATCACTACCATTACCATCATTCTTAACTGATTGGAGAATTTCCATAACCTCAGCAGTCAGTGGAAGACCAACATGTAGTGAATGGGAAGTATCCAAGGCGTTTTGTAAGTCTTTGATGTGCAAGTCTACACGGAATCCAGGTTCGAAGTTCCGAGCAATCATCATTGGTACCTTAGCGTCCATAACAGTACTACCAGCTAGACCAGTATGAATGGCATCAAAAACCATCTTCGGATCTAAGCCGGCCTTCTTAGCCAAAGCAAACCCTTCACTAACGGCGGCAATGTTCAAAGCAACAATAACTTGGTTGGCTAACTTCGTCGTGTTACCAGCGCCAACAGCCCCAACGTAGGTTACAGAGCCACCCATAACATCTAATAATTCTTTGTTCTTATCAAAGAGATCCTTGTCACCACCAACCATGAAGGCAATTGAGCCATCAATAGCCTTGGGTTCCCCACCCGAAACAGGGGCATCCAAGAAACCAACATTTAACTTAGCCAAACGCTTAGCAAAGTCTTGGCTAGCCAGTGGGTTGATTGAACTCATATCAATAACCGTCTTACCAGCACTCAAGCCTTCAACAATACCGCCATCGTTGAATAAAGCCGCTTCAACGTTAGGTGAGTTAGGCACCATCGTGAAAATAACATCAGAGTTTTCTGCAACTGATTTTCCATCTGTGGCTGCCGTCGCCCCTAATTCAACTAGTTCATTAACTGCTTCATCTTTAAAATCAAATACAGTTAGATCATGCCCCGCTTTTACTAAGTTCTTTGCCATTGGCTTGCCCATAATACCTAATCCAACAAATCCAAGTTTCATAATATAAAACCCCTTTCAACTTTTCTACACTTACGAGTATAAGATAAATTTCACACAAATATATTACCCAAAGCATCTAACTTACTTGTATTTATTTGTGCAATTACACAATTTGTTACCGCTTTCTTCTTTAAATTACTATTATTTATCAGTCAAAACACAAATTGGCTCATCCATACAGTCGCCTGTCGGATGAACCAATTTAGTGCTACCAGAGTCCCAGAATCTTCCACCAAGTAAATCCAACAAATCCCCAGATAACGAAGTTCATGAGTAACATTTCAATCCCTAAACGCCACCAAGTACCTTGTTCGACATAACCACCGCCAAAATAAACTGCCGCTGGTCCGGAAGCATAATGCGTTAACGTTTGATAGAGGACCGTGCAAATTCCTAGTGACATAACTGCTAGAAATGGTGGAACACCAATTCCAATAGCTACAGTCAAGAACACTGGATACATAGCTAGTAAGTGAGAAATACCACTTGCAAATCCATATGTTGTTGCAATAAAAATGAAAATCAGAATAGCTAACCCTAGAGGCCAACTGATACCATGCAAGTCCCGTGCAACATACTGTGCAAATATTTTGAAAAAGTTCATCTTTGAAAGATTATCAGCCAGACTATACATACCACCCATCCAGAACATTACGTCCCAGGCACCTTTTTCAGTAGTAATATCTTGCCATTTCAGAATTCCGGTCAAAGTCATCAGTGACAGTCCCACTAAAGCAACTACCGTCGAACTTAAGCCTGTAATCCCAGTAGTCGCCCATCCAATAATCGTAATAGCAAAAATCAGGGATAATAACTTTTCTTCAGAGCTCATTTTCCCCATTTCACTCAACGCCTGTTGTGCTGCTATACGAGCTTCAGGCGTCTTTTTCATGGTTGGTGGGAAAATTTTATAAAGGATCCATGGCGTCGCAATGAATGCAACTAACGCAGGAACTGATGCCATCAAAAACCAAGAGAACCAAGATAGATGTATATTTGCAATTTTGGCAGCAAAAGTTACAACTAACAAGTTACCTGCACACGCTGTCATAGTTAATCCACTGGCAATATTATCGTTATGTACCAAGGACATAATAAGATATGCACCTATCTTGCGTGGTTCCTTATCCGGTTCTGAGCCAGCAACACCTGCAATACTACGAACAATTGGGTACATAATCCCACCCGATCGAGCCGTATTCGAAGGAACAAAGGCGCTAATAATCAAGTCACCTAGCGAAAGTGAATAACTTAACTTCAACGAACTTGAGCCAAAGCGAGCCATCAAAAAATAAGCAATTCTCCGTCCCAGTCCCGTTTTAATCAAACCTCTCGAGAAGAGGAAGGCGGAAACAATTAACCAAATCGTATCTGAACTAAAACCTTCAAATGCTTCAGGAACCTGTAAAATTCCTGTTACCATAGTCATCGTCAACGCAATCAGCGTAACTACCCCTGATGGGAATGGCCGTAGCATGAACCCAAAAGCTGTGGCAACAAAGATTGCAAACAAATGCCATGCACTGACCGAGAAATTACCTGGAACTGGAATAAACCAGATGATAATTCCTAAGATAATGCTAATTAGCATCGAAACCCAACGCTTTTTGTTAAATGATTTTTTCTTCTGAGCATCTTCCAAAGTTGAGAACCTCATTTCATATTAGTCGATCTTAATTTCTGATTACCCAACTGACTAAAGCTTAACTTTGAAAACACATTTTTTTAAATGACTAGGTTGTTCCGTAACCTGAATTCCCGTTTTATGGCCGTCTTCCGGATAGCAGATTAAAATTTGACCTGGTCTCAGCGTCAAAGAAACATTTTTATCTCCCGTTAAAGTTGCCTTATCCTTCTTGATATTGTATTCTTCTCGCTTCATATTAGCAGTATCATTTAAAGCTAAGCCCTCGGTACCAGAAGCTAACACATGAACATCAATATACTTATCATGGCTCTCCCATGAACGATTTGTCTCACTTTCAGTATCGTAACTTAAAACGTTTACATAGAAATTATCACCATCAATTTTATGGCTCCCTACTTCCAATGTTGAAATATCATTATTTTTCACATAATCCAAAACTAACTTTGTCTTCGCGTCATATAAATTATTTTCTTCAAAACCTTTAATCGTATCGTAAATCATAATTTCATCTCCGTATATTAATTTTTAGCTAGTACCTGATTAACTGCCCATTTAGGCTCATTACCGGATAAAACTCGATCAACTTCCATAGCGGCATGTAATGCCATTCTGTCCATCGTTTCTCCTGTGTTTGATGCAATATGCGGCGTTAAAGTTACGTTTTCCAAAGAAAATAATGGACTATTCATTGGTAGAGGTTCCTGTGAATAAACATCTAGCGCTGCCCCAGCAATTGTTTTAGATTCAAGCGCATTTATTAAAGCGCTTTCATTTACAACACTACCTCGTGATAAATTAATCAAATATGCTGTCTTTTTCATCAGCTTGAATTCTTCTTCTCCAAAAGATTCCTTCGTTTGAGCATTAGCTGGCAAATGTAGCGACACAAAATCGGATGACTCTAACAATTCTTTACGTGAGACCAATTTGCCTGTCTCTACTTCCGAAATAAAAGGATCATAAATCAAGATATTCATATCTAATCCCTGAACCTTTTTTGCAAACATTTTTCCAATTTTGCCATAGCCTACGATGCCTAATGTCTTTCCTTCTAAATCCATTCCTTTATGCGAATTCTTATAGAAAAAGTCATCATCAGCCATATGTGTAATATCATTTTTCAGATTCTTTGCCATTGCTAATAATAAACTCGTTGCTGTCTCCGCAACTGAACTTGCATTAGCTAAAGGTGTATTTGTTACCCATTTCCCAGCCGCCGTTGCAGCATCTACATCAACATTATCAAAACCAACACCGTGTCGTGCAATAATCTGAACGTTTGGTAAACCGTCAATGATGTCTTTTCCAAATTGTGAAGTCCGTAAGATGATTCCTTCTGCATCCTTACCTTCCCGTAAGATTGTCTGTGCATCAGTCCCGGTTCCAAGGATCACATCATAACCTTTATCCTTTAAAAATTTCTTGCCAACGTTAGCAATATCTTCTGGAATATATACAATTTTTGCCATATCGTACCGCACTTCTTTCCCTTCAAAATTTAGAAGGAGCGTGGGCCCATAACCCCTTCAACAAAAGTGAAATTGTGAACACATCTATCAAAAAAATTGTTACTTCGTTTTTACAAGTCTTAGTTTATTACATAACAAAGCCTAATCATGTATGCAATTGCACAAACTTTAAACAACTAACTTTGGTTAAACACTCAAGGCAGGACCATGACTACCCCCAAGGATATGTTGCCATACATTGCTCTGAGTAATTAACAGGCTTGTAGTAGCCGCCTCAGTTTAGCAATTTTTGGTATAAAAACCCATCAATCCAAAGTTAAGGCTCCCACCAGCTCTAAAATTGCGATTACCACTTGTACTTGAAAAAGTTGAATTTCTGCGTTTAAATAATGTGGAGGCGCTTTCATTTTTCTGATTAAAATTACGCCAACATTTATAGTTACTTACGAAACTTAACTGCTTATCTGTCAATTGCACAAATTTATTGATTGAAACTAGTCTATTAACTAAATAATTACACTTCATCCAATGACGCTCTGTAATAAATTGAAGGCGGGACATACTATGAAAATCGACCCAGTACTTGCACAATCAATTGTGAATAAAATGATGGCACAGATTCCTTATAACGTTAATCTTATGGACCAAAACGGCTACGTTATCGCCAGTGGTGATAGTTCTCGAATTAATACATTGCATGTCGGCGCGCTTGATGCAATTGAGCAAAAAAAGACATTGCCAATGGCACGCTCATTTGGACAACATGGACAGCCAGGAATAAATATGCCCATCTTTTTTGACAATGAAATTGTCGGTGTCATCGGAATAACTGGTGATCCCGACAAAGTCACCCCCTTAGCTTCTCTATTAAGAATTGCAACAGAACTATTATTGAGTCAAAATGAAAGTAACTTGAAAGAAAAGAAGAGAGAAAATACACTCAATCGCTTTCTTTATCAGTGGTCACAGGTTACTAGCGATATTGAATCTAAAACGGAACTGCTCTTAGAAGCTAGTCAGTTAAAAATCGATATATTAAAGCCGCGCACCGCAATTGCCATTGAAAGACAAAATCTTCCCATTGGTATCATGGATGGCACAGACTATAAAATTATTCTTGATACTAAAACAACAATTATTTTAACTCGTTTGAATGCCACTATTGATCGTCTAATCAAGTATTGTCGTGCAAAAAGAATTCGTCTTGGTATCGGTTTAGCGACACGCAACATCGGAAAGTCTATTCAACAGGCTACTCAGGCTCTTCAAATCAGTACTATTTTTAACCGATCAGACTTGATTTACTATCAGCAAGTTGCCTTTGTTGATAGACTTCTTAATAGCGAACTATCATTTACAAATCTTGAAAGACTCTTTGAGAAAGAGCATAAGTCTGAGTCAGGAAATGAACTTATTGAAACTTTAAGCGCATTTATTCACAATAATGGTAGTATGGTTCATACTGCAGCGGCTTTACATATACACCGAAACACACTCAGTTACCGTCTAGAACGTATTAAGCAAAGTTTCAATCTAGACCCACATAAAACTGTTGAATTATTTGAACTCTATTTGGGGTATCTCTATTTCAAAAAGCAGCTTTATCAGGATAATTCAAAGCCAGTAGCCACTGCCAATTCGTAGAATCATCCCTTTTCTAATCAAATACAACTTTGAACCGCTATTAACACAATGATTTCAACTATGTAGAATGTTGGGAAATATTTGTTTTTCTTATCCCACCATCACCTATCACCAGATAACTCTTAAATAACCCTTAACATTCCCTCAACCCCTACACAAAATCCCCACCAATTTCGTTAGTAACCGTAGACACCCTTTTTTGCTAACGCAAAAAAGGGCCGCCAACTCACTGATTGGCGACCCCGCACGTGACCTATTTCAGATAAGTCACAGCGCTCTTAACGTTAATTTTCTTGGTGGTAATGCCGTTCTTGTAGAAGTTATCGGCCATTTCCTGTTGTTCCTTGACAACGCTGGCGTACATGCCGCGAATGCTGTAACGCCGGCGGTCAACCATTTTCTTGACCACTGACTTCTTCAGCTTCAGCGACTTGCTGAGCATGGTCGTCAACTGCTTGTGGTGGGTATCGGCCCAGTGCATATCATCTTCCAGATAGTCCACTAGGTATTTTGATACCGTCTTGTGCGACTTAGCATAGGTCTGCATTGACAAAATGTAGTCCCGGTTGTTGCTCATGCCGACCCCATTGCTCAGGGCCTTGGCATTTTGCGTCAACTCTGCTTGGGCCGTGTACGGATCCCAGGTGACCCACGCATCGATCTTGCCCTTGGCAAAGGCCACACTAGCCGCTGATTGGTCCATGTTGACCCAATCGACGTCATTGACCTCAAGCCCCGCCTTTTCAATCAGCTGCAAGAGCAGGTACTGGGAACTGGTCCCCTTGGTGTAAGCAATCTTCTTGCCCTTCAAGTCCTTCAGCGAGTTGATGCCGCTGTTCTTCTTGACCAGGATACCGGAACCCTTGGCCTTGGTGGAGCCCACGCCGACGTAAGCCAGATCAGTTCCCGCTGACTGCGCCGTAACGGGTGGCGTATCGCCGGCCCGCGCGTAGTCGATACTGCCGGACTTCAGCGCCTGCATCAGCGCATTCCCGTCTTGGAACTGCTTGAGTACCAACCGGTAGCCCTTGGCCTTCATCTTCTTGACCAGCTTGCCGCGTTGCTTGGCGATATCAAAGGGATCCCCCTTTTGATAACCGACCGTCACCGTGGTCAAGCCGTTGGTATGGCTACTCTTAGCGCCATCCGTTTGTTGGTAGCCGTAAAAGGCCACCCCGACCCACAAGACCAACACGATGCCAACTAGCCATTTTAAAACGGTTCGCTTGGTCCGACTCATGCGCTAGCACCCAACTTCACCGGATCGTTAACGACCAGGTCCCGTAGCTTTGGCCGGACGACCTTGCCCGTGGCGTTCCGTGGGTAATCATGAACGAATAACACGTGCTTCGGTTGTTCGTAGCCGGCCAGGGCCTTCTTAGCTTGATCAAAAATGGCCTGTTCTTGGTCTTTTTGAGAGCCACTGTTTGGCCGACTGATGACAACGGCGGTCACCGCTTCACCGTACAGGTCGTCGGGGGTCCCAATGACTGTGATTTCCTTGATGAAGTCCAGTTCACTCAGAACATTTTCTACCCGTGCTGGGGCGACCTTTTCGCCACCAACACTGATGATATCCTTCTTCCGACCGTTGATGTAGAGGTACCCATCGTCGTCGAAGTAACCCAAGTCACCGGTCAAGAACCAGCCATCCTTGAAGGAATCAGGATGTGGGTCCAGGTAGGACTTGATGACGTGATCACCACGAACCGCAATCTCACCGGATTGGCCAGGGGTCGTGGTAAATTCGCCATCGACCAAGATTGCCATATCGGTCCCTACTGGCAGGCCCACGGAACCGACCTTAGGCTTGTCAAATGGGTTCAAGGTGCATTGGCTGGCAGTTTCGGTCATACCGTAACCTTCCAAGATGCGCGTGTGGTACGTGTCTTCGAAGTCGGTCAGTTTTTCTAGTGGCAAGGAGAAGGAGGAACAACGCACGAACCGCAAATGGGTCTGGTCGTTGTAGGCCGCCTTGGCCTTGTTGTTTAACAGTAAGATGTTGATGATGGTTGGCACGACGGATGCCCAGGTCACGCCGTTGTTTTGTACTTGTGGCCAGAAGCGGCTCGCGGAAAACTTCGGCGTGATGACCATTTTGCCGTCAGACAGGCGCGTGGACAGAACGGAAACGACCTGCGCGTTGATGTGGAACATCGGCATGGTGATCAGGGTCGTGTCGGCCGCCGTCAACCGGTGCGCGTCGATGTCGTGTTGGGCACCGTGGCGAATCAAGTCGTGGGTCAAGCCGACCCGCTTAGGCTTCCCGGTGGTCCCGGACGTGTGCAGGATGAGCGCTAAGTCCTCTTCGGTCGGCGTTGCGGCCACGTGACCGGCCACCTTGGTATCCCGAATAACGGTCAAGTTGTCGGCCGTGTTGAGCGTCAAATCGGCGCGTTGTGTCTGCCGGTCAGCCAAGACAGCATCGACCAGGTCGTCAGCCACGATAACGGCCGCGTAGTCGTGTTCCTTCAAGTCGGCGAGCATTTCAGCGGCTGGCGTGTTGGCGGAAACGGGGTTCATGATGGCCCCAATCTCCCAGATGGCTTGCGTCAAAACGGGGTACATCCCCGAGTTGGGCAGGCAAACGTAAACGACGTCGCCGTGACCCACGTGCAGGCCGCGCAGCTGATCGTCGAGTTGATCGACATCGGCTGCCAGTTCCGCACCGGTGTACCATTGGTCGCGGGCTTCGTCTTTGATAATTTTATCGTTAGCGTGCTTTTTCAATTGATTGGTTAATTTAAGCGTTACTTTTGACATGTGAACGTGCTCCTTTCGAGAACAAGTGCCATTGGGGCCGGCCAATCAAGATACCGAATGGTGGCACCTTGAAGCAGAACCAAGAAATCAGTAAGGCGCCCCCGGCAACGAAGAGGTAACCCACTGGCAGCAGCAACAGCAGCAACCAGGCGGGAAGACTCATGTGTGCCAAGATGGCATTTAAGGCAAAGATCGGTAAACTTTGACAGAGGTAGATCCCGAAGGAAACCTTGGAGAAGGCCTGAATCAGGTTGTCTAACCAGTCCGGCAGGCCGTGTTGGCGCGCTTTGGCGTACTGCAGGCCGAACCAGAGAACAAATAAAATCATAAAACAGTCGTAAATGAAGATGAACGGTTGGTGCACGGAGAACACGGCCTTGCGACTCAGCTGCAAGATGTCACGGTCACCGAAGAATAAGAAGACCGTGCCAATCGCCAGCAGTCCCGCCATCCAGTTGATGAACTTGTGGTGCTTTTCAATGAAGGCAACCACATCGTCGTAGTGAATGGCCACGAAGCCACCGACCACGAAGTAGAATTGGTACACAAACACGTTGTTCCCGTAGGCCCGGAACCACCACAGCCAGTTGCTGGTGTCAATGTGTGGGAGCCAGTACTTGATTCCCGTAATCAGGAACAGCTGGACCGCCCCACTGATGCCGATGATGGCCAGATGGTGCGTCGGGAGTTTCTTAAACATATACACAATGGCGGGGAACAACAGGTACAGCTGGAAAGTGACCACGATATAATACATGTAATACTCATTCCCATACTGCAGCGCGTTGCCCAGATGGGCCCAGTACTTCGGCCAATCAATGCCGCCGCTGGCAATCAGGGTCGCCACGATCATGATGATTGCGTTCCAGGCAATGTAGGGGACCCCGGAACTGATGTAACGCTTTTTCCAAAAGCGTAGCCACTGATGGTCACGGTTATAATAATTCAGGACCAACACTAACCCGGTCATAAACATAAAGCCCATCCGGGTAAAATGCAGGGCCAAGTGGGTGGCTTCCAACAGTAACTGACTATTCGTGGTATCGACTAAGCGGTTCTCAAATGCCGTCGTGGTGTGATTTAACAACACCCCACCGATAAACATGACCCGCATGAGATCAACTTCATGTAAATACCGCCGTTTTTTCCGTTCGGCCACGGTCTCACCTCTTCTAACGGGTCGCCCCGTAATTAATACGTCTTTAGTTATATCATGTGATTAACGTCGACGTCCTGATGGTTTTCTAAACAAGAAATAAGAATTTCTTAGATAACGTTATCCGCCGCTTAAAAAACCATCCATTTTTCACATTACACTTTATAACCTGCTAATTATAGTAGAATTCATAAAGTTCACAGTTTGTTCACAAAAGAGTCAGCATTTATTAACAAAACGCTTCCGGCAAAAGCGTATATTGTAAGGTGTTACATAGCATTGGGGGAGATTGGTCTTAGTGACCACTCCCCCTTTTTTTCGACAATTTTTAAAGGAGATGGCTCATTTGCAATTCAAACACCCCCGGATGGTAACGCTTGCTGTTGCCTCCCTGGCAGTTCTGACAGTTGGTTTGGCCGGTTGTTCCAGTACCAAGAGCTCGTCAACCTCATCGGCGGCGAGTTACAAGATCAAGACGAACAAATCCGTGTTGACGGATACCCAGATCAAGAAGAATCTGGATACCAAGCTCATCACGACCCGTCAAGACAGTCAGAAGCGTTTGACCGCAACTTATAAAGCAGCAGCGCAAAACAGCAAATACACGTTAGACAGTCCCTACGTCAAGGTCAACCCTTACAAGACGTCCCCACTGTCCGCGTTAGTCACATTTAAAACTAAGGACGCCGAAAAGGTCAGCTACACCGTCGTCGGCAAGTCTGACAAGACGTCTATCACCAACACCGTGGCGGGTGGCTACACCACGACGCATCAGGTACCAGTGGTTGGCTTGTACGCTGACACCAACAACACGGTGAAGATCACCGCCACCAACAAGGACGGCAAGACACAGACCAAGACGCTGAAGATGCAGACCGGCAAATTACCGACCTACGTTGCCAACGCCACGGTCACCACGAAAAACGTGGACAAGTCCAAGATGGAGATCGGTAAAAACAAATTGACCATCATGAACCGGACCACCAAGCAACCCTTTGCCATCGACGCAGACGGAACAGTCCGGTGGTACAGCACGGATTACTCCCAACACACGATTGAACAGTGGACGGGCGGTCATATCATGATGCTGTCCAAGAAGGACGTCGACTCCGACGTTTATAACGATTTACTTGAAACCGACTACCTGGGACGCGTGTACAAGGAATACAGTTTCGCGGCCAATACCAGTAGTTCAGACGCCGCCAGCATCAGTAAGGCCGCGGCCAAGGCCAATAGCGAAACCACTGTCATTCACCATGACCTGGTCGAACTCCCCAACCACAACTTCTTAGCCACCGTTTCCGACGGATCCAAGTACAAGGAAGACACCATGATCGAAGTTTCTCACAAGACTGGGAAAATCGTGAAGGTCATCGACATGAAGAAGTTGTTGCCGAAGTCCATGTGGACCAAGTACGCCAAGGGTGCGGACGGCAAGATTGACTGGCTCCACCAAAATGCCGTGGACTACGATAAGAATGACAAGTCCATCGTCATTTCTAGCCGGAACCAAGACATGATCATGAAGCTGGACTACAAGACCGACCACATCAAGTGGATCTACTCTGGTAAGAAGACCTCCACTTGGCCTAAGGCTTACCGGCCATACCTGTTGAAGCCGGAAAAGGGCACGGTCATCACTGGTGGTCAACACGGAATCTACCTGCTGAACAACGGCGGCAAGAACTCCGCGGATAGCGAAGACTTCCTGTTATACGACAACAACATTGCCGTCACCAATGGGAACAAAAAGACGTCCGGGAAGTACTCTCAAGCCGTGCAATACCACGTGGATGCCAAGAAGATGACCATCAAGACGACCTGGTCTTACGGGAAGTCCTTAGGGAAGGACAACTTCACCTACGTCATCGGGTACGCCGAACGACAACCAAATGGCAACACGCTGATTGACTTCGGTTACAAGCACAACGGTGCGCAAAGTAACGTCATTGAAGTTACCAAGTCAGGCAAGCAAGTCTTCAACGCCACCATGCAAAGCGCGGCGGACAAGGCCTACGCCTACCGGGCTTACCGGGTACCGTTCTACAGTGCCGATTACCAATTTGATGCGACGAAATAGGATTTAGTTTCACGTGAAACACCCCTGAGATTTTTTTCTCAGGGGTGTTTTTTCTTGTCTCATAATTTGCTAAGTTCACTAACTACTTAACAATCTTCACTAGTTTTTTATTAGCCGAGATATATTGACCATTCGCAATCTGGAAACGTGTTGTCCGATGATAATGGACAATCCGCTTAATCTTTAAAGTGCGGTTAATCCGATAATGGTTAACCTTTTTCTTCAGACTATCCTGCCGATAAGTGTTCAGACCAGACTTGCTCAACACCCTCACGGCCTGTGAAAAGTGCTGATAGTACGTTGAGACTACATATTGTGCCTTTGCCGTGATATACCCTGTTTTACCAAATGTTGCTGAACCATGGTTAACATCACGGACATGATAACGCACGTGACCCTGATTAGAAGTCACTTGCCCAGTTACAATAAACATTGGCCACTTTGTCCGCGACTTGCGCAAGTACCAGCAAATACGCCGCTTAGGATTGAAATTCTTAGTACGGTACAATCCAATCTTCTTGGTGGAAGAAACTACCATATATGTGCGACCCGCCTTGAGCGCTTGTACACGTTGATACGTATACGTGACGGTCTGTGGTTCGGTCGTAAATATCCCTGTCGTATTTCCTGAGTCCTTCACCAAGGTGTAGCCCTCTAAATTACGTTTCCTTGCTTGATAAGCTGCGCCATAACTTCCCGTGAGCGACTCACTTGGTGCTACCTTCTGTCCATTTTCATTTAAAAACTGAACGGTTACTGGCTTGACTTGAAGTGTCTTATTCGTGTCAGCCGACGAAATTACTGACGTATTTTTCTTATAAACGTAGGTTACAGTCGCATCGTTTTTCGGATATGCGCCATTCGTATCGCCTAAAACCTTATCAAAAGTATAACCTTTTATTGCTAATTGTTCTGTCGCGTACCCAGGATCATTTTCCCCAACTTTCCCATATGCTGTTACAACATCATCGGCAATCTGCCGACCATTCTCATCGGTATATTTAGCTGTAACCCGGGTCTGTCGCGTTACTGGCTCCCAAACATAAGTTTCAACTTCAGTTGGTCGGGAATTTTCAGTGTACAATTTAACAATGTCTGCAGCTGAATCAAACTTTGTTCCTAACGGATTAACATCTGAACCATCGCCTACCGCCTGCCATTTGCCCGTGTAGGTGTCATCAGCAACAGGAAGCTGTCCTACATCGTACCCACGTACACCTAGAAAGGGATCCGCCACAAAATTCATCCGTGGACCAAACGAGACTTTCCGAAGAGAATGGTTCTGATAGAACATGAAGAACGTGGTTTGACCTTGACCGGACTTCATTGACGACCCATCGAAGCTAGATAGATTAGCCTCTTGTAAATTGCTATCTCCGTTAAACATGGACATCATGCTGGTTACCTTAGATGTGTCAAAACTGGACAAATCGATATGCTGTAAATCTAGCCCACCAAACATCCAATCCATGTCAGTTACTTTAGATGTATCGAAGTTTGAAAGATCTAAAGCGGTCAGCCAGTCTATGTTCGTTATAGTCAAATTATTCATAAACATGTACGCCATATTTGTGGTTTGACTAGTATCCAAATCCGACAAATTATCAAATGCGGTTACATTTCCCATCTGTGCAAACAAATTAGCTGAATTAATCGGTGCCTGTACTTTACCATCCAGAACGACCCGTTTCACCAACATCGCTGCTGCCGTTGCCTGACTATTCGTCGGATTGGCCGCCCCCTCTGGTAACGACTGTGCAATCATATAACCAACTTGACTAGCATTCATGTTTGATACTGTTGAAGTTGGTTCTGCTAGGTTTCCTGCTCCAATATGTAAAACACCATCTTGTGTTAAATACCATTGACAGGTCCCATCAATGCCTTCAGCTTGATTTACAGTCTCAGCATTTGTAGTTACCTCCTTTAGGAACAATGGTCCATTCTGTATTTGGCTAAATCCACCCCAAAATCCCAATAAAAATCCAACAAGAATGCCAATGAAAATATTCCTTTTCCAATTCAAAGTGCCACCCCTTCTAATGAATATTATCCAACAACATTTTAAGCTTGCTCATATTTTCATAATAGCACCAATTCAATGTACATATATAAATTACATTCAATTATTTAAAGAGAAAAAGCGGCTAGAATTTTCTACTCAAAGAAAATTCTAGCCTAACTACATCTATAGCTAAAGCTAAAAGTTGTACATACAATAGTTTCTGATAACACCCTGTTAAAAGAGTTCATGAATATTAAGTTAGTCCACTTCCACTAGCTGTGAATCCTTTCAATTACGTAAATAGTCCATCTAGTCTCTTCATCAAGTCCTCATGCTCATCAAACAATTCGTTAGCCGTTGCCAAAATGTTTGCTCTAACTAGCTCGATCTTTCTAAAAGTAATTTCCTTACCATCTGGCGATATGATTTTTTCAAAAGTCGTATCGCCGTCTACATCTAAAAACTCACAATCACTTTTAGAAAGCCGAAAAGCATAGGCATTTCCAGTCTTAACTAACTTTACTGGCCCGTTTAGTTTTTCTGGATTAGTCATAGGGAGTCCCTTCCTTAATTTTTGTGTGCATTATAGCATCTCGTACACACGTAATCCAAAGACAGCTCTGACTATCTTACCGTCAAGCTGGCAATTCAGGTAGTGGGAATCGGTGACCAAATCACAGAGTGGAACGACTTAGTCTTAAAGCTAGAAGCTAGCTCGCCAAATGTGCATCAGTGTTTCCACTGTCGCCGGTGGCTCTGTTGGTAAAGCCAGAAAATCAGCGCTGCCACCAACAAGATGGGCACCAGAATGGCGTAACCCGCCAGCAGGTGGCTGAAGGCTGCGACTAGCACGGCGCCGACGATGAAGCTGCCCAGAACGGCAAACGTGTCGATAGCCTTGCCGCGGGCTTCGCGGTCGTGATAACGCAGACCGTCGACCAATGATTCCGTGGCCGTACGGAGATTACCGGTCATCATCAAGGGCGTGAACGGTGCCCCTTTGATGCGGCGAAATTCCTGGAGCTCAACGGCCGCTGCCAAGGACAGTAACGCGGTCGCCGCCCAATCCGGAATCACGTTGGTGGTGGCTAAGGCGACAATTAAAATGGCAAACTCGACCCACAACGCCACGCTCTGTGGGCTAGTCTTTCGCTGGGCTAAAAAGTGCTGCAATAACCGGGCCAGCGCCGTACCCAAGGCGAAGGCCAACAGGGCCGTCAAATACCGCCCCATTTGTGCCAATTGGAGGTGGCCAAAGTTGATCCCCAGCAGAATCAAATTTCCCGTCTGTAGGCCCGCAAAGACGGCGCCATGTTCCAGGTAAGAATAAGCATCGAGCGCCCCGGCAATCATGGTCAGTCCACTCCCGAAGATCAACTCCTCATGTACTGGAAAAGCTTTCTGTCTCACTATCATTCACCCCTACACAAAAATTTCGTCCTTTTAGTATAAGTGAAATTGTTTAAGTTTTTCCAAGGACGCCCAAAAGGCCCACCGGTAACGGGCATCCGTTACTGATGGGTCAAGGGTTTACACGGCTAGTTAAATGTTTCTAAAGACGTGGTGATCAGCTGAATAAAGGCGTCACGGTCGAGGTCAAGTAGCACGTCCGTGTTCTTTGGCTTGCCAGTCAGTTCGTAGTAATCACAAACGGTTTCGCCACGAACCAGTTCACCTTGCGTTTCCACATCCACGTTCATCAGCTCACTGTGGAACATCTCTGGGTGAAGCAACCAGGCAATCGTGCACGGATCGTGGAGTGGCGCGCCTTTGAAGCCCCATTTCGGATTCTCATGGTACAGCTCAAAAAAGTTCAGGAGGCCGTAAAACGCGTGAGCCACGGGATTATCGATTTTTCCGATGGCTTCGATCTCTGGTTTTAAGATCTGCGCCTTGTGGGTCACGTTGAGCGGAGCCATCGTTAGTGGGATGCCGGCGTTCAACACGATCTTGGCCGCCTCGGGATCAACGTAGATGTTAAATTCGACCGACGGCGTCCAGTTGCCCAATCCCATCGCGCCACCCATGAAGACGACGCGGGCGATTTTGGCTTTCAATTCGGGGTACACGCGCAGGAACAGGGCTAAATTGGTCATCGGCCCCGTCACCACCAGCGTCACCGGTTCAGCGCTGTTCCGCAACGTCTGGGCCATCAATTCGATGGCAGTCATGTCTTGCACCGCAAAGTCCGGGTCGGGCAGCTCAGCACCGTCCAGCCCACTCTTACCGTGCACGTTACCGGCCGTTTCCAGCGGCTTTAACAGCGGCGTGCGATTGCCGCCAGCCACTGGGATCTCTTGGTGGTGCATCAGCGTCAACAGGCGCATGGCGTTGTTCAGCGTCTTCTCCGGCGTCTGGTTACCGGCTGAGGTGGTCACGGCCAGCAGTTCGATTTCTGGATTGGCCAACGCCAGCATCATGGCCAGCGCGTCATCGTGGCCGGGGTCGCAGTCTAAAATAATCTTGGTTGTCATCAGTATTCGCTCCTCTATGGCTTACTAAGTCCATTTTAAAGGAAAATGACAGCGCTTTCCACCAGCAGTCAAAAAAATCCTCGCCGTGCTGAAACACGACGAGGACCCATAAATCTATTTGATTGGGCTAGCTGGGTTCGAACCAGCGCATCACGGGATCAAAACCCGTTGCCTTACCACTTGGCTATAGCCCAAGAATTGAAGTCATCACTGACCCAACAGAAATAAATTTTATCATTAATCAGGGGGAGAACGCAAGCCTTTTTTGAAAATTTTTGCGATTGGATTTAGTTGCGCCGGCCAAATCAAACCGTTACCATAAATGGTGTGAGCAAAAAATGTGACCAATGACCATGACTATTAATATTAATAAACAATTATTAATTATATGAGGTGAAGACATTGACCGGAAAAGTTACCATCAAAGATGTTGCCAAAGCGGCGGGCGTTTCAGAAGCCACCGTCTCACGAGCGCTCAGCCACAGTCCGCGCGTCAAACGGGATACTAGCCAAAAAATCCAAAATATTGCCAGCAACCTAGGCTATCACCCCAACGACTTGGCACGAAGTATCCGGGTCCAACAGACCCACACGTTGGGGTTGATCATCCCTGACATCCTCAATGCCTTCTTCACCCATCTGAGTCGTGCGATTGAGGATGCAGCCTCACGAGCGGGCTACGACGTGATCCTGGTCAACACGGATGAGAACTTGGCCAAGGAAGCCAGCGGCCTAAATCTGTTACTCGAAAAGCAAGTCGACGGCGTGATTATTACCAGTGCTGGTGGCCCGACCGACTACGCAGCCATTCTTGGCCCTACCCCTGCCGTCTTCGTTGACCGCATGCCGCCGACTCCCAACCACGCGCCGTACGACCGGGTACTGGTCGACAACGTCCAAGGCACCCGCGCCATCGTCACCCAGCTCATTGCCCAGGGCGCTACCCGCGTTGGGATTATCAATAGCGCCGTGTCTTTTACCGCCAATGAACGACTGGCTGGCTACCAAGAGGCCCTGACTGCGGCCGGCATTGAACCGGACGAAGCCATCGAGGCCACGGCTCGCACGGACAATAGTAATGTCCAGCAAATGACCCGGCAATTATTAATTAACCAGAAGTGTGACGGCCTGTTTGTCGCGGATAATACCATTATGGAAAGTGTCTTGCGTAAGCTCCCCGACCTAAACGTCCCCAACCTACAGCTAGGCGGCTTCGACGATCAGGACTGGTTTGACTTTCTCCCGCAACCCATCGTCACGGCGCGCCAGCCGATTGCCGAGCTGGGGCAAACAGCCATCGATCGCCTAGTCGCCAAGATTGACGACCCCGACCTGTTGCCCGAAGAGATTCGGTTGGCCGCGACCACCATTTCACGCTAGAGTAATACCGAGAAATAACCGGGCCAGGTACGCGGCCTGCGTTTCATTGAAACGGCACCCACGCACGGCCCAGTCGGAGACTTGTAACGTGTCAAATCGGCAGGTGCTCAGGTCGTGGTGTTTCAACGACGTTTCAGAAAAATCGGCTTGGTCCAGGGTGCAATCATCGAATTGGCACTGTTTCAGCGTGCTACCCAAGCAGTTCAGTTCCGTGAGCTTACTCCGCTGAAACGCGACTTGGGTCAGCTTGGCTTCATTAAAATTTGTCAGTGAGAGGTCACAGTCCACAAACGTGACCTCTTTTAGTGTGCCGTGATCCAGAGTCGTCCCAACCAGCTTGCAGTTCTCAAAACGGACGCGAAACAGGCTGATACCGTCAAAGTCACAGTTAACCAGCGTACAATTGTGAAAAATCGTATCGGTCACTTCAAAGCGGCTAAAAGCATCGCCCATAAACACCATACTAGTCAGCGTCGACTGGTCAATCAGTGGATGTTCCAGGCGCTGTTCCACGATGGTTTCTTGTTTCATGGCAACCTGGGCCAGCAACTGGTCTTCGGCCTGGGTGATGGTCGTGAATGACTGGGGAATCAGTGTTTCAGTGGGAATCTTGGGGGCGTTCATGGCGTTTCATCTCCTTTGGGAGCTAGTATACGGTAAATTGGCGGGATTGGATAGTCGCTTTACGTCAAATTAAATTTTGTGCTATGATTATTGTGAAAGTGTATACAAAGCTCACAGGAGGTTTTCGTTATGACCGTTTTTCCTATTTTACAAGATAAGGTTGCCATTGTTACTGGTGCTGCCATGGGTATGGGTGCCGCTACCGCAAAGCTTTTTGCGGAGGCCAAAGCCAAAGTTATCGTCGCAGATTTTAATGATGAAAAGGGCCAGGCTGTAGCCGACGCAATCACTGCTGCCGGAAATGAAGCGACATTCGTTCACGTTGATATTTCTAAGAGTACCGACGTTCAACATTTAGTCGACACCACCGTCAAAACTTATGGCGAATTAAATATTGCCATCAACAACGCGGCTCTAGCCCCTGACCAAGCGCCCGTCGATCAATTCGACGAATCCTACTGGGATCGCCTGATGAGTGTTGACTTAAAGGGAACTGCCCTGTGTTTGAAATATGAATTACAAACGATGATTAAGCAAGGAAAAGGCGGCTCAATCGTCAATATCTCATCCGTCTCTGGCTTCCGGCCACAACCCAACAATATGGTCTACGTCGCCGCAAAACATGGTGTTCGCGGTATGACGAAGGTAGCCGCCCTTGAAAATGGTAAACATAATATTCGCGTTAACAGCTTGGCACCAGGCGCGATTGATACGCCTATGCTTCATCAATCACTTGCAGAGACTGGGCAAGACCCGCAACAAGTCGCTGATGCACTGAGCGAGCTAGGCCGTTTTGGCGATCCCCGTGAGATTGCACAAGGTAGCTTGTTCCTAGCATCCGACATGGCTTCTTACGTTACAGGCACAACATTAGCTGTTGATGCGGGCTTTACAAATATGTAGGTTAAAATCGTCTGCCAGTCCAACCAATTCCAGGCTATTTCATCTCTGCTTGTCAGCTCGCCACCCATCCGGTAAACTAAAAACTATCAGGAAAAATCCCGAAAAAAAGCGAACCACCCTGGCTGGGGTAGCTCGCTTTTGGTATCTCCACCAACCCGTCCACGCGAAGGTTTTGGGCTTGATTTTCTCGAGAGTGATGAGGTGCTCGGAAAAGGGGTTGGTGGGTTGTTGCTGTTGATTTGGTGGTGCTGTGTTGGGGCCGCTCTTGGCTGGTTATATCCGGAAACTTGCGGCCTCTGAAACGTGTTCCGCGAGCCAGACTCCTGCGCTTAACCCAGCTAAGAAAACTCCCCAGTCTTTGCTGGAGATATTTGCTTAAGGCGTTGGAATCGTTCTTGTCTTTTATATCCGGAAACTTGCGCCCTCCGAAACGTGTTCCGCAGGGCAGCTGGTTCCGCTTAACACCATTAAGAAAACGACCCAGAACCGGGGTCATTTCCTTAATGCCGTTAATGCTCGCCAGCTAGGCGCCCTGCTCCACACTCTTACTTTAGAATCTCACAAAATTCAATCGTTTCGTGATTCGGTCCCAAAATGTTGAAGAACCGAATTCCCTTCTCCCAGAACGATGGGATGGATTGAATTTCGTCGTTGACCAGGTCTAAGCCCTGTTCCTTTGCGGCGGCGAAGGCCTTGTCAACGTCGGTGGTGTTCAACGAAATGTGGTTGATGGCGCCGGCCGTTGGATTGGTTGGGTCGCCTTCCCATGTTTCAATCGTCAGGTTGCCCAGGCGCATGAAGGCGCACCGGGTGTCACCGTTTGGGAATAATCCCGCGCGTTCGAACCCTAATGATTCGTAAAACGCCATCGTCTTATCTAAATCTGCCGTGGGAATGCCCACGTGTTGAATTCCAGTAATAAAATCTTGAACTGCCATTTTGCATTAGCTCCTATTCAATCTTTTGACCAACATCAACGGCTTGGTGCTTCAGCTTCGGGAAGATCACTTTGTCAGCGATCCCGGTAATTCCACCTTGGGCCAGGAAGGCAAAGACCGTTCCCAATCCAAAGTTGGTGAATTGCCGCGTGATGACCAAGGCAATAATCGCCATGATGGTCGGTGGAATGTATGACGCCCACATCGCTTTGGAAGCTTGGCCTTTAAAGTAGCGGAAACGCAGGATCTGCATCAAGTCATCCGCGGGGTGCAACACCAGGTTGACCCGTTGGTAGATGGAAATGGCCACCGCGATAAACGCAACGCCCAAGAAGTTCAAGGCAACGTAGAGGATGACCATCCCCGTGCCGCGCGCTTCCGGTAGCCCGGCGAACAACGCCGGATATTTGCCATCAAAGAAGTCCTCAAACACTTGAATCAACGCGGAGAATGGCACCATGAAGACCATGTTTCCGGCAATCCGTTTCCAATCCCAGTGGTGAATCAAGATAGCGTTTAGCACCGCCGTCAAGAATCCCATGATTAGAAACGCCCAGAATAGGTTCCAATGGAAGGCCGTTCCCAGGTTGGCTTCGGCTGCGGACCAGTAGGCCGCCCCCAGGAAGGACGGGTGAATCTTAGCGCTCGTGACCAACGTCAACACGTTACCGGCCGAGTTGATGACCAGTGACAGTGCGAAGTAGGCAATCGCCTTGGACATGGAAATCGTCCGCTGGTTACTTACCGTAACGTCGGCACCCGTATTCAAATCGCTTGCTGCTTCAACTTTCACAATAATCCCTTACCTTTACTAGTCACTGACTTTAACGACGGCCTTGCTGACGCCAGCAACCTTGCCGTTTAAGACATCCTCAACTTGTTCCAAACTAACTTCGTGGCTGATCAAGGATTCAACATCCAATTGGCCACTGGATAACAGGGCAATCCCATCTTCGAAGGCATATGGGTTGATGAAGGCCCCTTGGATCTTCAATTGCTTTTGGTAAACTTCGTACGTGTTCATGGAGAAGGTTTGGTTAGGCTTACCCACACCAAACATCAGGACTTGGGCACCCTTCTTGGTAGCTTCAACGGCTTGTTCTTGGGTTTGTGGCAACCCAACGGCTTCGATCACAACGTCGTAGTCGGCAGGAATGCTGTCACGCGTGGTGTTGTAAGTGTTGGTAACGCCAAACTTTTCCTTGTTGAAGGCCAGCTTTTCGTCAACGATGCCGGCAAAATCAACTTGGTGAACGCCGTAAGCTTGTAATAATTGCACGAATAATTGCCCCATGAAACCATCGCCGATGACCAATGCCTTTTGGTAAGGCTTAACGCTCAGTAAGCTCATGCCGTGAACCGCGCAGGAGATGGGTTCAGTCGTGGCAGCGGCCTTCAAAGACACGTTGTCAGGAATTGGGTATACGACGGATGAAGGTGCCGTGAAGGATTCTTCCAAGCCACCATCGCGGGTAACCCCAACGGCGGACAGGTTGTCACACAGTTCTGGGCGGTCGGTCCGGCAGTATTCACATTGGCCACAGTAGATATTAGGGTCAACGGTTACGCGGTCGCCGACTTTCACGTTGGTCACGTCACTACCGATAGCGGCAACGATCCCGGAGTTTTCATGGCCTAACACGATTGGTGGCACAGCGTCTGCGGAGCCAGGAAGGCCGGCGTAAAGGGCCCGGTCAGTCCCACAAATACCAGCGTAAGCGGTGTTGACCAACACTTCGTTGGGCTTAACTTCTGGCTTGGCAACGTCTTGGATCTCCATCTTTTTGGTTCCAGTTAAAACTAAGGCTTTCATAATTAAAATTCTTCCTCTCTTACTTGTTGTACTCGTTAAGCGCTAAGGCAAAATCACCCAGCGTGGCTGAACCATTGTCCTTGACGGCAGGCATCACGATGTAATCCGTAAGCTTGCCGACGTTGACATAATCATTCAATAACTCAGCAAATTCGTGCCGGACCTTTTTCAAGAAGGCTTCACTGACAACGCCGCCACCAAAGACGATCTTGTCAGGCCGCATCATCAATGTGACTTGCAAGGCTGCTTGGGCAACGTAGTAAGCCATGATGTCCCAGACGTGGTCGGTCAACGGAACGTCCTTACCGGGTTTCCCCAGCCGCGCGTCGAACGTTGGTCCGCTGACCAAGCCTTCCAAGCAATCCCCATGAAATGGGCAGATTCCCGCGAAATTTAAGTCGTCGGGATGCCGCTTCAAGCGAACGTGCCCCATTTCAGGGTGGCCCAGACTACCCACGAAATGCCCGTTAATGATAGCGCCGGCCCCCACGCCGGTCCCAATCGTGAAGTAAACTAACGAGTCGATATTTTCGTTGAACAGCGTGGACATCACGTACTCACCATAGGCAGAGCCGTTCACGTCAGACGTCCAGTACATCGGCACGTCCAACTCCTGCTTTAGCCGACCCACGAAATCCGTGTTGGCCCAGCCAGGCTTTGGCGTGTTGGTGATATAGCCGTACTTCGGTGAGTTCCGTCGCAGTTCGATCGGGCCAAATGATGAAATGGCAATCGCCTTTAGCTCCGGGAACTGTTTAAAGTACGCGATGGTCTTGCTTAAGGTTTCTTCCGGAGTTGTGGTGGGAATCCGAACCTTGTCCTTAGTCTGATAATCTTCGTTACCGATTGCACAAACAAACTTGGTTCCCCCAGCTTCAATACTTCCGAGTTGCATATTTGCTACCTCCACATTTACGCCGGGGGCCGTGACCCGCGGCACCTTTTATCTAAGTTATGATGACTGATACAGTCATTTTTAAATCGTTTTCAGTATAGCAAGCTCACTACGGATTTTTAAGGTATTTTTGTCACGAAAATTTTCAGAAAACGCGCCGAAATCGCATGATTATCGAAATACAAACGATTGTATTTATCGTGAAATTAGTCACTTATTCAACAAAATCAGCGTAATTGTTCGATTTATGATAGCGCTTTCATTTTATTTCAACTAATAAAAGCGCCCCGTTAATTGGCGGGACGCCTTGGATGGTACCGATTCAGTTTGTTTGAGTGGCTGATTTCACTCAGTTCATCCGGAAACTGGCAGCCTTCGAAACGTGCGCCGTAGGGCAGCTGGTTCCGCTTAACACCATTAAGCAAATAACCCCGGCTAAAATACGCGGTTGTCTCAGGGCGTTCTGGCCACTCTCGCCAATATATCCGGAAACTGGCGGCCGCCGAAACGTGCGCCACTAGCCAGACTCCTGCGCTTAACCCAGCTAAAAAACTCCCCCAAAGACCCGGGGAAGTCCTTTAGCTACGGCTTTTGGCCAGTTCATCCGAAAACTGGCAGCCTTCGAAACGTGCGCCGTAGGGCAACTGGTTCCGCTTAACACCATTAAGCAAATAACCCAAACCCGGGGTTATTCCCTTAATGCCGTTAATGCTCGCCAGCTAACCGCCCTACTCTACACTCTTTCTTGCTTGATAAGCCCGACTATAAGCATCGACCCCGCGCATCGCTTGGGCGACGTCGTCTGGGGTGACTTCAAACGGCATCCGGCTCATAGTGTCTGCTGGTGCCGTGGCTTGTTCACCGACCTTCAGGAGTTCTTCATCGGTAACATTTGGAATCTTCAAGTCAGCTAAGGTCGTTGGCAGGCCTAATGACAAGTCAAAGGCCAAGTACCGGTCGAATTCTTCTTCAGACCGGCCTTCCAAGAAGAGTTGGGTCAAAGTCCCGTAAGCCACCTTTTCCCCGTGGGTCAGTTCGTGAATAGGACCGTCCAACGCGGTCAAGCCATCGTGAATGGCATGAGCTGCGGACAGGCCACCACTTTCAAAGCCGACCCCACTCATCAAGGTGTTGGCTTCAACGATCTTGTTCAACGCGTTGGTAACGGCGTGTTGCTTAACGGATGCGACCGCTAGCCGACCATACTTGAACAGGGTATCTTCACATTTTTGGGCAATCGCGTTGCCGACCAAGGTCTGCTTGGCCCCCAGCATGTTATCGCTGTTCCCTTTGGCTACGGCTTGGGCTTCAACGTTAGTGGCTAAAGCATCCGCAATCCCAGAAGCCAACAGGCGCGCTGGTGCTCCGGCAACCAAACGGGTATCGATCAATACTAAGTCAGGGTTCTTGTCGTAGAACCGGTAAGCCTTGAAGGACCCGTCTTCATGGTAAATGACGGACAGCCGTGAGCACGGCGCATCAGTCGAGGCCAATGATGGCAGAATAGCAACAGGAACTTTCAGGTTGTCGGCAATCGCCTTGGCGGAATCCAGTGCCTTCCCGCCACCTAAACCAATCACCACGTCGGCGCCAAAGTCGCTGCCAATGCCCGTGATGCGATCAATTTCTTCTGGAGAAGCTTCACCCCGGAAAATGACCTTGTGCACATCAAATTTATTTTCTGTTAAGTAATCTTTGAACTGGTCACCCACGATTTTGTAGACAGCGGTATCAGCCATCAAAATCGGTTTGCGCCCCAGTTTTTCTAAGTATTGGACACTATCAAACAAAACACCTTTGCCTTGTACATATGAAGCGGGACTCCCAAACATCTGTGTCATTAAAAATCGCTCCTAACTGTATTTATGATAGCTTACGTGTGATGTTATTCACAACACCTCCATTATAAAGATGAAAACGGTTAACATCAAACGTTTTCCAAGCCCCTTGCCCCAAATTCTGAGATGTGATAGACTAGCGCTACTGAAGCAAACTGAATACTTTTGTTCTCTAGGGTTCCGCCAATTGGGTCTGGTCCGAGAGAGAACCTGTGGCTTGAGCCGCAGACACGGAAGGGAAAAAGCCTGGGAGATTTTGTCAATTACTGACGAAATTTCTCAGGCTTTTTCTGTAGATTAAGGAGGATTTTCTATGTGGCAACATTGGATGACCGTTGTTTTCGGCGCGGTCTTTGAAGTCAGCTGGGTCGTGGGCTTTAAGCACGCCTCGACCCCGTGGGAATGGTTACTGACGGGAATCGCCGTTTATTTAAGTTTTTATTTTCTGATTCGAGCCAGTCGGCACATCCCCGCCGGCACAGCCTACGCCGTCTTCGTCGGGCTCGGCACACTAGGAACTACCAGTGTGGGTATGCTGGCCTTTGGTGAACCCGTCAGTCTGCTTAAAATTGGACTGATTGCGCTCTTGCTGGTCGGCATCGGCGGCTTACAATTCACAACGAAAGGTGGTCACTGATCATGGCTTGGTTATTCTTAATCTTTGCTGGTCTCAACGAAATGCTGGGCGTCACCTTCATGAACTGGGCCTTGCATGCTAAGAAATGGTGGCTCTGGTTCCTGATGGTGGTGACCTTCAGTCTGAGCTTCGGCGCGCTTGAATTGGCACTCAAGACCTTGCCCATGGGCACTGCCTATGCCGTCTGGACCGGAATCGGTGCCGCTGGCGGTGTGATCACTGGCATGCTGTTCTCCCATGAATCCAAGGACTGGCGCAAGCTCCTGTGGGTCGTCGTGATTTTGGGAGCTACCATGGGCCTTAAGCTAATCAGCTAATGGCAACACCAAGTTGTACCAGGTCTCACCTGCGTGGGCTGAAGCGGAAACGCCTTCGTTGACGTATCCGTTGCGCTCGTAAAATGGGACCAACCGCTGCAGGCAGGTCAGCGTAATGGCTTGTCGGTGTTGCCGGCGGGCGACTTGGGCCAAGGCTGTCAGGAGTTGGCTACCTAGTCCCGCTTGTTGGTGCTGGGGACTAACGGCCAGACTCAAGACCGTTTGGTACGGATCGGTCGGCCTATTGGGGGTCGATTGCGCGAACAGTTCGTCAGTCAAATAGCGCTGATCAAACGCTGGGCCAACGATATAACCCAATATTGTGTCGCTATCTTTAGCAACTAAGAAAGTGTCTGAAATCAGCCGAATCCGTTCGGCCATGCTGGCTTCGGTCGCCGCTTCGGCGGGGGTGAAGCCAGCTTTTTCAATGGTCATAATTTGGGCCAGATCTTGGGACTGTGCGGGATTAATAGTGATGGTCATGGGTACTCCTCCTAAAGGTTATCTGTACCCAGTATACACCGCGTCCAACCGCCAGTAAGTGGAACTTCATTAACGATAATTTTCGTCACCGAATCGTTTATTAGCAAACCGTTTCGCCGCAGATTTACTACGATACCCATAGCCGTCAACCCAAGCACCCGCACCACTGGCCATTTGCAATGTGTCATAGCTCTTACCATGAATTCGATGATGCCGTTCGCTGTAGTAACTGCCGGCACCGGCGCCTTGGTTCCAACCGTATGTCCACAGCCACTTCTTACCAGCCGTTGCAATAATCCAGTGTTGATGCCGTTTGGACCGGGGGTCGCCTCCTGCAGTTATCGGTCTTGCATGCAGGTTGTAAGTCCAGTGACTAACCCGCATCTTAGTCGCTGTTATCTTCATCCAGTAATAATGACCACCACTGTAGGTGTACCAAGTCCCGCGAAACCGCTTAGGAAACCGTCGTAACGTCTGCTTTCCTTGGGCTAATGCGGGTTGTGTCGTGTTCAGACCACCACCAAGAGCAGCCAACAATACGAGTAACCAAATCGACCGTTTCATTCGCCTATCCTTTCACGTGCGTCGTTTGCTTAAACCGATCCGGCATGGCAAAAGTGTTGCTACGCTTTTGGACAAAATACAGGCTGTGCCCCTTCTTCTTTAAGCCAAACGTTACCTTGCCGCCCTTCACAAAACCAATGTGCTGTAGTGTGCCCTTAAATTGGTAATGGCCATGCACGTATTGATATTTGAGATGCTTCACTAAGCTTTCTGGATTGTTGGAAATACTCAGGCTAAACGTCTTCGCTCTGACCGTGACCACCGGCGCAAATCCCGCCGCTGAATGCTTCCCCAGCGGCGTCGTTGACTGATACATGCCGCGCAGCTGCTTCGGCGTCCCGTGATGCCACGTTGCCGCTTGTGCGGGAGTCGTCAGCCCGACGCCACCCCATAGTGCTACCAAAAAGACTAACCCCATCACTCGTCTCAACTGTCGCCAGCTCCTCTCAATGCCCCTCTGCAATCACTCTTGATGTTTACTATCTTAAGTGACTGAGACGTGATTGGCAAGCACTTTCACTCCATAAATTTTATTATATTTCAGCTATATACGAGATTAATAAGCAATATAAAAGGCCGGTATAAACCGACCCACAAATTCCTTTATCTTAAAACGTCCGCACGACTCGCGTCACCACGCTGCGGCCACCTAGCAATACCTCACTCAACTGATCCTTGGCAGCTGGCGTGTCCCAGTAGCGCTTGGCCTGAGCCAATTTGACACTCACCGCGGACCCATCCGTGGCCGGCAACAGCCTGGCATCCCCCGCGAATACGGGACCAGTCGTCGTGACCTGGACCATTTGGAGAACGTGACGGCCCTCTCTTTCAAACAACTCGCGCCACGCCAACGCGTGATCATAGGTCCGCGCCGCAAATAAGCAGGCCAACCGTGAGGGGTAGTCGGGGTGATCAC
Source organism: Levilactobacillus yiduensis (assembly GCF_024718525.1). Taxonomy (NCBI): domain Bacteria; kingdom Bacillati; phylum Bacillota; class Bacilli; order Lactobacillales; family Lactobacillaceae; genus Levilactobacillus; species Levilactobacillus yiduensis. The sequence goes on from NZ_JAMXAZ010000004.1 coordinate 160,403, forward strand.
GCAACCGGACCAATTCCAGCACGGTTTCTCGCAACGCATGGACTTGGCGGTCCCGGTCGCCGCGCAATTGCGTGGTCTGCGTCGGTGTCAGCGCCAACCGTGGCGTTTTTAAAATTTGGTCCCATGGAAGCTGTTCCCCGCGGCCCAAGATGACTCTGGCTTGTGCGTTGGTCCGACCGTCTGAGAAGTCAAAGACCTGCCGTTCGTGGACGGCTTGACGCGTGACTAAGTGGTAGAAGACTGGCATGATGCCTCACCTCGCTTGCATAATTAATTTCATTATACGCAAAAACGCGCGGCAATTCCGGCCACGCGCTTCGACGACACTATTTATTTGGCGAGCTTGGCACCCTTGTTAGCATAGTACATGGAGCCAATGTTTCCGGAAACACTAATCTTGCCGTTCTTGTAAACCAGCTTGGTAACAGAAACGTTCTTCAGCGGTGTCCCTTTGTACTTCTTGGTAACGGTTGACAGGTATTCGTTGATGGACATCCCAGAACTGACGACCAGCACGTTACCGCCGCCACGCTTCTTGGTTGCCTTGGCAATGGTCTTCATTTCCTTGGCCATCCGCTTTTCAACTTGCTTGGAACTTTCAGCACGGTCAGCCTTGACCAACTTGGTCTTTTGACTGTTCTGCTTGTCCAGCTTGTAGTAAGCGTCTTGGAGCTTGGTCCAGTAGTTCTTACCTTGCTTAGCCATCATCTCGTCACCATTTTTGAAGCCGTAAACGCCGGCGATCAAGGCGTTGTCAGTAGCAATACTGTCACCTTCAAAGCTCCCGTAGCCGCCTTCACGCAGGTACTTGGAAACGTTGACTTTGACCTTCTTGTTGCCAGAATACTTCAGGGCATGCTTAGCCGTGACTTGTTGGCGCGTCAAGTTCCCAGCGTAGGCAGCAACAAACTTCTTGCCCTTTAACCCGCGGCCGAGATCGTTAGCGACCTTGGTCCCGTTCTTAGTCAATGGGAAGTCGCTCCAACCTTGGACCCGGCCCATCACGTTCCCAGTCGTTTCCCCGTGGCGGGTCAAGTAAATGGTCACAGGCTTAGTCGTGGTCTTCTTCTTGGCTTGGGCAGTGGTGGTGCCACCAATCATGGCAACGGCCCCCGCTGTAACTGCTAAGACACTCAGAACTTGCTTACCGAACTTCATCATGAATCTCCTCCGTAATATGTATAAAATTATAAGACACACACTAAAATTGCCGGTTTATCCAGATAGGTTAAACGTTTTAGCAAGCGCTTACAGATATAAATTTATCATAAAGTTCTGCGGAGCACAACGCTTATTTTATGACCCGTCACGCTTACAAGCCGCCAAAAAAAGTGTGTAACCAACTGACTGTTGGCGACACACCTCATTGACTCCGATTAAAATTTTAATTCATATTCAAATTTCAATTTTTTATAATAATCCTGTTCAATCAAATCCGTCGGCCGGACCTCTCCGGGCTTCATGTCGAAATAGGCCACGCCGGCCTGCTTGAGCATCGTGTAGACGAACTGCGAGCAGAACATGATGTTGGGTTTCGCAGAGTGCTTGGACACCAGCCCAACCATGTTATACGCACTGCCTTCGCGATTGATTTCGGCAATCTTATCGGCCACAAAGTGCTTTTGCGCAGCCGTCACTGGTAAACTGTAAACCAGAATCGAGGCCCCCGCCTTTTGATGGAAGAACGCCAGCGTCTTGGCATTCATCCCCGGTGGGTAGACGTTATCGCCCCCGTTGTAGCTGATAATCGTCGCCAATTCCCGGTCAAATGCCAGTGACACGTGATTAAACTGTTTGCGCGTAAAAACCGAGATCATCTCACTGGCCGCACTCCCAGTATTGGACACAGCTAAGTAAAGTCGTGAATCTGCCATCGTGGCCTCTACCGCCTCAAAGTACGCCGGCGTCAGGGTCCCGTGGTTGATGTAATGCACGGCACTGTGCCGCGGCAAATCTTCAATGATCGTCTTCACGTGGTCAACGGACACCTTGTCCTTGGCCTCAGCGGCAGTGTTGAGGAGGTCACTGAGCTTGTCGGCGCTTTGCCGCAACTCATCGAAGCTGACCGCGGTCGCTTCCTCTACTGTTGGCAGGTAAAACGCCGTTTGGTCATTGGTCGTCACGAAGCGTTCCACCCACAGCGGGAGTACGACCAGCATTACGCCAACGAGTTTGGCTAGCAGATAAGCGGGAAAGGTGCCCCGCAACGGAAAGACGCCGACCGACACGAAGACAATCTGAATCGCCATCAAAAGCGCGTACACCACCGTCAGGCCAATTTTAGCTAAATGGGGGAAGCGGGCCAGCCAGGTGCGTAAGACCATCACCACCGCGATGTAGAGGTAGACGATGATCAGGAGGGGTTGGTTGGCGAATAAATATAAGCAACCTAATAAAATCCAGCCCATCCCCCGAATCTTAATGGACTGGAAGTAGTCGATAACGTCATTCATGAAGCGTTGGTCTCCAATCTCAGGCAGGCCATCTTCTGGGATTACTGCCCGATTTTTCATGAAATTAGTATACCATACGTGGTTTAGATTACTAGCTCACCTCATACAATATGACCAGGTGACAAAGGCAGTTCACACCATCATTTTCAGCAAACGCGTCATTGCAAAACAATGTGCCTTAACCCCCGTACACAATCTTAGTTCCAATGGTCAATCCTCTTTTTAATTTCCCGAGAATTTCGTTTCCTATGGTATACTTGGCCTATCATCTGAGGAGGCGTCACCATGAAATTGCTCAAATCTACATTGCTAATCCTGCTAGCTATGGGAACTATAGGCCTCACCCTCATCACGATCGGGACCATTGCTCCCGCCACACCAGCCGCGGCCGCGCACCATGACTACGTAACCACGCCCAAGTCGATTCGCGGAACTTGGTTAGCCCGTAACTCGACCAACCATTTTAAGCGCCGTCTGAGAATCACGAAGTACACGCTGACCGTCACCAATTACCATAAGAACGGTCACAAGAGTGCGGCTACTTCCTATACAGCCCGTGGCAATAAAATCACCAAAGGTTTGGGCATTCCTAGCCTCATGGCCAGTAACCACAAGAATGCCAAGGGGTACTGGTCCGTTGGTCTGAGCCAAAGTAACGATGAATACTTACTCAAGAAGGTCAAGCACCACAATCGGACTGCACTGCGTAATTACTACCCCACTTTTAACCCCAAGCACCCAACGCAACACGCCATTCGCTATTATTACCGCGTCAAATAGACCACCCAAAAGCAGCCACCCCAACGACAACCTCGCTGGAGCAGCTGCTTTTCATTTCTATTCTACTTGCGTATCCCCTAAACGACCTTTTCCAGCGAGATCAGATGACCATTCACGCTGACCCCATACGTTGGGATGGGGCCGCTGATGACCGTGACGTTGGTGGTCGTCGCCGTCAGTTCAATTTCCAAAACGCTTTCCGCAATCTTCATGCGGTAAGTCAAGCGGGTGAGTTCCTTCGGCAAATGATTGGCGAAGTGAACGACTTCATTTTGGACGTAGAAGCCCGAGAAGCCGGCCACCAGTGCCAACCAACTGCCACCGAGATTGGCCAAATGTAAGCCATCCGCCGTGTTCTTCTGCAGGTTCACCAGGTCCATTTGCGCCGTATCCATGAAGTAGTGGTAGGCCTTTTCTGGGTCCCCCATCCGTGCGGCCAAAATGCTGAAGATCGACCGCGACAACGAGGAATCATGGGTCGTGACGCCTTCATAGTAGTGGTATTCCCGCTTTAACTGCGACACGGACAGGTCCTCTGGGAACAGGTAGTCCGCCAGCAACGTGTCGGCTTGCTTGGCAATTTGGTACCGGTAAATCGTCAGCGGGTGGTAGTGCAGTAACAGCGGGAAGTTCTCTGGCGTCGAGCGGTCAACTGGCCACCGCGGCTTGCTCAAGAAGCTGTCATCCTGCTCGTTGATCCGCAGTTCTTGGCTGTACGGCAGGTAAACGTGCTGGGCCAAGTTGTCGAAGACGTCCAGATCAGATAGGCCAATGCCAAATTTTTTCAAGCCATTCGGATCATCCTTCAAGATTTCATGTGCCAAATAAGTAACGAGTTCAAAATTATGCTTGGCTAACCGATTCGTGTAGTAGTTGTTATTGACCAGCGCCGTATACTCGTCAGGGCCAGTCACCGTGTGAAATTCAAACCGGTTCTGCGTTCCCACCTGATGCCAGGAGCCGAACGCTTCCCAGAAATGCGCCGTTTCCAAGACCATTTCAAAGCCACATTGTTCAATGAAGTCAATGTCACGGGTAATCTCGTAGTACTTGCCCACAGCGTAGGCAATGTCTGCGTCGATGTGGTACTGCGCGGTCCCTGCTGGGAAGTAGGCCGAGGCCTCTTCCCCGTTGATGGTCCGCCAAGCAAAGAGCGCGCCTTGCGAAACGCCCAGTGCCCGGGCCCGTTGCCGTGCCTTGGGCAGCGTTTGATAGCGGTACAACAGGAGTTGCCGGGCCATCTTTTGATTCGTGTAAATGAAGTACGGCAGCATGTACATTTCCGTGTCCCAGAAGTAGTGGCCTTCGTAGCCCGACCCGCTCAGGCCCTTGGCCGCAATGTTGGTGCGCCCATCTCGACCGGCAGCTTGATTCAGTTGGAACAGATTATAGTGAATCGCTAAGTCCAGCTCATCATTGCCGCCAACCGTGACTTCACTGCGATTCCAGACGTCCTGCCAGAAGTCGCGACTGTCCGCCAACAACGCCGACAAGGAATTGGCCATGAACGGTGCGGCCGGGTCAATGGTGTTTTGCTGGCCCATCTTGCCCACATAGACCTCGTAGCTCAGGGTGTGGTCGCTGTCGTCACTCAGGTCGATTGCCTGCCGCAACAGGCTACTCCCCTCGGTGAGACTCCCCAGGTAAATCGTCACGGTCTGCTTCGTCTGCCGGGTCTTCACGTGATAGCGCTGCAGATTGTGACTGACAAATTTGGTCTCACACAACGGTAAGCCCGCCATCCGCGTCTTCCGTGGGTCGGCAGACGCAATCGCTTCTGCTTCCGCTGGTACTGCGATGGCCTTGCTGACGACCAATCCCCCCGAGTAGTTGTCCGCCGTGAACTGGTAACTGGCGGCCCAGAATTCCGTTTGCGTCTGGCCAATGGCTGACTTCATCGTCAACGTAATCGTTTCGCCTTGCAAGGTTTTTAACGTGTAATGTTCCACCAACGCACCGGTCGACAAATCCAGGTCAGCACCGGTCCGCTCACTGGTCGTGAAGTCATGGCCCGTCGCCGTAGCCACGTGAATGTGGCGCAGGTCAGGTAAATTTAGAATCGTTTGGTTCTGGGTGGCGTAGCCGATACCGGCTTCCCCGTACGTGATGGGCGACGTTTCGTAGAACCCATTGATGAGCGTCCCCGTAATGGGATTGCCCGTGATCGGGTCATTGGCGCGGACGCCGAAATGCCCATTGGCTAGCGAGAACACCGTTTCCAGGTATTCCGGTTGGTGATCTGCTACGTCGCGTAACGTTAAATGGTAGTCGCGTAAAGTCAAAATAATCTCCCCCCAATAACTCTTAAATCAATCGTGCAGCCGTCGCTAAGGCGTCTTCCACCGCTGGTACGTTTCCCGTGAAGTTCAGGAAGGCGTGGCTGATGCCGCCATAGCGGAAGTAAGTCGCGTCGTCGTTGGCCTGGCCGACCTTCTTGATAAAGGCTTCATCTTGTAGCCGGAACGGATCGTACTCGCCGACCAACACCGTGACCTTGTGGAAAATACTTGGGTCCGCCAGCAGTGGTGAGAGCAGCGGCGCCGTCAAGTCTAGCGACTGATCCGCCACGTAATACCCACTCATAATCGTGTCTAACTGTTCAAATAACTGGTAGCTGCGGTGCAGCGCGTCTCGCTGATCGTCAATAATCGGAATACTGCGGTCATCCCACAGCGGTCCGTTGAGGTCGGACCCCTGAATCAAGGTCGGGTAGAACAGCAGGTGACTGGCAATCGTACAAATACCCATGGACTTGCACAATTGGCTAACGGCCAAGGCAATCGACCCACCAGCCGAGTCGCCGCCTAAGGAAATCTCCGAATAGGACTTGGTCATGGCCGCAACCACGGCTAACCCATCGAGAATGCCGGCTGGGTAAGCTTGTTCAGGCGCCAACGCGTAATCCACGTTGTACACCACACAGTTGGCTTGTTCGGCCACGAACTTCAAGGCCAGCAACACATCTTCAGGCGTCCCGCCATAGTAAGCGCCGCCGTGGAAATAAATCAGCGCCTTGTCCGCCGTCAACCGGTCCATCCGCGCGATGCGAATCACCCGTACCCGCCGGTTCATGGACACAATCTGCTGCATTTCGACTTTCATTTCCACGTTCGTCAGGTCCCGTTGCCCCGAAGTTTCCGTCCCTTGCCGCAAACTGAATAAATCTGTTGGCAGTTGCGGATTCTCTTCGATTTCAGCCACAGTTTCCCAAACCAACGGCTCAAACGTGTGAATGGGGTCTCGCTCCTTGATCCAGCTGGTCACGCCATCTTCCACGCTCGACACGTGCATGTTCTGCAGTCGTCGCAACTCATCGTTGTACCCCAAAGACTGCTTGGTTGTCGTATCATTCAACATTTTGACTACCCCTTTTCATGAACTGCTTTACTCCGAAATGATTTTTATTATGCGTTAACGCAGTCGGTGATGCCTGGTAAATCCCCATTCGTCAGGGCTCTTGGCTACGTTTTACCACCGAATTTCACTGATGTAAACCGTCGCAAATGACTTGCCTATCCGTTAACCCAACACCCGGTGCAGCCAGGCCAATTGCGTCGCAAACCAGGTCGCCACTGCCGGCTCGACGTAGCGGTCACCGAACGTGGCCTCCTGCGTGGCACCGGCCGGAAACGCCGTAATGAATCGGGCCAGGCTCAACGCGTGTGGCCCGTGCGGATACAGGTGCGCCGCCACCGGCACGCCCGCGTGCTGTAAGGCCTGAACGTAGGCCTGCGCATTTTGCGGCGGGACCAATTCGTCAGTCGCCGTGGTCCAAATGAACGTCGGCGGATTCTGGCTCGTGACCAGCTGATCCGCTTCGGTGAGGTCCCACGTCCCGCTGATGGCTTGGCGCGTCATCAAGTCTGGCGGCCAACCAAGGCGTAGACCAATCACAGGATAGGCCAATACCAGCGCTTGGACGGCGCAGTCCGCACTAGGCAACCGACACGTTTGGGCCAGTTGCGGCCACAGATCCGCGTACAATGCGGCCAGGTGCCCGCCGGCTGAAAAACCAACTAGCAAGATTCGGTGGGCATCAATCGCGTAAGTCGTGGCGTGCTGATGAAATTCCGCGACCACGTGGGTCAATTGATACAGCGCTGCCGGATAGACCGGTGGCTGATCAACCAGGCGGTAAGCCACGATTGCGACCGCATACCCTGCCGCTAAATACTGCAGGGCCACGACTTCCTTTTCGCGGTCACTGTAGAACCGGTAACCGCCACCCGGTAGGAGAATCACCAGTGGCCACCGCGGCGACTGGTTAAAATCAGCGATGGCGGCCGGTTGATAGACGGTGACGGTCACCGGGAAATCCGGTTGGCCGACCGTTAACTTAAATATCTTCATCATCGTCTAACGCTTCCGTATTGACGGCCTTAGCGGAAGTAATCTCGTCTTCATCCAATTGGTAGAAGAAGAACAGAATGACCAGAATTGACAACGCCAGGATAAGTGGCAGCCAAACGAAGCTAGTCCGAATGGCGAACAGTGCCTTGGCACCTTGAATCTTAGCGGAGGCTTGGAAGCCACCCCAAGACAACAGCCAGCCGGAAACTAAACCACCAAAGCCCATGCCCAACTTTGCACCAACCATTGGCACGGAGGAAAGAATCCCGGGTTCATCAATGTGCATTTCAGAACGGGCGTATTCCACCGTGTCCGCAATCATCACGAAGGAAATGGAGAATGCCGCTCCCATGGCGATCAGCGCAATGATATTGCCGGCAAACAAGAACGGAATACTCTTGAAGTCCATGATGATTTCGCCAACCGCGAACACGGCCATCGACAGCAACATGACGTTACGGTGCTTCATAAATTTACTCAGGAATGGAATCGAGATATTCCCAATCACGGCGACAATCACTAACCCGTTGAAGGCCCCAACTAAATCAGCCCGCCGGTAGACGTAGGTCAGGTAGTAAACCGCCGTTTGCATCCGGATCACCCAGAACGTTTGCAGTAGGATGAAACACAGGCTCAAGGTGACCCACGGTTTGTTCTTAGCCGCGCCTTTCAGAGATTCCCCAATTGACAGATGGCCTTTAATCTCGGGCGCATCTTCGGCACGGTTCTCCTGAACGTCTTGTTCACGCAAGTTGGCAAATGCCCCTAAAAACAGAACAATGATGGCAATCCCAATAAAGATCCCCCAAATCATCCAGCCTTTTTCAGCATCCTTACCACCTAATTTGGCGACCATCGGCAAGGAAATCGCCCCGATAATTGCGGTCCCGATATTGGTCATCACCATCCGTGCACTCGCCAGGTTGGTCCGTTCATCGGGATCCTTCGTCAAGCTTGGTAGAATGGCGGTAATCGGCGTGTTAGCCCCAGAATAGACTAAGCTGAATAACGTATAAACAATTGAAATCCAAGCTAACTGAAAGATCTTGTTACCACCGAATGATGGATTGAAGAACAGCAACATGGTCAAAATCCCTAAAGGAATCCCGAACCATAAGAAGTACGGCCGCGCCTTCCCGTATTTCGAGTGGGTGTGGTCAATCAAAAATCCATAAACAACACCATCAAAGGCATCAATGATTCTGACCACGAAGAACAAAGTCCCCACAAACGCAGGCGAGATGCCCATGACCGTGGTGTAGTAGAACAGCAGGTACAGCCCAACAATTTGCCAAATCAAATTTCCAGCTAGGTCGGTTGACCCATAAAAGATTCGTTGTTTCCATAACTGAGCTTTACTCATGATACTTACCTCCCCCAAAGCTTTTTCCGTACTATCAGCGTCTTGTAACCGTTTACATATATAGCATAACGATTAACTATCCCAAGCGAAATCCTAAATTATGACTGGCAACTTACCTTTTCCAACCTCCTCTTAGTTTTAGTCGAATTTGTTAACCCAAATTGACTAACCAACCGTTACTATCGACTCTATCATACGCGATATTTGAGAAAAGCAGTGATTAGGGGGCTTAATTAGTTATCAGTTTTAACCAAGTGATCATTGCCCGCATAAAAGGCAGTCCGCTTTCTCAAATTACCTGAGAAAGCGGACTGCCATGTTGGTCTTATTAGTAGCGATTCAAGGGACTTATGCCTTCGTCAGGTAGTTGGCCTTGATCTGCTTGATTTGGGCTGGCGTAATCTTTAAGCCCTTCTTAATGTAGTTGTTCATGGAACCGTAATGACCCTTTACTTCGCTGTAGAACAAGTTCAACAGGTCTGGCTTGGCCCACGTCACGTTCAGTTGTGTGTTGGACAGTAAGTAATCCCGTTGAATATCCTTCTTGCTAACGCCGAGGATCGTGTAGAGAATGGCAGCTGACGTTCCCGTCCGGTCCATTCCGTGGGAGCAGTGGAATAACAGTGCGCCCTTCTTATTCTTGGCCGCAGCCACTAAGAACTTGTGGTAGCTCTTCTTTGCGGCTGGCTTGTTGGCCATATCCCGGTACATGCCCTCGTCATCGTTATCGTAGTTGGACTTGGTTCCCAAGATAGATGACCCTAAGTACTTGGCACCAGCAATCTTCACGTCTGGCTTTTCTGCAATCTGTGACTTGGTTCTTAAGTCAAAGACCTCTTTGACATGGTACTTCTTAGCCAATTTCTTGGTGTCAGCCTTCGTCAATTTATCCAGTGAATCACTCCGTAATAACCGGTCCTTCTTCACGCGTTGACCGGTCTTGGTCTTGTACCCACCCAGGTCACGGACATTTTCCGCACCCTTTAACTTAATGGGTGCATTGACCTTCTTCGAAATTGCTGGCTGTAAAGCCGCGTCTGCTTGGGTCGTGGCTGCTTGTGCAGGTGCAACCCCCACACCAAGTAAAACTAATGAGCAACTGATTGAAGCTAACATGGCACGAACTTTCATAGAAATTGATATCCCCTTTCTGTGTAAGTTCAATTTACCAAGCCGATGTAAAATTCACGCAAGATTCTTGTAAATTTTACGTATTAATTATTGTGGGTATTATTAATATTTTTATACTGGAGGATTTGTGCGCACTCCAACAAATTGCTTCAATCGATTCCTAACAGTTTAATTAAAACGGTTCCCCCTAAGCCGACCGATAGTTTTAGGTGCCATTCCAAATGTAGTAAAAAAGCCAGTCACCTCACTTAGATTGACTGACTATTTAACGCTCTAACAATTGATTTAACCAATCGACGTAGTACTGTTCGCGACCGATGGCGTGGTCCAAGATCAGGTAGTGACCGTATGCTTGATCAACGGCGGCCTGGTCGGGAAAGACCGTTTGGCGTCGCTGCTGCAGATGGGCCAGCTGCGTACGGTGCAAGACCGCTTGCTCCTGCAGCATCGGCTGGAGCCGCGGGTCATCGGCCGATTTAATAAAGTAGAGTTTTAAAATAAACTCATCCTTGCTTGCCGCTAATTCCGGTGAGGGTTCGCTGACCCAGGCTACCAATTTTTCGTGACCGGCGGGCGTTAAGGAGTACCGCTTTTTGGCCAGTTTTTCCCCGGCAATCGTGTCCTCGTGGGTGATGTCGCCGGCCGTTTCCATCCGTTTGAGCATCGGGTAAATTTGGCTGTGCTGTGCCTGCCAGAACTCACCAATCTCATTTTCAAATGCCTTGGCCAGGTCGTAGCCGGTCTGCGGGCGCTGATTCAAGAGGCCTAAAATAATGTATTGCAATCGATTACGCTGGCCGATGATCACCAGCCCCCTTTCGTATTGTCCTGACTCAATTGAACCAGTTCCCACGAAAAACATCAAGGAAAATCGTTGACAATCAACTGCCCAGCCGTTATAGTAATCGAGTAAATAAAAACATGTAATTAATTACATGTTCAACTGCAGAATAGAAGGAGATTTTTACATGACTAAAACATTCAAAACGCTCGATGATTTCTTAGGCACCCACTTCATTTACACCTACGATAACGGCTGGGAATACGAATGGTACGCGAAGAACGACCACACCGTTGATTACCGCATCCACGGCGGCATGGTCGCTGGCCGGTGGGTGACCGATCAGGAAGCCAACATCGTCATGCTGGTTCCAGGCATCTATAAGGTGGCTTGGACGGAACCAACTGGGACCGACGTGGCCTTAGACTTTGTCCCCAACGAAGGCAAATTAAACGGGACCATCTTCTTCCCCAAGTGGGTCCAAGACCATCCCGAAATCACGGTCACTTATCAAAACGAACACATTGACGTGATGGAAGCCGCCCGGGAAAAGTACGATACCTACCCGAAGCTGCTCGTTCCCGAATTTGCTAAGATCACCTACATGGGCGATGCTGGCCAAAACAACGAGGACGTCATCAGTGAAGCGCCTTACCCTAGCCTGCCAGACGATATTCGTGCCGGTAAGTACTTCGACGCCAACTACAAGCGAATCAATAAGTAAGCCTTAAAAAAGTCGCCACCGAGACAATCGGGACGACTTTTTGGGTTCCTGGCCACCCTCACTTTGCGGTATACTGAGGACAATTCTCTCGGAAGGTAGGTCATAGACTGATGGCAAATTATATTAAAGAAATTCGTGAATTGGTCGGCCACAAGCCCATTATTTTAAATGCGGCGGGTGGTATCGTTGCCAACGACCGGCATGAAGTGTTACTGAACTTGCGGACGGACACCCACAACTGGAGTCTGCCCGGCGGTTACCTGGAATACGGCGAGACCTTCGCGGCAGCCGCGGTCCGGGAATACAAGGAAGACGCTGGCCTCGACGTAAAAATCGTGAAGTCACTGGGTATCTTCGATCAGGGCTTCACGACCTACCCCAACGGTGACGTTACCCAGGTCATTTCACAACTCTACCTACTCCAACCCATCGGCGGCCACACACTGGACCAGGCGACCGACGAGACTCTGGATTTGAAATACTTTCCGCTTGACCAGTTGCCACCGCTGTTGAACCAACAGACGGCTGACATGTTGGCCGCGGCCAAGGCTTACTTTGACCAATTAGACGATTAATCCGTGCTTGCCAATCACTGTGATAGGGCCTAGCACACCAGTTACCCGGTGGCATCGGTTTTTGCTTGACGGCCCTGCCAATTTAACAACCCAACTCATGCGTCTGGCTATTTTCTCCCGGACGCATTTTTCGTGCGCAGACTTTTTCAAATCCACGCACCCCATCTAACGACGACTCGCCAAATATCAACTCATTAAAGGTTGCAAGTACAAAAACACCTGATAACGCTCAGCTAACACCGTTGTCACAGCGACCTCCATCTCTGACTGCCTCCGGTTACGTCGGTGGTTAACCACAAAATTAACAGGAAAATCGCTGAAATGGCAATGTCCAGCTACATTAGTGGGTGATCTCCCGCGTAGCCGTGAGTGAGCTAAATTTGGACTCAGCCGTGGGAGTTTTCAAGTGATTTGCTTGGAAACTGGCGTCTTCGAGACGTGACTTTCGGCTCGAAGCGAGGTTGAAGACCGCCCTTTGGCTTCGACCGGTCCTTCCCACAGCGTCACAGTCCAAATTTGGCGAACGGTAAGGCGGCCAGCACAGAGCAAGGTACGTTCAAAGACTAAATTTATCCCTGTAAACCTTGGTGTCACCATAAATTTAGCTACTTTTAAACTTGCAACCTTGAGTCAACTCATTTGTGAAAACCAACCACCCACTCAGCCCGGATTGGCGTATAATAATAAACGTAGCAAAAACTTAAGAAACTATCTAGGTGTGGGCGCCAAGTATTCTTACCAAGTCCTATTCATGTCATACATAGTCACCCCGCGCCCACCCGTTAAGGAGTGAACTTTCAAATGAAGACTTGTCCGAACTGTCATCAAAAAGTTGCGGCAGACAGCATGTTTTGTGAGCACTGTGGGTTTGACCTCAGCCAGGCCCCCGCTAAACCACAACGGCGGCAACGACACCACACGTCGTCTAAGCCGGGTAAGCGGTCGAAATGGCTCAGCCGCGGCGTTTGGTGCGTGCTAGCCGTTGCTGCGATTGCCGTTATTGTCCTGGGATTTTCCTTTTACAACAAGCAGGCCGGTAAAGAAAAGCAGATTGCCACGATCACGGACTACATCACCGATAACCAGAGTGATGATCTGGCCCAGCGCCTGGTCAGCGATAACCCCAATCTCAAGATTACCGGCAATACCGTCCAGCCACTGTTGACCTACGCGCGGTCGCATCCCAATTATGTCAAGACCATGAAGACGGACCTGCAGACCAAGGGTGAAACGCGCGATCACACCTTCTCGTTAGTCACGACCGGTCACAGCCTGCTAGTCTTCCCCATCTATAAACTACGGGTCACGACCATGCATCCCGTCTTGACGACCAACGTGGCCAACGCGACGCTCATGGCCAACAGTCACGCCCTGACGACCTCGAAGAACGACCACTACACCTTTAAGGCGGGGCCGCTGTTCCCGGGTCATTACACTTTTAAGCTCAGTGGGAGTCGCTCTCACGCTAAGGTGTCGGCGAATCTGATTGCCAGTAACGACGTCGCCAAGCACGTGGACCTGATCGCCCAGGCCAGCCGTAAGGGCCATGACACGACCAACGCCAACGACGATGAGGCTACCGTCAGAGACGCCACCAACGGCCAGGTCACGGACAACACGACCCACGATGATGACGATTACGATGACGATAGCGATAACGACTACGATAGTTACGACGACCTGTCGACCAATGCCCAAATAGCGGTCGATGAGCTGAATGATAATGATTATATTGATAGCGAAGATGATTACACCTACACGGAATCGGAGGCCCACCCGGACGTGACCGAAGTCAAGCTGTACGACGCGGACACCGGCGACCACTACGGCACCTACCGCTACGATGACATCCACGATATCTTGTCCGAATACAATTCGGATTCGGGTAAATTTGAAACTGTCGATACCGACGACTAAAGAAAGGACGTTTCCCCATGAAGCAAACTTACTACCGGATCTGTTCCAACTGTGGTAACCAGAACGCGGCCGACGCTAATTTCTGCTTGAAATGTGGCACGACGCTGTCTGCCGCTGACGAGTACGCGCTGATTCCCCACGCTGCGGACCAGACCTTCCCCTTATTTGACCTAGAGCTGACCCCCGATGAGGTCGCCCAAACCAAGAATTTTAAAATCACGGCGGACCAAACGATCCCCGCTGGCTACCGATCAGCCGGTCTGATTTTTGCGGAAAGCGACGTTGCCCCGCGTGCTGGCGCCAAGGCGGCCTGGGAGGACTTGTTCAAACACGTTTACGCGCTCCTGCTGGCCAAGGGCTATGCCGGTGTGACGCGGGTGTCCATCCAACCTGAACCCATGCAACCGAGCCAGTTGTGCCTGTACGGCGAAGCGCTGGTTGTGGATGCCTCCTCGAGAATGGAGGCGCGGCCATGAAGCCACTGACTTTTCACGCACCGGCCAACGAGCAACCCGGGGCCCAGGCTAATTTCTGCCCCAACTGTGGTCAACCCGTCGCCGCGACCGACACCTTCTGCCCCAACTGTGGGTACGACCTGCAGGCGGCTAAACAGGCGGCCGGTCAGCCCCAGCCAACCCCGACGCAAACGACAGCTACCCCGACCGCACAACCAACGCGACGGGTCCGCCAACCGTGGTCCAAGAAAAAGAAACGGTTGTGGTGGGGCCTAGGCGGTCTGGCCGTGGTTTTGATTGCCTGCTTTGCCTGGGGCAGTAGCCATTATTCCCGTACGGCCACGCTCAACCGGACCATCGACGACATCAAGAGCGGCCAACATTTAACGGCCGACTTTACCAGCGCCAGCACCGACTTGACGCTCAACAAGCAAAAGCTGCTACCCATCAACCGCTACTACAGCGATCACGCGCGCGACCTCAGTAAATTAAAGGCCGACCTCGCCAGCAGCGGTCGTTCCAGCGATGGCAACTTCGTCTACGAACAAACCGGGCGGCATTTCTTATTCTTCCCCAAGTACCAAATCAGCGTCAGCCCCGTCTACCCGACTGTGACCACCAATCACACGGGCAACGTCATCACGCTGGACAATCACAAAATCGCGACGGCCACGACCGACAACTACACCAAGAAGCTCAGCGCCCTGGTGCCGGGTGAGTATCACCTGCAATCCAAGGGCCGAATCGGCGGCCACAATCTGACCAATAGCAGCGATTATCACATCACGACTAACAAGACTTACGACCTACAACTGACGACTATTACCGTGGAGTTAGACACGGTCCCCGGATCCACCGTTTACCTCAATGGTAAGAAGCTCGGAACCGCCGATAGTAGCGGGTCTTACCAGTTGAAGAACGAACCGTGGTCTTCGGATATGGCGGTCTACGCAGCCTACACCTCTGACATTGGTAAGGCCACGACGCCGACAACCAAGCTGAAGAAGAGCGATGATGACAGCTACGTCGACTTGGACTACAAGGATCTGATGGACCAGAGCGACGCCGATGATTTGATCAGTAACCTGTTTGAGGCGGCTGACGGGTTAGCCAGATTTGGCGGAACCGACGATGCGACCGACGATAACGGTGATCCGATGTCTGATTTCTTTGTCAACGGCGCCAACAACGCGTACTACACCGACCTCAAGAAGATGGCCAGAGGGTATTACGACAACGATGACCTGGACGCAATCGGCATGGATACCCACGTGTCCGCCGTCAATCCCGGCCCCAACGGCACCAGCATCGTCACGTTTACCGTGGAATACGACTTCGGTCTGACCAACTACGATTACGATCACGTCCAAGACTTCCAATACACCGCCACCGTTCAACCAGCCGGCAACGATGACTCGTCACAGAGCTATGAAATCGTGAAATACGGGCACGCCGTCAAGACCGACGACCGGCATGAAGACGAAGACTAAGGAGACGATACCATGACCAACCAATCTAAATTTTGCCCCCACTGCGGCAATGAACTAAAACCAGACGCCAAGTTCTGCCCCAAATGTGGCTACGCCGTGAGCGCCGCAACTGCGGACCCCGTCCAACCGGAACCGACGCCAACGGCCCAGCCACAACCGGCCCCACAAGCCACAACGCCCACCGGTAAACCGACTGGCGCTACCGGGAACTACTTCAACTGGTACTTCGCCACACTGCGGCACCCTAGCCAGGCCCTCCCTGGCACGAACCGTTTCTTCGGCCTGATCTCCTTGGTGGTCGAAGCCCTGCTGCTCTCCTTAACGTTGGTCATCCTTAGCCAAAAGCTGACGACTCTGGCCATCCGTTCGATGGATCAATATGCTGCCGCCGAACTAAGCCGCGTGCTCAACGTCAACGGCCTCATTTTCAAGACCGGGCTGACCCTATTTTTCTTGATCATCATCGGCTACGCCATCTACGTCGGCATTAGCTATGCCTTTCGGCGAATCATTACCGGTGAGACGCAGAATTTCTGGGAATTCCTCAATCACTTTGCTGGGGTCACCAACCTCTTGTTGATCTTCAATCTGATTACGTTCCTACTCGGGATGATCACGGGTGCGGGAAACTTCTCCAGCCTAAGCATCTTCCTGTTATTCCTGGTTCCCGCCAACATCCTGCTCAGCGCGGCGTTCATCTTCATTATCATCGACGACGTGGCCCTGCCCCGGATGGACAAGTTCTACACGGTCCTGCTGGCGGAATTGGCCTTGGTCGTGGCGTTCTTCATCTTTGGCTTTATTGCGGCCAACTTGGTGGGCGGCTCGATTGCGAGTTACGTCGAATCGCTGTACAACAGCGCCCTTTAACTATTCAGACAAATCGGTTAGGCTGCGGCCTGGCCGATTTTTTGTACGGTGTGGTGGTTCGCCTTACCGGTACGCGAAATGGCTTTACAAAATAATTGTTCATCTTCCCCAACCCGTGACCGTCGCAATCACTATCCCTCCACTAACGTTTAGTGGTATCCTAGAGGTTATTCTAAGCGAAACGGTGGCGGACAATTCATGAGTTTAATTTATATCAAACGGGCAACGATGGCTGACGTGCCGGCAATCATGCCGATCATTGCAAACGCTAAGGCGTTATTGCACGCGGATGGGAGTCCACAGTGGCAGGATGGCTATCCGGACGAGGCGGCCATTCGCCGCGATATTATGGCCCAATGTAGCTGGCTGTTGCTGATTGACGGTCAGGTGGCAGGAACCGCCGCACAGGTGATTGCTGACGACCCGAACTACCACGAAATCGCGGGTGCCGGCTGGCAAAATACTACGGACCCCTACGCCACGATTCACCGGATCGCCTTGAGCGCTGACTTTGCTGGGCATCATCTGAGTCATTTCTTCTTCTCAAACCTGATCAGCCAGGCCTACCAAGCGGGCATTCGGAATTTTCGGATCGACACGCACGACATGAACAAGCGGATGCAGGCCATCGCGACCAGCCTGGGCTACCAATACCGCGGCACCATTCACGTGGATGAGCCTGGTGACAACGCCCGCCGCGCCTATGAGCTGAATTTGCCGGCTGGTTCTGCCAAAGTGTCACATTAAGTTTGGCCAAGCAGACTCATTTAGCGGACGACCAGACGGGAATGGGTGGTATAATTACTAAAGTCCTACACCATTATGGCTATAAAATAATTCCAGGATGATGTATAATGGTCAGTACCGTAAGTAACTGAGTTTAACCCGGAAAGGGGATTTTCTGTTAAATGTATCGATTTTTCGTCCAGCCACAAGTGAACGTGGCAACGCAGAAGTTAGCTGGCTATGAGCTGTTACTGCGCTCATATCATCATGATTACTGGGTAACCCCGACTGATTTCACCGCGCTTCCAATGGACCAGCAGGTGTCGTTGTCCTATCAAGAAATCACCAACATCTTGAAGGACCGCACCGACAATCCTGAGATCTCGCTGAACTTAAATCGCCAGCAGTTCTCAGACATCCATACGATTGGCCACTTAATTCACTTAAAAAAATCCATTAAAAAGTTAAATCTGATTGTCGAATTGACTGAGGCGCCAAGCTTGGAAGAACTCCACCGCTTCGTTGCGTTGTATCGGTCATTTGACATTAAGTTGAGTCTTGATGATGTCGGGACGGATAATCCCTGGGGTCCCAAGATTCAAGACGTCCTGCCCTTCATGGACAGCATCAAGTTCGCCATGCAAAATTTCCGGCTGCAGCACCGGCAAAAGGAATTGCTGCCAAGCTTAAAGGCCTGGCGTAAAATTGCCGACATGTATCAGCTGGGCTTCACGCTGGAGGGCATTGAAGATACCAACGACGTCGCCCTGGCCAAGCAGTACAACGCCGGGATGACGCAGGGGTATTACTATAGCAAACCCGTGCCTTATGCGGCTGGGTAATTGATTTTTAGGTATAGGTAAAGGGAACGCTGGCTTTGGCTGGCGTTCCCTTTTTTGACGATGACCTTCATTGATTTGCAAAATTTTTAAAACACAGCCCCTTATGGAATTGCAGGGCAGTAGCTCTTGACCTTACTGATTTACAGAATTTCTAAAGCGGAAAAGCATATGCCGCGGGTGCACAAGTAGTTCTTGACCTTATTGATTTACAGAACTTCTAAAGCTTCTGCTCGTCAATCTGTTTGACTACTGCGGTTCTTGACCTTACTGATTTACAGAACTTCTAAAGCGATTGCTGAAAGGCCGTCATGATGGGGATGGTTCTTGACCTTACTGATTTACAGAACTTCTAAAGCACCTCCATACATGTGCTTGCGGGCATTGCGGTTCTTGACCTTACTGATTTACAGAACTTCTAAAGCCTACGTCTTCCTCCGTCGGCTTAAAACCGAGTTCTTGACCTTACTGATTTACAGAACTTCTAAAGCCCTTCCAACTAAACGAATCGTTTAACTTTAGTTCTTGACCTTACTGATTTACAGAACTTCTAAAGCTAGCCAGCACAGGGGCAAGCCCATACGGCGGTTCTTGACCTTACTGATTTACAGAACTTCTAAAGCTCATCTGTGGATTAAAAGACTGAAGCATCGGTTCTTGACCTTACTGATTTACAGAACTTCTAAAGCAGGGAACCAAAAGGCGACTTACGCCCGTAAGTTCTTGACCTTACTGATTTACAGAACTTCTAAAGCCAGAAACACCCATGCGATTGAATTCTTCTTGTTCTTGACCTTACTGATTTACAGAACTTCTAAAGCCAACGATGTGGGCGTCTTGCATTACTTGGCGTTCTTGACCTTACTGATTTACAGAACTTCTAAAGCAATTCTTTCGATGGTACTAGAATAACTCCCGTTCTTGACCTTACTGATTTACAGAACTTCTAAAGCCCCCGCCAAATCGTACTCAACGCCCGCCGGGTTCTTGACCTTACTGATTTACAGAACTTCTAAAGCCCCACTTAAAAGCATGGCCGACACCGCCGCGTTCTTGACCTTACTGATTTACAGAACTTCTAAAGCCCCCAACCAGGCACTGGTTTTGGCTCGGGTGTTCTTGACCTTACTGATTTACAGAACTTCTAAAGCGCCATAAAGTGTAACAGTCATAAACCCAGTGTTCTTGACCTTACTGATTTACAGAACTTCTAAAGCGCAACCGTGAGTTTGTCCCACCCACGGCCCGTTCTTGACCTTACTGATTTACAGAACTTCTAAAGCAAGTCTCTTTATTTCTTGTCTTATATTTTTGTTCTTGACCTTACTGATTTACAGAACTTCTAAAGCTCATGATTCTTAACATATCTTAAATTGTCCGTTCTTGACCTTACTGATTTACAGAACTTCTAAAGCAGGTAATTGTCGATGTCAATCAGGTCATTGGTTCTTGACCTTACTGATTTACAGAACTTCTAAAGCGATGCCAGGCGCCCGGTGTAGTTTGACTTAGTTCTTGACCTTACTGATTTACAGAACTTCTAAAGCTTACATCCCCGCAGATTCTCCGAACAGCGTGTTCTTGACCTTACTGATTTACAGAACTTCTAAAGCATTTCTGAAAGGCCATCATGATGGGGATGGTTCTTGACCTTACTGATTTACAGAACTTCTAAAGCCGACGCACACACCAGTAACGGTTCCCGTGGGTTCTTGACCTTACTGATTTACAGAACTTCTAAAGCGCTTTCCCAAGTCCTTGCGAGTGCTCTTTGGTTCTTGACCTTACTGATTTACAGAACTTCTAAAGCGGTTGGTGGGACTCCCATGGTGATCCCACAGTTCTTGACCTTACTGATTTACAGAACTTCTAAAGCCATACTTAAACCCAAAAAAGAGGAGATTAAGTTCTTGACCTTACTGATTTACAGAACTTCTAAAGCGCATCCGTTTAACCGCAAGTAGCCCTTGGCGTTCTTGACCTTACTGATTTACAGAACTTCTAAAGCGTATATCATGGCACAAATCTGACGAGTTGAGTTCTTGACCTTACTGATTTACAGAACTTCTAAAGCCGTTGTAAGCCTACTGCAAGCACTGTTTGTGTTCTTGACCTTACTGATTTACAGAACTTCTAAAGCACTCTAAAGACTTCGGTGTCCCACAACACCGTTCTTGACCTTACTGATTTACAGAACTTCTAAAGCTAAAATTAATCTTGCTATTGATTGGGACAAGTTCTTGACCTTACTGATTTACAGAACTTCTAAAGCAACCACTTCAGAAAACGTTTAGTCGTCTCAGTTCTTGACCTTACTGATTTACAGAACTTCTAAAGCGATAGGCGTCGTAGTGCTGGCCATCCAGCTGTTCTTGACCTTACTGATTTACAGAACTTCTAAAGCCGTTATTTTCACACTAATATCTCATCATAAATTCTTACCAGAGGACAAAATCGCTATCGATGTAGTGGTAATCGCATCCCCCGAAGTAGTCTTTACGACGAATAGGTGAAAATTCAATTAGAAGAAGCGGCAAATCAACGTTAGCCATAAACCTCACCAACATTTTCAGCTGGCTGACCTGAAGATAATGGCTAACATTGGTCAAAACAATCATGTGTTGATCATGCAACTCTAAAAGCACCTTAACTAACGTCTCGATTATACCATACGGATTTTCCTGGATGTCAGGTGCCAGCTGAATTCCACTGAATTTCACTAACTTGGCAATCTCAGGAATTGTTGGTAACTCCATTGGCACGTCCATTAAGTAGCTATCCGCTAACATTTGTGATAGAAGCTCACGTAATCCATCGGCTAATTTTACCGTCTGGTTATCAGCTAACAGTTTGACGAGTTGAGCCTGCAACTTACGCTGAAATAGATCGTTCAAATTCAACGTCAACATCGGGTCCCCGAACCACTGTGGACCCATCTTGGCTGGTACCGATGCAAAATCGTCATCGCTCACCTTGACTGTGTCCGCCTTTCCTTGAACACCGGCAGTCAAGTTACGATAAATTCGCTGTGACCCGGTATCAATCACCGTAATCTTTCCTGGCTGCACAGAGAACGGTGGGAAACTATAATAGGTCACGTTCATATCATAATCGTCCTTTCCGCTGAATTGATAATATCACGGTTGGGTTCCCCCGAAATAAAATGCATGGCTTGGTATTGTTTCTCCGTCAGCATGACTGATTGCACTAGCCCTTCTTTCGGTGTGATAGCCGCAATCCGTTGTTCAACAGCTTTGGCATTCTTAGAATTAGCACAAACACGTACGTAGACAGAAAACTGCATCATAAAGAATCCTTCAGAAATCAACGCCTTTCGAAAATGTCTATAGTTCCGTCGATCCTCGCTACTCACCATTGGTAAATCAAACATAATCATTAATCGCATAATTTGATACCTCATTGGGAACTTCAACCTCGATTCTAATCTGATCCATTTCTGCGTTTAAATACTTTAACGCGTAGTGCTAGTAATGTAATATTTTAAAAATTGAATAACAAGCTTAAGTCCTAATGCATGCAAAAAGCCCGCATTTGCGGTAACTTCTATGGCGACGAAACCAAG
>NZ_JAMXAZ010000050.1:0-4562 GCF_024718525.1 Levilactobacillus yiduensis
TGAGCTCAGCCGTGGGAGTTCCCTTAGCGGCACGATTCACGCCGGTTAGGGAACTGGCGACTTTGAGACGCGGTCTTCGGCTCAAAGTCGAGGAGACGAGACCGCTCTTCGGCTCGTCCCGCCGCCCACAGCGTTCCAGCTCATATTTGGCGGACGGAAGGCGGCCAGCTAACCACCCTCAGCTGTGTTTGCCAGGTTACTGGGTGGGACGACTTCAGAGACTCGCCAATTTTGCGAGGCTTTGAAGCGAGGCGGAAGACCGCTTCTCAGGCTGGAGCCGTTCCCCATAGCAAGCGGAACTGCTGGCTGGTGGAGGCATTCTGCCTCGCCCATTTCAGCAGTGAGAATGCCGTCTGATTTTGCTTTCACCGTAAACAAAAAGAGCTGAGACAGTGCGTCCCAACTCTTGCGATGATTAACACAAACTAGTGAATCACAACTTTCATCCCGTAAGGTACGTTGTTGTAAACCCATTTGGCGTCGGCCACTGACAAACGAACACACCCGTGGGAAGCGGCGGTCTTACCTAATTCCTCAGCTTCACTCTTGATGTAGTTCCCGTTCTTGTCGGTCGGCACACTGTGGAACAGGTAGATACCGTGATCCTTCCAAGAGACCCAATATTTGGCCCCTTCACCAGAACTTTGATTGTAGAAGAATTTTCCCCGTTCCCCCTGGATTGCATACGTTCCGTGCGGCGTTTTGTTTTCCTTGCCCGTCCCCGTGGAACAATACATGGTGTAGAGCACCTTGTTGTTGCCATCACGGATGTAGACCCGTTGCCGGTTGGTATTAACATCTAACCAGGCATTCGGGTGCTGCTTGAGGTTCGGATAAGGCTTGTTTTCCGACGGTTTACGCCAATTAATAGTATCGGCCTTGGCCGTATTGGCTTTCTTCGTCGTCTGACTAGTGGGTTGACTCGTCTGCGGTGTCGTATGGCCCTGAATCAAGCGGTTGATGCCAACTGCCCCAACGATGACCAATGCGAAGACCACGAGTAACTGTCTTAAACGTCTCATACTCTGCCATCCTTTTCAAATTTTCCTAACTACGACTACTGTAACGGATTTTTCTGAAAAAGGAAACGCCTTTTACCAAAACGTAATCTCACTGCAATCTAGTTTGCAGAATTCCTTAGACTCAGCTTCTCAACATTCAAGATTTTATCAACTAAGCCGGTATAGAAGCTGGCCTCATGGCTGACGATAATCGCATTGCCCGGGAAATTCAAGATAGCTTGCTTCAAGGCCTGCTTGGTTTCGTCGTCCAAATGGTTGGTCGGTTCGTCCATGATCAAGAAGTTGGCTGGTTCAAATTCCATCAACGCCAACTTGACCTTGGTCTGTTCCCCACCGGAGAGCTCGCCAATTGGCTTCATGGCATTGGCAGAGTCCAGGCCACACTTAGACAGCTTAGTCCGAATCGCCTTTTGGGGCAACTTCTCGTACTTGGCTTGGATGATCTGCAGCGGCGTTTGTTGATTGTTATCCCAAACCAGATCCTGGCTGAAGTAACTGATCCGAGCGGACGGGGAGAAATGCGCTTCGCCACCCTTGGCCTTGATGATGCCTAAAATAGACTTGATCAGCGTCGATTTCCCGACCCCGTTGAACCCGGTCAGGCCGACTTTTTGGTCGGTCGTCACGGAGAACGTCACCGGCTTCAGTAATGGGCGGTCATACCCAACGGACAGTTCGTCGACCACCAAAGCGTTTTGCGAGCCGGTCTCCTGATAAGGAAAATCAAAATGGGCTTGCACGTTCGTCGATGGCGGATCGACCCGGTCCATCCGGTTGAGCATCTTTTCCCGCGACTTGGCCATGGTCGACTTAGACCCAGCCTTGTTCTTCCGGATGAAGCGTTCAGCCTTTTCGATGACGACCTGTTGCTTGTCAAATTCACGTTGTTGGGCCTTTTCCCGTTCACCCCGTTGCCGCATGGCTTGCTTGAAGCTACCCCGGTACTTGGTGATTTGGCCAAACGCCACGTTGATGATACAGTTCGTGACATTTTGTAAGAAGTCGTAATCATGGGAAATGATCAACGCGGCCCCGTCGAAATTGTTCAGGTAGTCTTCCAACCACGCAATGTGGGCGACGTCCAGGTAGTTGGTCGGTTCGTCCAGTAAAATGACGTCGGGATTTTCCAGCAACAACTTGGCCAAGATAATCTTCGACCGTTGCCCCCCGGACATCTTGGCAACTTCATGGTCGCGGCCAATGTCGTCTAAGCCTAACCCGGAGATGACCCGTTCAATTTCCGTTTCCACGTCGTAAAAGTTTCGCGCGTCCAACTCTTCTTGGATTCGGCCGGCTCGTTCGAGTAGCTTGTCAGCCATCGTTTCCGCGTATTCGGTATACATCGCCGTCATCCGGTCATTCATTTCGTACAAGTCAGCGTAAGCCGTATGCAGAAAATCAATCAGCGTCATGCCGTCTGGAATATCGGCGTACTGGTCCAAGTACCCAATGTGGGTTTTCTTTTGCCATTTCACGTTCCCCGTTAACGGGAGCTCCTGGCCGGTAATAATTTTAATTAAGGTTGACTTCCCAACCCCGTTTTGCCCGACGACACCCATGTGTTCGCCTTTTTCTAGGGTAAAACTGGCGCCTTCGTAGAGCTTCTTATCTGCGAAGCTCATGCTGAGGTCGTCAACTTCTAGTAGTGGCACTGTTTGTCCCTTCCCTTCTTCTCTCAACCGAAAAAAGCCCCGACATCGTCAAGGCCTTTAGTTAAACCTATATTAGGTAGTAACTTACCACGAAAACCGGGGGTTCGTCAACTTCCTGGCCTAGGGAACTGGCCCCAAACTATGCTATAATGGGTAAAATTTATGACTAAAGGACTGACACTTAATGAATATTCGTAACATCGACCACCTCACCTTAACTGTTAGTGATGTGGAACATTCCGTGCGCTGGTACCACGAGGTCTTTGACCTGCCCATCATCGAATTCGATGACGGTCGGCGCGGCGTGAAGTTGGGTAAGCAAAAAATTAATTTCCAACAAAGTGACCACCCCCATTTGCCCGTGGCCAAGCACCCCACGGTCGGCGGTGCGGACTTCGCCATTATCGCGACCGACCCACTGGCTAACATCTTGTCTCACTTGACCAACTACGCGGTCGAAATCGTGGATGGCCCCGTGACCAAGCAAGGCGCCTTGGGCCCGATGACGTCAGTCTACGTCCGTGACCCTGACGAAAACCTGATTGAAATCGGTAAATACGACCAGTAGGAGGCGGACCCGTTCATGACTAAATTGACCCAACTGCTGGCGGCCGGTGGCAACTGGCTGTTGCGGTGTCTCAAGTGGATCGGCTTTTTAGCCATCTACCTAATCGACACCCTCCTGTTGTCCATGGCCACCAGTCAAGCCCGCCATCCCCAAGTGGCCACGCGCCTGATTGGGGTCGTCCTGATCTACTCGGCCTTACTGCTGGCCTTCTTGACCTGGCGCTACTGGCAGCAGATCAAGAAAAGCAATCCGCGCCACATCGGCAAGAGCCGCTTCACGACCAAACGTAGCTGGCAACTGGCGGGCCTGTTTATTCTGATGCTGGCGATTCAACTGGGCTGGAATGCGCTGATCAACGCCCACATTCTGACCAGCCCCGCCAACCAGACCGAACTCAACGCGCAGATTTTACAGCTACCGTTTTGGAACCTGTCCTACGCCATCTTACTGGCGCCCTTCGTGGAGGAAATGATCTTCCGCGGCATCTTCTTGAATTACTTTTTCCGGCAAGACTCACGGGTGATGAACTTCTTGGGCGTCTTCATGTCGGGGATGATCTTTGGCATGATGCACGTGATGAGCTTCACGCCCACGCTGTTCATGTACGCGGCGCTGGGCTGGGTGCTGGGCTTCACCTACCTGAAATTCCGCGACCTGCGCTACAACGTGACGCTGCATTTCTTGAATAATGCGCTGTCGTTGTTGGCTTATATCTAAAATTCAAAATAGCCGGTACACGTCCCACATCAGGGATGACGTACCGGCTATTTTTAACTTTGATAATATGACCAGGCAGCCAAAATGTAAACAACCTTTTCTTGCTTATTTACCTTGATTCTTTTCAATTTTTTTGAATCCAATCTTGCTGAGCTCTTAATTACAATTCAAAACACCATTATAATTTTTCCCAGTCAATACTATCAATGTCAGTCCAACCAGAATTATCAGCCTCTCGCTTCTGAACTTCAGCCAAAGTCCCAGTAGCTGAAAGATAGAGCGCTTCTTGCATGGCATCCCAGTCATGCTTGTTAACAATGACCACGTCTTGGTTTTCGTCTTTACTCTGGACTGTTACTGGCTTATGTTCCGACGAGACTTGCTTTACAATGTCAAAGAAATGCTTACGTGCGTTAGTTGGCGTAAAGCTATCTTGCATTTGCATAACCCCCTTGAAATATACCATGATCATAGCGTACACGACCCACGTACGTAAATCTAAACATCCGGTTACGCTATTTTTAGGTAACGCGTAGTGCTAGTAATGTAATATTTCAAGAATTGAATAACAAGCTTAAGTCCTAATGCATGCAAAAAGCCCGC
>NZ_JAMXAZ010000051.1:0-4013 GCF_024718525.1 Levilactobacillus yiduensis
GGTTTGATACCAAGTATCAAACCGCCCTACACATATTTGGTTTGTCGAAACAATGTTCAGTTTTCAAAGGTCTACCAGTCATCTGCTCTCACAGACAGCTTAATTATCATACCATCTAACTAATATGATGTCAACAAGAAGTTTGATTTAACAACGTTTCTCGTTGATGTGTTATCAATAAGCGACAGCTTAATTAATATAACATTTCGTTATCATCTTTGTCAACAACTAATTTCAACTCATTGAATTGGTCTAGTTGGTGAATCGCCGTGACAACATATATAACTATACCAACCACAGCCCCCACCGTCAACTAAAATCTGAAAATAAAGACAGCTTTTTTCAAAGGCATATTTTACCCGTGAAAGCAACAGAATAGTTACCTGACGGCCGTGTGTTTCTTAGTCTTTTCATCATAACCGTTCGCCTTTATTTTGGCAACAAAAAAGCACGAACCATCGATAAGCAGTTCGTGCCTCAAAATCATTTCAGTTATTTAGCCACGCGGACCAAGAAGTACCGTTTCTTCCCACGCCGGACGATGACAAATTTGCCATCAAAGGCACTGGTTGGGTCGATTTCAATATCCGTGGCCGTGACCTTTTCACCATTGATTCGGATGGCGCCGTTGGTCAGGTCTTCACGCGCTTGCCGCCGTGAGGATTCGATCTTCGTGTCGTCAACCAGCCATTCAACGATGTTCTTCTTATCTGCATTCACCGTTACGGATGGCATCTTTTTGAAGCCTTGTTCGATTTCACTTGCCGTCAAGTCGGCGACATCCCCGGAGAACAGCGCCTTCGTGATGTGTTGGGCCTCAGTGACCGCTTCCTTACCGTGAACGAATTCCGTGACTTCTTCAGCCAAACGCGTTTGTGCCAGACGCTTTTCTGGATGGGTTGCAACGGCGTCTTCGAGTTCCTTGATTTCGTCTTGGTCCAGGAAGGTGAAGTACTTCAAGAACTTAATGACGTCACGGTCATCCGTGTTGATCCAGAATTGGTAGAACTCGTATGGTGACGTCTTTTCTGGGTCTAACCAGATGTTGCCGCCTTCTGACTTCCCAAACTTGGTACCGTCGGCCTTCAATAACAATGGAATCGTCAGGCCGTATGCCTTGGCGTCCGCGCCCTCTTGCTTGTGGATCAGGTCGATGCCGGCCGTGATGTTCCCCCACTGATCCGCACCACCAATTTGCAATTGGACATCTTCTGCTTGGTATAAATGAAGGAAATCAATTGATTGGAGAATTTGGTAAGTGAATTCCGTGTAAGAAATCCCGACTTCCAGCCGTGACGCAACAACTTCCTTGTTCAACATGTTGTTGACGTTGAACAGCTTCCCGTAGTCGCGTAAGAAGTCTAACAAGGAGATCTTGGATAACCATTGGTAGTTGTTCACAATTTTAAAGGAGCCGTCTTGGCCGAAGAGGTGTTCCATTTGCTTGGTCAGGCAAACTTCGTTGTGGTGCACTTGGTCCATCGTTTGCAAGACCCGTTCGGCCTTCTTACCAGAAGGATCGCCAATCGAACCCGTTGCGCCCCCGATAACGATGTATGGCCGGTGTCCCGCCAATTGGAATCGTTTCAAAATCATGAATGGAATCAAATGACCGATGTGCATGGAATCCCCCGTGGGGTCGATCCCAGCATACAAGCCAACTGCTTTTTCGTTGACCAAGTCACCCAAGCCAGATTCATCAGTCTGTTGGTTAATGGCGCCACGCCACTTCAGTTCATCAATAATCGACATATCTTTTCCTCCTAAAATTACGTTCACAACAAAAAAGTCCCCAATGGCGTCTTGCCATCAGGGACGAATTAAAATCCGCGTTACCACCCAAGTTGTTGTCGATCGACAACCGCTCGTCATCATTAACGGAATGACCCGCCGAAACTTCGGCCGCTCCACAGCGTAATTCGTGAAGACGGGCGTTTTGACTCTCAGCACCGTCAAATCTCTTAACCGGAGCCGCCATCACTACTGGACTGTTTCTTAGCTTATGTCCTTGATGATACCGACCCGGGCACTAAAAGTCAATAGACTTCAGTCAGCCTGCCAACAATTTCGCGCGTCTCGGGCAGTTTAAAAGAGATCCGTCAGTGTCGTCCATACGATCTGGATGTTCAACAGCGTCAGAATAATCGTGCAGGCCCAAGCCGACACGGTGATCCAGCGCTTATTGACCCACTTTTCCCCCATGATCTTCTTCGATGAGGTGAAAATCGTCAATGGAATCATGGAAAATGGCAGGGCAATCGACAAGAAGACCTGCGAGTTGACTAGCAAACTATCTAAGGCGCGTTCGCTTCCGCCAAAGAAGATGGTTGCCGCAATCACGGGCAGTACCGAAATCAGCCGTGTGACCAGGCGCCGGACCCACAACGGAATCTTCATGTTAATGAAACCTTCCATAATGACTTGCCCCGTTAAGGTCCCGGTAATCGTGGAGTTTTGCCCGGAGGCTAACAATGCCACCGCGAACAACGTCGACAGTACTGGTGAGGCCACTGCGCCGGCTAAATGGTTATCTTGCAACGCTGCATACAGGTTTCCAAAGGTCCCCAGTTGATCGGTCCCTTTGCCAAAGAACATCGCTGCCCCCAGTAACAGTAACAGACAGTTGATGACGAACGCCCCAAACAGCTGAATGTTAGAATCCCACGTAGTAAATTTCACGGCCCGCGCCATTTCTGCCGGGTCTTCTCTGTTGAACTTTCGCGTCTGTGAAATCGACGAGTGCAAATACAAGTTATGCGGCATCACGGTCGCCCCAACGATTCCCAACGCCATGGTCAATTGGCCCGGATGCACAATTTCTGGTTTGGGAATGAAGTTGGCGACGGCGGCCCCCATATTGGGTTGGGCAATCACCACTTCATAGGCAAAGACCACCAAGATGACCGCAATCAAGCAGACCACGATGGCTTCGATTTTCCGGAAGCCCAGCTTCGTCAGTAACAATAGTAGTAAAACGTCAAAGACGGTCAGCGACACCCCTAAGATCAGTGGCACGCCAAACAGCAGCTGCAGGGCGATTGCGCCCCCAATGACCTCAGCGATATCCGTGGCCATGATAGCCAACTCCGTCACGACCCATAAAATGGCGCCGATACGCTTCGTTGTGTGTGCCCGCGTGGCTTGGGCCAAGTCCATCTGTGTCACAATCCCCAGTTTAGCTGCCATATACTGTAACAACATCGCAATCAAACTCGAAATCAAGATCACTGACATCAGCAGGTAGCCGTATTGGGCACCCCCACCGATCGACGTTACCCAGTTCCCCGGATCCATGTAGCCCACGGCCACTAACGCCCCTGGTCCCGAAAAGGCCAACAGATTCTTCAGGAACCCCTTTTCCTTTGGAATCTCGACGGATCCATTAATTTCTTGCAATGACGGGCCGTTTGCGCTGCCGACCAAAGACGACTTCGTTGAAACGTTGTCTGTCATGTTTTTCCACTCCCCTATCTTGATGATATGCAATTATTATACTGACTCCACGGGGATTGTAAAGCGTTTTTTAATCGTTCCTAACTTTTATTTTATATTAACCATTAAATAAATAACCCCAAAAATGCCAAATTTTCTTGTGTTTTCACGGTTCTTGCTAGATAATGGTGGGAAATTCTTTTTTCAGAAAGTGGTCTCGTTATGTCAAATCTCAAAGTATTTTTCGAAATTTTAGCACCGCTGTTCATCGCCATTCTATTCTTGGCTGGACTCGCCGCCCTAATCACCCGCCAACTGACGCCCGCCGTTATCGGCTTAGTTGGGTTGAGCGTGGGAGGCCTGCTGACGATTGTATTAGCTGGTGTCATTGCCGACGGCTGGTCGCGACACCACGCCACTAGTCGCCAACCCCAGGCGTCTCACAAACGTAGCCTTTAATCATCCCGACTGGTCGTGGCTTTATGACGCTGCACAACCTCTACAAAAACAGACTAACCTTAGTGGTGAGAAATGATTCGACGGAATCTTTTCTCACCACTTTCGTTTTGGCGTAAAGTGGT
>NZ_JAMXAZ010000052.1:0-3830 GCF_024718525.1 Levilactobacillus yiduensis
CTGGGATAATTTTTCATAGCTTAAACTCGCTTTTTACATAGAAGTATATCAAAAATCATAGATCTTGGACAGCTTCTAAGCGGTCGCTGGTTAATTTGGAGTAACGTCGTCGTTAAATCTTGAGCACTAATGTGCTCAAAACGAGTCCCTTTAGGATAAAAATAACGTAAATTCCGATTAAAGCGTTCATTACTACCACGTTCAGCTGGCGTATAAGCATGGCAGTAATAGGTCTTAATACCATATTGTGATTCAAGTGATACTAGCCCACTAAACTCAGTGCCACGGTCCACAGTAAAGCTGTGCACCGGACCATTAAAAGTGGTTAGGAACTTAGTTAGTGCTTCATTAACAGTCGCTGTCGTCCGATCTTTTAACCGGTATGCCCAAAGGAACCGTGATTTTCGATCGATTAAAGTTAATAAAACTGCCTTACTATGCCCACGAGGACCAACGACTGTATCTAGTTCAAAATCGCCGATGCGATTACGTTGATTAATCATCATGGGACGCTGTTCAATTGATCGCCCCAAAGATTGATTATATTTGGATCGTTGGTCAACGTTACGCCGTTGGCGTACGCTATGTTCAGGTAGATCATTCAAGGAGAAACCAATTCTCCCCTGATTTAGCCAATTATAAATAGATTTAGTAGCTAGTTTAAATTCGTGAGCAATCATTCCTGGTGACCAGCTTAGACGTAAATGGTTGAGAATTTTTTGCTTTAACTCATCGCTCAGCTTAGTTTTCCGACCACATCGTGATCGCTTGTATTCGGCATCTGTTTGTGCTAATTCAGCCTGATAAGGTTGACATCGAGATAATTCATAAGAAATTGTTGACGGTGATCGGTTCAGCCGAACGCCCATTTGGATATTGGACAGCCCTAGTTCACAAAAGGTTTCGATTTTAATTCGTTCGGGATAGGTTATACTAGACAAAAGATCAGCTCCTAAAAGATGGGTTTGTGGTAAACACCATTTTAAAGGAAGCTGATCTTTTTTGTCCGAACAGCGTTCGGATTAATTTTACAATCTACCACACAACCAAAAATCCACTCATCTCATCACGAGGTGGGTGGATTTTTTGAGTAAGTTAAGTGACAGCATTGATTGTTATATGATTGTGTATGTCCTAAATGGACACAAGCAACGCTCCTAAGCAAAGCCTGTATGTAATGATTTCAGAAAAGCCCTCTATTCCGCATAATAGAGGACTTTTTTGTGTGCATTCTGCTTAATTTAAACGGACAAGTATACATCTAAAAGGTGAACGTGTCGTCTGAGAGCACGTGATTATTTACTTTTTACTTTGTTAGCATCGCCGGTTTCCAAAGTCTGTATTTGAGTCGTAAGCGTATTTTGTTCAGACTCAGTTAACGATTCAAAAAAAGTTTTTTGTAATTGGGCTAATCCATTTTGTTGAGTTGAGCTATACCCTAAAATTACCATAGCTTTCATAAAGTTTTTTAGATGATTGTCAATTCTGAGCGTAGTATCAAAAGTAACACCATCTATTTGTTTAGACTTCGTTTTGTTTGATTCGTTTAGAGAAGATATGGAAATTTCTTTTTGGGGCTGGGGCGCCGATTTTCTAGGAATTATTTTGCTTTTATTTGAGTTAGGATTGTGTAAAAGTTCCACCATGCTAGTCCGCCCTTTCAATAATTTCTTGTGCCACAGAATCGTATAATCTAATTATTTTTTTATCGAATTGATCTTTTAGAAATACACCTCTGATTGAATATCTTTTGATTCTTTCCATATTACGAATTAGGGTTTTTAACATGTTTTCTTTCCCAAATTCTTCTTCTGCTACTTCTAATGTGCTGTGATCAACAGGCGCCCCATTCTTTAATAGCACAGGAAGTATACCGAGTAAATTCAAACTAGGTGCTTCGTATTCATCGATTACCTGTTCCTGTATATATTTTAGAAACGATTCGGCACCCTGAAGACTGTGCTCTTGAGTTTGAAGGATAATCAGAACCCAATCTGAAGCGTATAAGGCGCTATCAGAAATTAAGGAAATAGTCGGTGGCAAATCAAATACCACAAAATCATATTTTTCTTTTAGTGAAGCAAGTAGCTTGCTAAAATATGTAACTCTATCTTTATAATTATTTTTAAACTTTTTTTCCATAATCCGTGGGTACAATGAAAAATCTGCGCTTGATGGAATAAAGTCAATGTTTTTATCCAAAGTAACCAACGATCTTGATAAGTCCTCTTCTTGGATTGATGCAAGCAAGGTTTGATTAAATTTAATATCATCGTGGCCTAAATTAGCCGCGGTTTTAAAGTAAATATCTGTAGCGTTTGCTTGAGGATCGAAATCAATTAATAGCGTTTTTTTACCAGCACGAGCTAGTGCCAGGCATGCAAGCGTGGCATTTGTTGTTTTACCGGTGCCACCTTTAAAATTTCCAAAAGTAATTACTTCACCCATTATACTGACCTCCGATTAAGTATCCTAATATACAAGGATACTTGGATACAAGGATGATAACATACAAAGATACTTGGATACAAGGATACAAGGATACATTTCTTCTCAAAAGCCGTTAAATTAAGATTGACTGCAAGTATCCTAATATACTTAGATACAAGGATACAAGGATACTTAGATACAAGGATATGAATATACAAGGATACAAGGATACAAGGATACATAAAAAGAAATGTTGATTTATCACCAAACAACGAGTAATATTAGTTACATAAAATAGAACATAAAAAAACACCCACCGACGGGAATCGGTGAGCGCCACATAAAAGTCAACTTGTTTAATGACTATTATATCATGGCCGGTGCGATTTTTAAAGCCCTAGGGGACAAGCTGGGGTCTAAATCCAAGGGGACACGTTTGCCAGTGCGACTTCAATAAGTCTGGCTATACCACAACAAGGTTATCTGTACGGCTGGGTGGTGAATGGTGAGCGCGACCATTAACGGCGCGGGTGGTAAAACGAAGCTTCGGCTTGGTGCCATTGATTAGTTGGTGATCGAACAAACATAAATACGTATTACCAACGCCTACTAGGGCGTTTTTTAGTAGGCTAAACCGAAAACGTAGGTTTATAATGGATGGTGGTAGCAATACCGCAATTGTACAGACAAGCGACGGGCGTTAACGACCGACGAACTAAGGGGAAACTTTTAGTAGTAGAATTGTACTCTGGTTCAGTTATTCCAAATAGCTGATTCCAGGGAACAATTCTGCGCTCAAAACGTCACTCCCTCTAAACTGAATGGAAAACCATAACCCGTCAAGTCAAAACCAACATTAGAATCAAGAAAGTTGATGATTTAAAATGCTTGATTTAAGAGATTGTGAGATTGCTTTTACCGGACGTCTAACTACCATGACTCGGGATCAAGCTTTTAGTTTGGCGAAAGTCTTTGGGGCGAAACCACAAAATTGGGTTACGAAACAGACAGATTATTTAGTGGTTGGGTTAATTGAGACGGCTTTAGGTGAGGAGCCCATCACAAAAAAGTTATTGACGGGAACACCAACGATTTCAGAACGGGATTTTTTGGACTGGTGTCAGGCACGATTGGCGCAATGGTCTAGGAGTTTAGGCGGTTAAATTCACAAAGTGAGTTTACTGATTTTTTGGGGATTTTTCATCTAGACCACTCCTCTACCGTCAAATTTCACAAAGGAAAAATAACGGATCGTTGTTTTATCAGGGAGTGAGGGGGTTACTTGGGATGAGCCGCCTTATGTGAAGTAGAAATTGGTATACTAAAACAGACTAACCTTAGTGGTGAGAAATGATTCGACGGAATCTTTTCTCACCACTTTCGTTTTGGCGTAAAGTGGT
>NZ_JAMXAZ010000053.1:0-3477 GCF_024718525.1 Levilactobacillus yiduensis
AGCATCATTTATTTAAGTTAGATACATATTATATGTACGAAGGCATTTCGTTTACACAAGATTCTTGACGCTACCAGCGTAGCGCTAGGGACGGTCGAAATTGGTTCGCCAGTTGCGGGGTTAAGTACGGTAATCAGATTACCAGAAGATGAATCCTTAAACTCACCGTTAATGTACATTTGATAGTGTTTGAGTGCAACTGAACTCGTAGACATAATGATAAGACTCCCTTCAACAGCAGTGAAACAGACTAACTTGATCCGCAGTTGCGATGAGGTCATGCGCCCGCGTAGGTTATCCGACAAAAGACGAGATGATTAATTATTTCGTGGGTAATGCCTCAACTCTGTTATAACGCATTTATGGGTGTATATGTGATAATTTTCACAAATAAAATAACCGTTGATAACGTGGCGGATTAAAATGGCCTGGGCGCGTAGGTGTTCAGTTTGTAAAGATACTTGACGAAGCAGGCGCCCCAATGCTTTGGGAATGCGAGACAGCAGAAAAAATGAGAGTGAGACAAAAGGCGGTTAGCTGGCGAGCATTAAGGCTGATAAGCGAATAATCCCGGGTTTGGATTGTTTGCTTATCAGTTTTAAGCGGAACCAGCTGCCTTTTGGCCCAGGTTTCAACACCAGATATTCGGAGACACAAAGGGCCTGAGACTTTTGTCCCAGACCTAAGAGAGTTATTGACATGTGGTTAATCATTTAAAAATTCCGGATGTTGCTGTAAAAAGGTGGCCGCCTGGGGATGATCCTGCAAGAAGGCCTGTAATCGGGCGGGGTCTTGCGTCGCGGCTCTGAGTGCCGTGAATTCTGACTGCGTTTGCTGGCCGTGCGGGTACAAGATTTCCGTGCCCTGGCGGTCGGCCACGGCCTGAAGATAGGCCTGGGCGACCTGGTCTGGTGCCATGGCAGCGCTGGTATTTGCGATGCCTTGAACCGTGATCAGGCCCACGTAAACGGCGGTGTCGGCTAGTTCATCGGCCAAGGAGTAGGCGTAGCTACGCAGGGCCGCCTTGGTCAAGGATAACGTGGTGGTTTCCTTGACCGGGTGAAGGGCCGCGCCACCCCCGGTGATGAGAATGTTGCGCGGCGTTGGGTCATCGGCATCGAGCAAATCGATAAATTGCCGAGTCGTACGGATGGCGCCGAGAACGTTGACGTTGAGGGCCGTCGCAATGCGGTCGGTTGGGGTGTCGCGGGGCCGGTCCAGCGTGGTGTCGGCCACATTGTAGACGAAGGTCTCGGGCACGCCAAAGTGTTGTACGACCTGTCGGAAGAGGTCCGCAGTCTGATGGGAGCTGGTGGCGTCCGCGACGAGCCAGTCGGCACTGATATCGTCCGCCCGGAGTTGGGTCACCAGGTTTCGCAAGGCTTCAGCGTGCCGTGCGGCGAGAACCACGTGTTTGCCTTGCTGTCCAAATGCTTTGGCGATGGCCAGCCCGAATCCCGAGCCCGCCCCTAAAATGACAACTGTTTCTCTCATAAAATGCCCTCCAATTTGCCTTGTCCACTACCACCTAATTTACTGTTAACAGAATCAGTATAGGGGTTCCCGCTGGCGAAGTCTAACGATTCAGCTTACAAATTTACTTGTTTTCAGTGACCGGGTCCAGCTAGATTGAGAATGACCACGCCCAAGATGACCAGCGTAATTCCCAGTAGACTGGCAAAGTTCAGCGGTTCATGCCACAGCACGACGGCCAGCACCGTGGTGACCACGATGCCGACGCCGGCCCAAATGGCGTAGGCCACGTTCAAGTCGATGTGTTTCATGGCCAGCGAGAGAAAGAAAAAACACAGCCCGTAGGCCACCAACGCCCCCACCGTCGGCCAGAGCCGCGTGAATCCCGCTGCGGCCTTCAAGAGGTTGGTGCCAATCAGTTCGCCAATAATGGCGGTCCCCAAGTAAACGTATGCCATGTACCACGCCCCCTCGCATGTAAAATACTTGCTTGGAAGGCTAGTCTAGCAGGCTGAGAAACAAGAAGAACGGGAAAGGCGTGGGTTGGTAAAATGACTCACCCAAGCAGCAAAAAAAGCCTGAGCGCGGTTGGCTCAGACTTCCCTGGATTATTTGGTTAAAAGCCATTAAGTGATTGGACCGCGACCCAAAATTGAGACTGGTCAAACCCGCAGCCTACGTCAGCTAAGACCCGCAATGACTTTAAGTTAGCCGGGGCGAGACGATAAATCTAGTCGCTAGGGGCTAAACCAGATGTCGCTGACTAGCACCACCGTAGCCGAGAGTTCGTCAAATATGGGCTCAGCCGTGGGAGTTCCCTTAGCAGCGGTTTTTGCTGGTTAGGGAACTGGCGTCTTTGAGACGCGGATTTCGGCTCAAAGGCGAGGTGTCGAGACCGGTCTCTGGCTCGACCCGTCCGCCCACCGCGTTCCAGTCCCATATTTGACGAACGGCAGGCGGTCAGTTCGGACGATGTAGCTGTGCACAACCAAATTTATAGTTACTTAATGTGTTCGTTGGTAATGGCTTCGATGTCGGCTTTGGCAATTTTGGCCATGTGCTTCTTCAGGTGCTTGACGTCAGTCTTGTTGGTGATGAAGCCGGATTCGACCAGACTGTAGTCGATGCCGCGACGGCGTAATACGTTGCAGTTCCGCAAGTTGGTCCGGAAGCTGTAGCCGTTGTAGGCGCGGTTCAAGCCGACGTACTTCTTGATGACCTTAGCCAGGCGCTTGTCACGGGCCGTGGGGTGCTTCTTGTGAATGATGACGTGACCACCGTGGCCGGCAGGGGCGTCCAAATGGAACATGATGACCGTGGTCTTCTTGCTCAATTTGTAAGACCCCTTGTGATGGTAGAGGGTGTCGCTGACCAGGTTACGCTTGGGATTGTAGAAGGTGATCTTGGCATTCGTGACCTTCTTAGCATACTTACGGAGTTGCGGTAACATGTAGTGCCGCAAGAAGTGGGCTTCCGTCGTACCGTTGCCCCGGGCGCCGGGATCGCCGGCACCATGGCCCATGACGATGAGGTAGTGCTTCTTCGGGGTCGTCTTCTTGGCCGCTTTAGTCTTCTTAGCGACTTTAGTCGTTTTGGCAGTGGTTGTTTTGGCCGTCGTGGTCTTGGCTGAGGCTGAGACGGTGCCCAGTGCCAGTGGCAGGCACAGTAGGGCGGCCACTAGGCCGATTTTCCATTTACGCATATGTAATTCGCTCCTTATTCAAATTGGTTACCAGTCCAGCTGGTTAACAGAATTAAGCATACGCCAAGTCACTGATTTTTGGTAGTCTAAGTTGCACGGCCAAGGAATTCTACATGCCAAAATGCACTGCGATAGGCAGTTGAAAAGGGAAGGATACCTTACAGGTATAAGGTCTAACGCAGTTTTAACGGCACTACACCTTTGTTACACTATAAAGGCAAAAAAAGGTAGCGTCAAGAATCTTGTGTAAACGAAATGCCTTCGTACATATAATATGTATCTAACTTAAATAAATGATGCTT
>NZ_JAMXAZ010000054.1:0-3282 GCF_024718525.1 Levilactobacillus yiduensis
AGCTGAACACCAGTAAGATGATGATTAGCTTAGCCTTCCTGCGAATACTCTTGAAAAGATTCTAAACACGTTCTTAGTCCGACTTCCGGGGCCGGCTGACAACGCTGGAACAGGGCGGACATCGATTTGAACTCACGCAGCAACCCACTGCGCAATTTCAAATACGAGTCTTCTTCTAGCCCGGGAAATTCACCCGGACAAGAAGAATTTCGCCCTTGAGCATTGTCAGCCAGCCCCTACAGTCGGGAAACCGCTCGAATGGCAGATGAACGACCACCTATCTTGGTGCAATTGACCACTGAATATTTAAGTGTCTGGTCCTTCAGACAAAGGCTTAATTTGTATCGTTGATGCCTGGAAGCCGGTGTAGGACGCGCCTACCACAGAAAGTTTACAGTAACTCGCCTTGTTTTCCAGCGATTCTAAGCTGGCTGTTTTTGAACTTGGAATAGCATGATTCATGACAAATTAACTATCACAATGCGTATTATGAAGATCAAAGTAAGATTGGTGGGTGATTCCGCAGTCCTAACCATTCCTAAAGTATTCAATATTGAAAAGGATGCAGAATTTGAAGTTGAACAACCCCAAATAACCCGCCCAAGTTCTCACAAACTTGGGCGGGTTATTTCAGCTTAATCGAACGTCAATTTAGTACCGCATGATGGCGAGGGCGGCAGTTTCGACGGGCATCCGGTCAGCTGGGATGATGCGAATCTGACCATTCATTGCCATCACCACATCGACGAGGTCATCGATTAGATTATCTGGTGCAGCGACGGGGTCGGGTTGTTCGACGGTGGTTGTTGGCAGGCCACCAGCGACATTCGCGTCAGCTGCAACGATCAAGGTGTCGATGCGACCGCTGAGTGCGGGTTTGATCATGTCGAAGGGATCGTCAATGGCGAGTTGCCGTGATTGGGCCTGGTCGTAGCGCTCCATCATGATGTCGGCGAGCTGCGTATGCCACTTGGTCTGAACTGGTTCAATGGCCGTTTGCATGGCACCTAACGTTAAGTTGCTTGGCGATTTATCAATCATCAAGTGTTGCGACAAGTACGGGTTCTTGTTGATTGCCCGAAAGACAGCTTGATTATGTGGCAAGCCCATCAAAATCAGTAGGCGTTGTGTCCGTTGTGAGTAGGCTTGGACGTAGGTTGAAACTTGTTGGTAATAGTTACGCTGGTCAATATCGCGCTCTTCGGCTTTCGCGTTGTGGCCGTGATAGTTCGCGCCGTGGACCGGACTCGCGTTGAAATTCAGGTCACCGCCGCGCTTTTCAGTCCCCAGTGCTTCTGTCAAAGTTCGAGGGGCATCCGCGGGCAGCTCGATTTCAATGAAGCGACCGTCACGTTGTGCATAGAGTGCCATGCTATCTTCGTTAAGCGCTAACAAATCAAAATCAAATTGATGTTGACGGTCGGCGAGCACCGGACGAATCGCAGGCATACTATTGACGATAACTTGATTTTCGGTTGGGTATTGCAGGTCAAAGACGTGTAAATCGCGGCCGTTGGTAATAATTCCCGTTTGAGGCCCCGTATGTTGAAGCCAGAAGGCGTTATCATCGATCAGTTGGGTCAACTGTTGCTGATAAGGCGCAAAGTCTGTCTTGGGAAAGTGGTGGGCCATCTGGGTTTCAGCGTCGTTAATTAATTGTTTGAATTGTAAGCGGCGGCGGTTCAGGTCGTTCATGACAACGGCCGTATTGCCATAGATTGCAATGAAGGGGCCGTCGTCGCGCTGTTGCATCAGTTGTGTGAGATCGTTTTTAACCATCGTTTCCATAGGTCCAACCTGCTTTCTGTATTTGATAAGCCTAGCATACCAAGGATTGGATTATTAACGCAAATATTATGATTACGCGTGGTGCTAGTTAAATTTAGACAGTAAAAAAGCCTGACGGCTTACACTTAAAGCAATCTAGAGCAAAGAAGTGTTAAGTATGTCAGACCAATTTAAGTCTAATCAAAGTAATAATCGAATACAAGCCCCATGGTTCGAATGGCAAACAATCCTAAGTCCGCTGTACCACAAATACGTACCAGCGGTTGTACGCCATCGAAAGAATGTGACGCAAGCTATCCTACAAGATGTGACAGTACTAGCTTTAATGTGTTGGCAAGTTACCATTGGAATTGAAAATCAGCGAGCCTTTTATCGCTTGTTAGCTAGTTTGGGGCTGTTACTGCCAGAAAGATCACGATTCAACCGTATTTGTCAGCAAGCCGGAGCTTTGTTTAACATGATTAGAAATGGCTTACTGCAAGAAGCGTTGCCAACGGCAACCTATACCATAATCGATAGTATGCCGATGCCTCTGTGTCAGCCAATCCGCAATCATAGCGCCAAGGTTTTTAGTCCAACCGCCTCAATTGGCTATAATGCGACCAAGAAAACATGGTTTTATGGTTTCAAAGGCCATTTTCAGGTCACAAATGCAGGAATTGTAGTGGCATACGCCATTACTAAGGCTTCAATCCATGATGTTAAGTTGGTAAAAGCCTTAGTAAACCAATATTTCAGTGCCAAAATTCTGGCTGATTCAGGGTATATCAGTCATGCACTGCATACCGATTTAAAAGGAAAGGGCATCTGGTTTTGGACACCATGTCGTAAAAATATGAAACAACGTTCAAGTGATGAAACCTTATTAAAAGGCCAACGGCGTAGGATAGAGACGGTATTTTCGCAATTATGTTGTTTATTTAATATCGAACACAACCCTGCGCGATCATACTTAGGGTTTCAAGCACGCCTAGAACAGTGTCTTTTTATCGATACCTGGTTCAAAATCAACTAGCACCACGCGTGAAACATTATTTGGAAATACAGGGGCAGCAACTTTGGAAGAATTAGAACAAGAACTAAAATGCGAAGATCGTGTAAATAGTTTAAATTCAGTTCCTACGAAGTTTTATCAGGCTTACAAACTAGTTTTCACAAAATATATGCAGTTAATTAATAGTCCACAAGTTTGCCGATTATTAGAGATTCTGAACTCAGATAGTTGTAAAACTTATGAAAAGCCAATCGACTTCACAAAACTATTTACAGAATGCTATGAAAATAGTCAAAAAATATGCATAACATCAAAGTTGTCTGATATGCTCTGTTATCATACAATGGTAGTATAGTTTTAAATAAAATTAGTGCTAGTAGATTGTATAACCACTAAATCCTATATGGTTGGAGGTAGTAATTATGAGTGTTTAAATAATTATGTGTAAATAGAAAAATAAGCAATTGAAAAGGGAAAGCCTCTCCCTTATGATAGTTAGC
>NZ_JAMXAZ010000055.1:0-1913 GCF_024718525.1 Levilactobacillus yiduensis
TTGTTCTTTGAAAACTAGATATTATCAATAATTTTCTTATTAATTGTTTTTATTAAAAATAATTAAACCGAGAACACCGCGTAATTTTGAGTTTTTTAATTAGTTTATATCGCTAAATACTCAATTAATCAGCGATTACGACGTAATCGTTAGGTTAAGTTATGAAGGGCGCATGGTGGATGCCTTGGTACTAGGAGCCGATGAAGGACGGGACTAACACCGATATGCTTCGGGGAGCTGTACGTAAGCTTTGATCCGGAGATTTCCGAATGGGGAAACCCAATAGTTTTAACCGACTATTACAACTCAGGGAATACATACTTGAGTTGAGGCAGACGTGGGGAACTGAAACATCTAAGTACCCACAGGAAGAGAAAGAAAAATCGATTCCCTAAGTAGCGGCGAGCGAACGGGGAACAGCCCAAACCAACGAGCTTGCTCGTTGGGGTTGTAGGACTGAACATTTGAGTTACCAAAGTCAATGATAATCGAAACGTCTGGGAAGGCGTGGCATAGCGGGTGATACCCCCGTAGATGAAATCGTTGACCCTCAGTTCAGGATCCTGAGTACGGCCACACACGTGAAACGTGGTCGGAATCCGGGAGGACCATCTCCCAAGGCTAAATACTCCCTAGTGACCGATAGTGAACCAGTACCGTGAGGGAAAGGTGAAAAGCACCGCGGAAGCGGAGTGAAATAGTTCCTGAAACCATGTGCCTACAATTAGTTAGAGCCCGTTAATGGGTGATAGCGTGCCTTTTGTAGAATGAACCGGCGAGTTACGTTAATTTGCAAGGTTAAGATGTAAAGATCGGAGCCGTAGCGAAAGCGAGTCTGAAACGGGCGTTTCAGTAAGTTGACGTAGACCCGAAACCAGGTGACCTATCCATGTCCAGGTTGAAGGTGCGGTAAAGCGCACTGGAGGACCGAACCCGTGTATGTTGAAAAATGCTGGGATGAGGTGTGGATAGCGGTGAAATTCCAAACGAACTTGGAGATAGCTGGTTCTCTCCGAAATAGCTTTAGGGTTAGCCTCGGAGTAAAGAATCGTGGAGGTAGAGCCACTGTTTGGACTAGGGGCCCGTCATGGGTTACTGAATTCAGATAAACTCCGAATGCCACTGATTTATATCCGGGAGTCAGACGATGAGTGATAAGATCCACCGTCGAAAGGGGAACAGCCCAGACCACCAATTAAGGTCCCTAAATACATGCTGAGTGGAAAAGGATGTGGAGTTGCATAGACAGCTAGGATGTTGGCTCAGAAGCAGCCACCATTTAAAGAGTGCGTAATAGCTCACTAGCCGAGTGATCCTGCGCCGAAAATATACCGGGGCTAAGCATGTTACCGAAATTGTGGATGTGACCATTAGGTCACGTGATAGGAGAGCGTTCTAAGGGCAATGAAGCCAGATCGTAAGGACTGGTGGAGCGCTTAGAAGTGAGAATGCCGGTATGAGTAGCGAAAGATCAGTGAGAATCTGATCCACCGAATGACTAAGGTTTCCTGGGGAAGGCTCGTCCTCCCAGGGTTAGTCGGGACCTAAGCCGAGGCTGAGAAGCGTAGGCGATGGATAACAGGTTGATATTCCTGTACTAGTTAATTATGTTTGAACGATGGAGGGACGCAGTAGGCTACGGTATGCGCACGAT
The DNA here is from genome assembly GCF_024718525.1 of Levilactobacillus yiduensis. Lineage (NCBI taxonomy): Bacteria > Bacillati > Bacillota > Bacilli > Lactobacillales > Lactobacillaceae > Levilactobacillus > Levilactobacillus yiduensis. Next base: position 1,655 of record NZ_JAMXAZ010000055.1, read on the forward strand.
TGGAAATGTGCGTTCAAGCGTCAAGTCTGGTGATGAGTCAAATGCTTATCGCTAAGGACAAGGCGTGACGAGGACCGAATTTTAGTAGGGAAGTGCCAGATGTCACACTGCCGAGAAAAGCTTCTAGTTAGTAATTAATTACCCGTACCGCAAACCGACACAGGTAGTCGAGGAGAGTATCCTAAGGTGAGCGAGTGAACTCTCGTTAAGGAACTCGGCAAAATGACCCCGTAACTTCGGGAGAAGGGGTGCTACACAC
>NZ_JAMXAZ010000055.1:2008-3189 GCF_024718525.1 Levilactobacillus yiduensis
ACACAAGTGTAGCCGCAGTGAAAAGGCCCAGGCGACTGTTTATCAAAAACACAGGTTTCTGCAAAATCGTAAGATGACGTATAGGGGCTGACGCCTGCCCGGTGCTGGAAGGTTAAGTGGATGAGTTAGCTTCGGCGAAGCCCAGAAATGAAGCCCCAGTAAACGGCGGCCGTAACTATAACGGTCCTAAGGTAGCGAAATTCCTTGTCGGGTAAGTTCCGACCCGCACGAAAGGCGTAACGATCTGGGCACTGTCTCAACGAGAGACTCGGTGAAATTATATTACCTGTGAAGATGCAGGTTACCCGCGACAGGACGGAAAGACCCCATGGAGCTTTACTGTAGCTTGATATTGGGTGTTGACACAGCTTGTACAGGATAGGTCGGAGCCGTAGAACTCGGAACGCTAGTTTCGAGTGAGGCGCTGGTGGGATACGACCCTCGCTGTGTGAACACTCTAACCCGCACCACTTATCGTGGTGGGAGACAGTGTCAGGTAGGCAGTTTGACTGGGGCGGTCGCCTCCTAAAAAGTAACGGAGGCGCCCAAAGGTTCTCTCAGAATGGTTGGAAATCATTCATTGAGTGTAAAGGCAGAAGAGAGCTTGACTGCGAGACAGACAGGTCGAGCAGGGACGAAAGTCGGGCTTAGTGATCCGGTGGTACCGTATGGAAGGGCCATCGCTCAACGGATAAAAGCTACCCTGGGGATAACAGGCTTATCTCCCCCAAGAGTCCACATCGACGGGGAGGTTTGGCACCTCGATGTCGGCTCATCGCATCCTGGGGCTGTAGTCGGTCCCAAGGGTTGGGCTGTTCGCCCATTAAAGCGGTACGCGAGCTGGGTTCAGAACGTCGTGAGACAGTTCGGTCCCTATCCGTCGCGGGCGTAGGAAATTTGAGAGGAGCTGTCCTTAGTACGAGAGGACCGGGATGGACATACCGCTGGTGTACCAGTTGTGCCGCCAGGCGCATCGCTGGGTAGCTATGTATGGATGAGATAAACGCTGAAAGCATCTAAGTGTGAAACTCGCCTCGAGATGAGATTTCCCATTCCTATATGGAAGTAAGACCCCTGAGAGATGATCAGGTAGATAGGCTGGAAGTGGCAGCGTTGTGAGACGTGAAGCGGACCAGTACTAATCGGTCGAGGACTTAACCAAGTAGAGTTGGTGTTCTCAA
>NZ_JAMXAZ010000056.1:0-2909 GCF_024718525.1 Levilactobacillus yiduensis
CACAGGTCTTCAAGAACATGCATCCGGTTATGCTTACGCCTTACTGTCCTGTGTTGCACTTGATTTGACAATTGGGGCTTATGAAATAATTCAGTCGATAAGTAATAATCCCATTCAAAAGCAAAATATCTCCCAGTTACCAAAAATCACCGTGGTGCTTCGCAAAAAGCCTTAGAGTTCAGTCAACCTACAATTATCTTTTCATTTATTGATTAAACCTATTCCGTTTTGATCAATCGAGATGGTTATTCTGGGCCATTCGATACCTTCTGATATGACCAGCCAATCTGGGAGTCATAACGGTGAGTAGAATCGAAATCTTCGAATGTAATGTAAACTCTTTACTGAATACATATAGTAGGAAAACATGTATTAATCTACGTCTTAAATCTTTTAAACATTTTCCGTTCATATAATTTATTCGAAATGCATCAACGTAAGTGTCATTCAAAACCTTGGCTGAATGCACCTTAACCATTTGTTTAACTCTTTTGCTTTCATCATCAAGCAAACTTGAAATTTTTATTGACGCATTAACTTGAGACCACAGTTGCGCTTCACTCATTTCAACTAAATGAGTCAATGATCCTTTACGAACAATATAATGATATGATTCACATTTTTTTAAAACAAAGCCACCATTGCAATGCTTTAAATACTGAATGACAAACAGGAGATCTTCACTTATCTTAATTTCTTCATCCAAAGATAAGTCATACTGCCTAATCAAATTCAAATCAAATACTTTATTACACAAGTACCCTCCAAAAGTCCCCATTCCTAGTGCCTTTATAAAGCATTCATCTCGCGATAGTTTCACAACTCCCCCCAGACATATACTTTTTTGTTCACTTCGAGTCCATCCGGTAACGCACAGCGATCCCGCCGTCATATTTTTCAGTAGAAAGTCAAAATGCACAGGCTCAATCCAATCATCACTATCAACGAATGTCAAATACATCCCACTTGCATTTACTAAACCAATATTTTTCGCCACAGAGGCTCCATGGTGATTAGTAGTATTCTTAACTAGCACAAACCTATGATCACGCTTTATCCATGCATTACAAATTTCCAGGCTCCCGTCGGTGGATCCGTCATCAACAATTATCACTTTAAAATTCTTATATGTCTGTGCTGAAATAGAACTCAAACACTTATTTAATGTATTCGAACTATTCCTCACGGTCACAATTACATTTAAATCATACATATCTACTATATTCACACCTAGTTTCAATTTATTGGTACCGTTAACAACCAACTACCAACCAAAGCGTGCTTCACAAAATCATCCACACATACAGCCTGAAAGAGCCTCACTCGGTCAACTTAACAACGAAAATAAATTTAAATTGCATAACATTTTGATAAGACCCACATCACCAACTAATATTCACCAAAATTAATCGTCTCCTTGATTACGAGGCTCTATCTGGTGTTGCACTTGATTTGACAATTCGGGTTCACTTTTCGAAGACACTTTTTTGGGGAAATATCTTTTCAAATGACTTAGTCAATCCATCTCTAATAATGGTAGGGTCAACAACATTATCGGTATCATTAAGACAAATAACTTTGTGCTTAGACATTTCAATTTCGTTTTGCAAGCACTCCATCCTTGTCATTCCCAAATCATAAACTCGTCCCCAATTACTACTCTGCACTTGAAAGTTCCCAGAAACTAGTTGCCAATACCGCATTAACCAATGATTATAGTCATACGGTGTTCGAAATTTATTATTCATCATATTCTCCAAAGCGTCAGGCATATAGTGCCATACATCATAAAAAGTTTTCGTTAAATATGGCACCGGTAAATGGCTATTCCAAATACCACTAAAATTTCTAGAAGGTAGTAACACAAGCGTCCTCAGTAACTTCAAACCAACTCTTGCGGAAAAAACTTTATTCCAATTTTTTCGATAAAATTGTTTCTTTGAGAACACATCGTTAATTACTTCCATATCATTGACCATCGCATGCGCAATACTTCCCTTCGTAGAAATAATGGGACTTTCTACGTAAGTATCCCTTGGTAATGATCCTTTAAAAAAATCTTCTTGTGTGACTTGGGCATTTAAAAACGTATCATCATTAAATAGGACGAAATGATCAGCTAAATTTGGTATTAACCCAATCTCAAGCTCGATAACATTTGAATTAAAAGTTGGAAGGTATTTAGAGTCTATATAGTCAGAATGGTTCACCAATACTATCTTTTCATTTTCAACATCTAACCACGTCGGCACCTGATTATCTGTTATCAAAAATATCTTGTGCACCCATGGTGCATATTTTTCAACTGCTCTAAACCAATATTTAAATAATCGATAGTTTCTATATCTGCTTTGCGTATTCATAGAACGTACTCGAAGGGAGTCTGATGCGAATTTTTCTTTTTTTTTCTGCCATTTTTGATCTTCACTATTTACCCATGTCACGACAAAATCGATATCATCCAATGTCAATTCCCCCTCTTTAACTATCACACTTATGAACCGTCTAAATTGAGATAACTCATAAAGAAGTCCGTTCCCAAAACTTATAAAGAGAGTCATTCTTGAATTTGATTTTATAACTGAGCTTAAAAATGCCATCACTTTCAATTTCTTTTTCCAATTTAAACATGTTTTCAGCTGAGTATTTCTGCCGCAATAGTTGATTTATTCCAAAAACATTTGTCGATGATTTAGTTACACTGTCCACTTTTTTTCTTACAGATGTATTACTATCATAAACATACTTCATTACGTAATCTAGCAGAAAATAATCAATAACTGCATTATTTTTCTTCCAATATTCCAAAAGTATACTTAGACTTTTTTGAAACGCAAATTGCAAGAACAAGTTAGCCATTTGAACCAAATACTGATACCAAGGGGTTCTCAGGGGATTGGAGAGGAGCG
>NZ_JAMXAZ010000057.1:0-2724 GCF_024718525.1 Levilactobacillus yiduensis
GATACGTTAGAATCCATGTATTAGAAGCTAGCTAATGGGAGAGGACTTCCATTTACACAAAAAATTTGACACTCCCGTAATTATGTTCAAGAACATCCTAGTTCCACTAGACGGAAGTAAAGATTCATTCAAGGCATTAGCATATGCTAAAGAGATGGCACAGATGTTTTCTGCTACTCTTTTTGTAACCACTATAATTGACCCTAGTGTTGCTATACCAGCCGGTGTACCTTCAGTTGGTGGCATTGTTCCGGTCCAAGTTGAGTTGAACGTTCGCGAAGAGGCAGCGCATGTTATTGATGAGGCAAAAAAAGAACTAGCTGGTACTAATATTCTAGTAAAGTACACCATTGTTTCTGGTACAGTAAATGATGAAATTGCTACTAATCTTCCAGAGAAGGAAGAAATCGATCTAATCGTACTTGGAAAGTCTGGAAAGAGCGCGTTAGAGAAGCTCATTGTTGGCTCTGTGACAAAGTACGTTGTGCAACACGCAGAAGTTCCTGTATTAGTTACCGAAGCGGCTTCTGAGTAAGCTAGCTGCTCTATTGACACTAGTACATGTATGTATGACGCACTACTTAGATACTGCTATAATATTAGCTTGATATAGTAACCCCCCTGAGTCTGAATTTACTCTGACTCAGGGGGGTCTCTTTACCGATATCTTTTTATTATGTATATTAGCAGGGGCTCTGGTGCAAAAATAATAAAAGGAGCGATTTAACCCTGTTTGATAATCATTTGCGGGCTAGTTTGCTAATAATTCGGTTAATGATTGTAACGCTGAAAAACCAAAGAGGTTAATTGCTCTTTGGCTTATTTTATGTAGCTGATGCATGACTTCAATACCACTTAAAGTTTTACTGGCGGTGCGCATAGATTGAAACCCGCTAGATTTAACTAACACATGTTTAATCAGCCGATGATCTTGCTCGATCAGATTATTTCGATACTTAGAGCACTGGTGATTTCCTTTCGCCAATAATCCATTTTTAATTACTTGCTTAATCGCTTTTAAAGTTGCTCCATACTGATCGGTTACCAAACAATCTGGGCGACCGTAGGTCGTCAATAACCGTTTCAAGAAGTGGTAAGCGGATTGGTAATCTCGATGACGACGCAATTCAAAGTCTAATGTTAATCCATGATTGTCAATGGCTCGATAAAAGTAATACCAGCGCCCTTTAATTTTAAGATAGGTTTCATCCATTCGCCAGCTCTGACTAGTGGCATGTTGCTGCTTTCGCCACAACAATTTAAAGATTGGACCATAGTGATGAACCCAACGCATAATTGTCGTATGGTGGACCGCAATTCCCCGATCACGCAAAATTTCAACAAGATCCCGATAGCTTAAACTGAAGCGAAGATAGTAGCCGACGGCTACCAAAATAATGTCTTTCTGGAAATGCCGCCCTTTAAAATAATTTTTCATCATGACGAATTTACAATTGAAGTGCAACAAGTAAGAAAAAAATAAAAAAGAACTCATAGCCTGAGTCCTATAAAATGAAGTCACCACAACAATCATCTAAAGGAGATCCTAGGCTATGAGTCCGTACAACCATCTTACCTTAAAAGACCGAGAATGCATACTGTTGGGCGTCACTTTAAACGACACCTATCAAGTTATTGCGGAGAAAATTGGGTGTTCCAAAGCCACCGTATCGCGCGAAATCAAGCGCAATGGTGGTCGTAAGGCATACTCGGCCGTCAAAGCCCAAGAGAACTATCAGGGACGGCGGCTAAAAAGCCGACGTCCTAGGCTTCTAACTGATTTGAAGTTACGGGATTTTGTTCTTCACTGTATTGTTCAACGTCAGTGGTCCCCGGAACAAATTTCCGGTCGTTTAGTCCACGAAAACAGTGAATGGCATGTCAGTTATAACACCATTTATCGTGGGATTGAACGTGATAATTTAGGCATCAAACGTAAGAATCACGAGGCTCGTGGCTTTGCCCGTAAGCTCCGTCACCGTGGTAAAACCCGAAAGGTCAAGGGAACCTTGGTGGACCGCAAATCTCGGTATTTATTATCTCAGCGGGTTCCCAAAGTAAACGCCAAGAACGTCACACAAGCGATGATTGACCTCTTGCATACCGTGACGCCCAAACGAGTTCGGACGCTTACGCCGGATCGTGGAACTGAATTCGCAGAATACCGCGAAGTTAGTCAAGAGCTAAGTATCCCAGTCTATTTCCCAGATCCTCATGCGCCTCAGCAACGAGGAACCAATGAGAATACCAACGGACTTATCCGTGAGTATTTCCCCAAAGGAACCGACCTAGACCAACTGACTGATCAAGATATCGACAAGTTTGTCAGGGATTTAAATCACCGACCACGTAAGGTCTTAGGCTGGAAGAGTCCATTTGAAGTTTTCTTCGGGACAAAGTTGCGCTTGATTTGACAATTCGTCATAGCTACCTCGCTTTTTAGGCTAATTATACTCAAAATAAGTTTACCTGAAAACTTTTGCACCAGAACCGGTTTTGGCAGACCGGTCTTTTGTTGAAGTGAAGCAAACTTAAACATTAAGATTATTTTTGGCTCGTGACAATAATCATTTTGTATACCCAAGTAATTAATTGAGTGTTGCAAGTCGCAAAGTTTCTCACCATTAAAAAAGCTTAGATATATTTAGGCCCGATTTAAAATTGAAGTGCAACACCCCTTAAGACATTAAGGGTAAACAAATAGGCCATGGAGACCTATACTTT
>NZ_JAMXAZ010000058.1:0-2557 GCF_024718525.1 Levilactobacillus yiduensis
TTTTCAAAGGTCTACCAATCATCTGCTCTCGCAGACAACTTAATTATCATACCATCTAACTGATATGATGTCAACAAAAAGTTTAATTAACTTAAACCGTGAATTATTGGCTGCCTAATGAAGCAGCTCAATTAATATACCATGATGTCAGACTACTTGTCAACAAGCAATTTGACTTTTTCGAATTAATGAGCCGCTGCCGCAAAAGACAACTTAGATAATATACCATGCACATCGTCACAGTGTCAATAAAAAATTCAAACAATTCTCAAGTGCTTGGATTACTCAGCGAAAAACAGCAAAATCCGCTTCTTGGTATTCCGCCGATACGCGTAATCTCAGTTAATGCCCTGACAAGCCGCTTCCGGCTAACCAAGCCCCATCATTTTCCATGAACACTGATCAATCGGTATCAGTCAAAAACCAACTACTGGCGAACCAACACCCTCGGCACACGAAGCCACTACCTCCCCACTAATCATCATTACCCAATCCGCAACTCAGCCAATTAACGGCTACGGGCAATACCTGCCAGCAGTCAGTGTTGCGTAACGTTTCTTCCCAGCAGTAATCTGGTCGGTCACCCGCTGCGCACCCCAGATGTCCCAATGGCCAAGTATTAGCAATCCAAGTAATCTATGTCACCACCCTATGAGGATTAAAAGACCTGACTCTCCCTCTATTCTCTAAGGAAGTGTCAGGTCTTCCGTTTGAAGCGGCGTCAGCAACGTCCCTCGTATTTCCCCGCTCTGTCTAAATTCGCCGTTTAAAAAAGATTGTTGCGCCCACGCTGATAAAGACCAGTGCCTAGACGAGATTGCCGACGCGCAACTGCTGGATCGTCAAATAAGTCACGGATTATTGCTAACCAGGATTGCCATACTGTTCCTGCAAGAAAAGCATGTTAAGCGGATTTCATTTCAGTATGGGCACCACAGACTGAAATGACTATAAACCTAAACTAGAGACCTCTTCACCCATACAACAACTGCCCATGCCAATGAAGATTGCCGCGGCACTATTTCGACTACAGCTTGCCAGTAAGAACATCAACCCAATGATCATCAAGTCACCATACATATCCAGTCACGCATTTGTCACGAGATTTGCCAGCAAGGATTAATGTTAAAAGTAAACGGCTCGCCACATCAGATGCCGACTAACACCCATCTTCAATATCCCCGTTACGACAATGATCAACGCACTATACACGAAAACTAACACATACTTCCCCACGCAGGCCACCCAACGATGATTCACCTGAGTGGCCAATTGTTTGACCGTCCCGTATTCAAATTCCCTCGTCACACAACTGGCACCAATCACAATGATGAACATCGTCAGCCACGAAACCCACCATACGCCAATGAAATGTAGAATTTCTGATTTCCAACTGATGCACCATGCGTCGTCGTTGCTAACCCAACCATTAGAACAATCAAAATGACCGGTGCCAAACCGATCAATCGTTGATGCCTGAACTTAAAAATTTCTTGTCGTATTATTTTTTCCATAGCTTAAGCCCGCCCCTCTGCAGGGCTTGCACGATCCACGCTAGTTGTTCAACCGAATGCGTCACTAGTCGCAGATGTTACCAGCTACTCAAGAACGGATAGATCGCCGGTTGCTCAATTAGGACGCCGACCTGTTGTGTTACGACTGTATACGCTTTGGCCGAAACGGCTTGACCCGAAACCCGAACGTTCCCCGCGTCCTTGGCCGAAAGCCCAACAATATTTTCATAATCGTCGTCTTACCCGCACCATTGGGAGCAACCAACCCAACAATTTTACCGACCGAAAACGAAAAATTCATATCCTGTAAAATGACATGGTGTCCGAATCCTTTTTCGTGATCCCACCACTTGAACCATGTTCTCCTGTATCCCATAGATGGTCTTCAGGGGACGGCTACAGAAGCGGCTCCCAAAACAGCCGCCGTTGGTCAGCCCGCTTAACCATTTCTTGGCCTATTGGGCTGGTCTGCTGCTATTTGCAGGACTTAGTGTCATTAGCGGTAGCGTCAATGCCGTTGACATGGAGTTGGGTATAGCAACCACTTGTGAATTTACGGGTCTAATTGCTGCAGTCATACTCGCCAGAAAATACTAGAGATTCAGAACTTTAAAAATCAGACAGCATTAACGTGTTCCATCATGCCTAACTATCCAACAGCTTTAAATTCCTACACAAAAAGGTAACGCCCCCTCCCCTATCGGAAGTGTCGTTACCTTTTTAAATTGGTTTGACTGTAGACAAACCGAGATCACCTAAAGATCATTGCTACAGTATGACTTAACATGCTAAAACTAGCCATTTCCAGCCGAATTGACTGTCTACCATCATCTAGCAAACAGCAAACATGCGTCGGGTACCAGTCATAGCCGTTTCGCTCGGTCGCGGTCCACCCGCCATTGGGCCTGTCTTCGTCCGCCACTTTAATTTTTGGTATAAAAAAAGGAACCCTCACAGGGTTCCTTTACTCGCGTGGCAACGTCCTATCCTCGCAGGGGGCGATCCCCCAACTACTATCGGCGTGCTAAAGCTTAACTTCCGTG
>NZ_JAMXAZ010000059.1:0-2134 GCF_024718525.1 Levilactobacillus yiduensis
TGTCAAGGGCAGTTTAAAAATGTAGGTTTTCGGCAGAAAGAAATGTAGGTTTTCGGCAGTTACTTGAGGCCACGTAATCGGTAAGATTTACCAGTGATCTTCACTACGTGAACATGATGAACCAAGCGATCGAGAATGGCTGCTGTCACAGTTGGGTTCTGGAAAATATCAACCCAAGCGGATAGATCACTATTGCTGGTAATGATCGTTGAATGCTTTTCATAGCGGGCATTGACTAGCTGAAATAAGAGGTTAGCTTCTTGGTGACCAATTGGCAAATACCCAATTTCATCAATAATTAATAGGTCATAGCGCGAATAGCGGCTTAGAGATCGATCAAGCAGTCCTTTTTCGTAAGCTGCTCTCAATCTAATCAACAGCTCATGACAATTAATAAAGAGAACCCGACAGCCCTGTTTACAGGCCTCAATCCCAATACTAATTGCCAAGTGGGTTTTACCGACTCCCGGATTGCCAATAAAGATTAAGTTTTCAGACTTTTCCATAAAAGCCAGATTCTGGAATTCCAGAACCTCTTGGCGATTAATACTGGGTTGAAAGCTAAAATCAAATGTATCTAGGGATTTTGTATTGGGGAACCGAGCACGGCCAATGGCCCGTGCAATCTGACCTTCGTGTCGATTCTGGAGTTCCGAATTAGTTAAATCAATTAGCGCCTCAGTTAATGACAGATTATCAGTGTGAATTTGATCAAGGTAATTCGGCAAGTATTCACGGATTTTGTTTAACCCTAAGCGCTCAAGATTATTTAAAAGAATTTGATTATTAGTGGTCATGGTAGCCTCCTATAAGTTGTCGTAATCAGTCATATGTTCACGAATGTAAGCTGAAATGTCTTCATCTGTCCGCCCTTTAAGCAAATCAGATTTGAGGATATTGAACTGATCTTGGGGGTCATAATTCAGCGAATTGGTAGTTATGGAGTGCGTACGAATTTCTTCTCCGTTATAATAAATGTGGATGCGCTGCTCATCATTGGAGATTTCAACAGCAACCGTACAACCAATGTATCGCGGATCTACTGAGTACTTACATTTGCGGAAATTGATCATGGCCTCCTTCGAAACGACACGGGTAATGTTTTCTTCGAAGTATGGTTCAAGGAGATTAACTGGAACGCGATGAAGGTACTCTTTTTCTTCGTCTAACCATTTCAGGTACGGGACTTCGTCCGTGGCCTGCGAAGTTTCATGATTTAGATCATCTCGGAGCATATGAACTAGTTCGATTAGCTCAGTTCCATCAGCAAATTCAGTATTGTATGGCCGTAAACGTTCAACCGTGCGAGCAAGGGCTTCAACTGCACCTTTAGTTTGTGGTCTGAATGGTCGACAAGCAATTGGTGTGAAACCGGCATCTTTACAGAATTCGTGGAACCGTTCGTTAAAGACAGCGTGGCCAAACTGGGATTTTGTATGATCCACAACGGTTTTCATATTATCAAACCAGATTTCCGTCGGAATACCTCCGGTATGAAGGAAAGCGTCGTGTAAGCAAGAAAAGAGGGTATCTTGGCTCCGATCAAAGGTTAGTGTCATATATTTGAGTTTTGAATAAGGCAATACATACAAGAAAATATTGAATTTAAACAGCTCACCCTCGCTGCTCACTAGGGCCATTTCTTCTTTCCAGTCAACTTGAGCAGAGAGACCAGGGGAATGTTCAATCCGAATGGTAGCTTTCTTAACTCGTTCTCGGCGGGTTTGGCGACAATAATCTTTCACGAGGGTATAGCTGCCGGTAAAGCCCTTCTTCTGGATAAATTTAAAAATTGAAGCAGCCGAACAATTTAGTTCAAGCTTTGAATCGATGGTTTGCTTGAATGGATCCAGTAAACTTGGCCGTTTCGGTCGACCACTTGGTCGGCCCTTAAGTCCAGCTTTGACTTCCTCATAGGCTTTCTTAACGGTTCGATAATCAACATTATATTGCCGGGCAATCTCGGCGAAGTTAGGCTTAATATTTTCAGTCACGTAAATCGTCACTCCTTCTCTTAAATCACGTCTCACATCAAATTCCTCCTACACTCTGATGTGATTCATGATACAAAAAATGTAGGAAAACCAACAGTTCTAACCTGCCGTTTTCCTACATTTTACGGGTGCCTTTTACA
>NZ_JAMXAZ010000005.1:0-165621 GCF_024718525.1 Levilactobacillus yiduensis
GAAGCATCATTTATTTAAGTTAGATACATATTATATGTACGAAGGCATTTCGTTTACACAAGATTCTTGACGCTACCTAATATTTAGCCGCTGACACAACTGAATCAATAATTTGGCATTCGGTGTGGCCTGCCCCGTCTCGATGGCTGACAACATTGATTGCGCACAAATACCCGTGGCCACTGCCTGCTGCGACAGATGCTGCTGTAAGCGCGTTTCCTTTAAAATCGTCCCCAACTGATTGTCCATGTTCGTCCCCCCTAAGTTATCCTTGATGATACCAGAGAAAGGGGGTGTTCGCCTAGAACTATCGTGTTACCCCTTAATTCGGTTAATGACTTACTAAATCACGGCGTATTCGTTGGCAATGTTGTCGGGAATGGGTATCATGGGTGCCAGAATCCAAAGGGGGACGCAAGCCATGAAAACCACGACACGAACGCTATCAGGATTAGGGATGATCATTACCCTAGGCATCGTTTACGGGGATATTGGCACCTCGCCGCTGTACGTCATGAACGCAATTATCGGTGCGGCCGGGCCACAGAAACCCACCGAATTGGCGCCGATGATGCTGGGGAGCATCTCTTTGATCTTTTGGACCCTGATGTTGATTACGACGTTGAAATATATTTTACTGGCCATGCGGGCAGATAACCGCGATGAGGGCGGGATTTTTGCGCTGTATGCCTTGGTCCGTAACCAGGCCAAATGGTTGATCGTGCCTGCCTTGGTCGGTGGTGCGGCGATTCTGGCGGACGGGACGTTGACCCCAGCCGTGACGGTCACCTCGGCGATTGAAGGGTTAAAGGGCCAAGTTGTGGGGCCATTGCATTTTAGTACGTCGCAAAGCTGGGTCTTGCTGGTTGTGACCGGCATTTTACTGATTCTGTTTCTCGTTCAACGTTTCGGTACGCAACTGATTGGCTGGTCGTTTGGCCCATTGATGTTGATTTGGTTTACGTTTATCGGCCTGGTCGGGTTGCACAATCTGGTTCAGGTGCCGTTAATGCTACGGGCCTTATCACCAGTCTACGCAGTCCAATTTTTGTTGAGTCCTGAGAACCGCCAAGGCATTTTTATCCTGGGCAGTATCTTCCTGGCGACCACCGGGGCCGAGGCACTTTATTCGGACATGGGTCAAGTAGGCAAACGAAATATTTATGGCACCTGGCCGTTTGTCTACGCGATGCTGATGCTGAGTTATCTGGGCCAGGGTGCTTGGGTGATTCAACACGGTGCCTTGATTGCGGGGATGCACCCACTCAATCCGTTTTATGCCATGGTGCCGGTGCACTGGCGGATGTTCGCCATTGTGATTGCCACCATCGCCGCTATCATTGCGTCGCAGGCGTTGATCACCGGGTCTTATACGCTGGTTCACGAGGCCATTGGCTTGAAACTTTTGCCACGGTTACGCATCAAATTTCCCGGCAACGTCAAGAGTCAGTTGTACGTGGGTGCCGTGAACTGGTTGTTGTGTGGGATTACGTTGTCCATCGTCTGGTACTTCCAGACGTCGAGTCACATGGAGGCGGCTTACGGCCTAGCGATTACGATCACCATGCTGATGACCACGCTGTTATTGCACGCCTTTCTCCGGCAGCGCGGGCACCGGGTTCTGGCCAATATTTACGTCGTCGCCTTTGGCCTCTTGGAGAGTCTTTTCTTGCTGGCCAGTCTGGCTAAATTTATCCACGGCGGGTACGTGACTGTCTTGCTCACGCTGGCGATTCTCACGGTCATGGTCTTCTGGCACGTGGGTAACTTGCGGCGGGATGCGCATTTGGCCAATACGGAAAACGTGTCATTACTGGACTTCGTACCGCAGTTGGCCGCGCTGAGCCAAGATGATCAAGTACCGTCGTTTGCCACGAACCTGGTGTACATCGGCCATGTGGGTCGCGACTACGCTGTGAAACGGGCGACGGTCTATTCGATTCTAGACCAGCAACCCAAGCGCGCCAAGGTCTACTGGTTCGTCACGGTCAATGAGACGGACACGCCTTATGAATGTTCTTATACGGTGCAACAGCTGGCTCGCAGTGTCATGGACGTGCAGTTGTACCTGGGATTCAAGAAACCTCAAAGATTAAATGTCTACTTGCGCCAAATCGTTAATGATTTGCTGAAGACAGGGGCGTTGGATGATCAAACGCCACGCTACTCCAGTATTCCAGGTCGCCGGGTGGGGAACTTTAAGTTTGTTATGTTGAATCAACAGTTCCAAGACCTGGGTGCCCAAGAGGACTTGCCAGTGTTAGACCGCCTGTTGATTGGTGGTCGGCTATTGCTACAACGAATCTCGCTATCGCCACAACGCTGGTACGGCTTAGCCTTCAGCGATGTCGTCGAGGAACGGGTACCGCTGTTTATCGGCCAGCATCCGGACCGGAGTTTGAAACGGCGTGAGTGAAACCAGGTGGCCTTTTGTTCCGCATTTCAACAATTTAAGTTAAGAGATACTAATGCGTTTGGCTGTTTTTCCAAGCGCCTTTTTGGTCCTAGAAAATGGATTGCCAAAGTCAGGCAGCTAGTGTATGCTAAATTCAAGTTAAATGAAAACCAGACTTTTCCAATTTCAGGATCCCGGTGTGGCGGCGTTTGTTTAGTGTATTCCCCACAGGTGTGGGGGTGATCCTCGGGTAAATCGTGATTACCAGCGTGATAATGAGTATTCCCCACAGGTGTGGGGGTGATCCCAGTAGCTGATTTTTCAGTTCAATTTTCATTTAGTATTCCCCACAGGTGTGGGGGTGATCCTGCTCGTGCCATGCATGTCACCCATGCTAGTCAGTATTCCCCACAGGTGTGGGGGTGATCCTCAACGTCTAATAGATTATTGACTTCTTCAAAAGTATTCCCCACAGGTGTGGGGGTGATCCTCTGCAACAAACACTGGAAAGCGGCGGGTTTCCGTATTCCCCACAGGTGTGGGGGTGATCCCCCGCGTTGAACTGCCCTTAACTGGGCTTTTATGTATTCCCCACAGGTGTGGGGGTATTCTAAAAAATAATTTTCAGTACAAAAACCCACCAGCATTGATTTGCTGGTGGGCCTTTCGTATACCATAATACGAGCTAAACAACTACCCCCACAAAAACTCTTCCATATCCTGTACAACTTCAGGGTTCCGCCGTGGTAGAGCGCCGTGGGCGGCGTCATCGCCGGTGAGCTCAATTTCCTTAAAGGACTTCGCACGGCTGCCGACCAGGTACTTGAGTGCGCGGGCGGAAGCAACTGAAATGGTGCCGTCAGTGTTGGCGCCGTTGCCTAAGTCACCGTAAATACTGAGGACCTGGAGCTGATTGTTGGGAATGTTCTGCCGATGATTGACAAGTTGCTGGAAAGTCGGTGAGAAACGGCTGGGACGACCATTGGCCGCGTTAGTCGTGTGGACTGACCAGGGATTCATGACAATGTTACCCAGCATTGGTGGGGCAATAGCAACGTACTTTTGGAGCTGTGGCAAGCGTTTGCGTTGACCGAATAGCGTTTCGTACATCATGATATCCGTATTGCCCATCGAGTGCCCGACGTAATTGAATTTGGTGATGCCATAACGCCGCTGAAGCTGCTTGATGACGCGTTTGAGCCAGCGGGCGTCCTGGTGGTAATTACGGTTACGGTTGTCCTGAAAGACGATCTGCACTTCCGGGTGGCGGGTGCCCTTAGGCCAGGTCCCACTCCAAGTGACGTGACCGTTGGGACTGACCGTCGCCAGGAGCGTCCGGTTAGCATAGCCGTCCGCTTGCGCCTCATCAATTAAGTGATTGGTCGAGCCGGCATTGCCGCCAAACCCATGCATGAATAGTGTGGGCGTGGTGTAGCCGACCTGATGTAACCGCGTTTGGCTCTTCTTAGCCCGTGTTCGGTTGACCTTGACCCGATCCAAACGGGTCACTTTGCGGGTGCGCACCCGACTGTGGGCGACCGATCGCTGGCCGTCGATCGCGGTGCATCCCGCGAGCAAGACACCAAAAATAAGTAGGGTTCCCCAACCCCATTTCAACAGGTTTCGCATACTGATCTCCCCCTCCTGTTACTGCTCATGTTACCGAAGATTTTTGCCAAGAGCCAATCAAGCGTATCAGATAAATGGCTTAACGTGCAAACTATTGTCCAACAAAAAAGGAAACCTTAAGATTAAAGGTTTCCCGAAATGATCGTGCGTGCTTAGTTTTCGTTAGCGGGTGTTTCTTCCTTAGCCGAACGCTTTTGGGCGTTGTGGTAGAAGATCCACGCCACGGCCCCGAAGAAGATTGGGCCGATGATGGTCCAGAAGGCCGTCATGTAGTCGTGATCCAAGATTGGTTGCAGGCAGGTGAAGCCGATACCGCCGACCAAGATGATGAGGACGACCGTTACGATGACGTTGGTCCACAGACGACTCTTGAAGATGACAAATGGCCGTTCCAGATCAGTCCGGCGTTTGAAGAACGGAAAGGCACCAATCAAGAAGAGGTACGGGAAGGACGTGGACACGTTCCCCATGTCCGTCAAGATCAAGTAGAACTGGTTGGCTGCGTTGCCCCCGAAGGCTACCAAGAAGATGAAGACGGCGACCACGATGGCTTGGACCCACATGGCAAAGCCGGGCATGCCAGCCTTGTTCAACTTGGTCATTTTAGCCGGCCACAGCTTTGGTGAAGAGCCGACGATGAAGGACTTCAGTGGTGAGTAAACCAACACGAAGAATGATCCCAGGTAAGCCATGAACATGCTCAACCCGGTCAACCGGGCTAAGACGTGGCCCATCGTGACAGAAGCGGCACCGGTCAATCCCATGGCTTTACCCAAGACTAACCCTAAGTTGTTCATCAAAACGTAGGTGATATTTCCCAGGTTGACTTGGCTCTTGCCCAAGACCTGGCTCCAGTTGGTGCTGATCCCCCAAAGGAAGATCGACAGGGAATACATGATGGTAATGGCAATCGTTGAAATGATCAGTCCCTTGGGGAAGGTCTTTTCTGGCTTGTCCATACTATCGGTGATGCCACCCATGGATTCCATCCCGGCGTAGGCAAAGACCGCGTACGTCACGAAGGACAATAGGGCCATTGGGGATGAGAATTGCGGGTTCGGTGAGGCGATGAAGCTGTGGATCCCGTTGATGGGTTCAGCCAGTTGGCCGTGATTTAAAATCACGATGACGATGCTGGCGACGAAGAAGACGCCGGTCAGGACCATCACGAAGATACCGCCTAATGAAGAAATCTTGGCGATGGAGTTGACCCCGCGCGTGGCAAAGAAGGTGACTGCCAGGATCCAGAAGATTCCCAGCAGGCCGACCGTTTGCGTGGAGCTCAGGCCGAGAAAGGACCAAGTCTGTGTTTGGTCAGAACCGGAAATCAGCGTGGACAGCGGAATCCAGACTTTAGTCGAGGTCGACAACATCCAGATGATCCATGAGGACAGCCAGATGAAGGTCCCAATGAAGGCCCATTTTTCACCGATCGAGCCGGCTAACCAGGAGTAGATGCCCCCCTTAGCCTCCTTAAACGATGACCCGTATTCCGCCAGCATCAAGGCGCTAGGCAAGAAGAACAGAAGGGCCGCTAAGACGTACCAAATGATACTGGCATAGCCCATTTGGTCATAGGCGACCGTCGTATTGGCGAAGCCGTAAATGGCCGTGAAAATCATTAAGATCAGGCTAAACAAGCCGATCTTTTTTTGCTTATTCATTTTTTTATCTCCCAAAATTGGTGGAGACTAGTCGTGGTGGCTAATCTCAGCCGTAGTTATAAGTTGAGGTCCTGGTGATAGTTCAATGGGCCCAAGTCGGTGGCCTGCGTGATCAAGGTCGCCGCCAGCTCACGATAACGTCGAATTCCCAATGCGGCGTTGGTCGCGGCCTGTTGCGTTAAGTAATGGTTCAGTTCGATACCGGACAGTCGCTGACCCACGGCATCCGTTTGCTTCACGGATTGCTTGAAGGCGATGCGCAAGTCCTTTTGCACGGCGCTCACGGTTGGCCAGGCGTCGTGGTAGTGGGCGTCTAATAAGACACTGACGAGCTTGTAGACCCAGTAGGCCGACTGGCTGTCGTAGGTCTCTTCGCCCAGATGGTAGGCGGCCGGCGTTTCGTCAATACCCGCGTAAAACGGTACGTAGACACTCTGGGCCGCCACACCCATGGCTAACCACTGGATACCAGCGAGACTGGGGTCCATGTCTGGTCGTAACTGCAGGACGTGCGATTCTTGCGTCTTGGCTAGACTGATAGGCCGGAAACGTTTGCGGTCGGCCTCACTGCCAGAACCCACGGGATCGTAGGGCGTGTCTTCGAAATGACTGCTGAGGTAGCCCTGAGCGTCATCCACGGACAATAAGCGGTCAGCATACTGAATAAATGGTAGATCAAATGATTGCGGTTGCTGAGCGACCTGTGGGGTGAACCGTCGTTGGCCGTACCAGACCCGCGGCGTATTATAGTACAGATCGGATTGATCCTGCGTGCCGAAGATGTCGCGCCAAATGAAGCGGTCACTGTGCGGATTCAAATGATTCTCCGCCACGAAGGCCCGTAGATTATGGGCAAACAGGAAGTTGTCGGCATCGTGGAAGTCAATGGCCTGAATCGCCATTTGATTGGCCACCACGGCGTATCCGTTGGCCGGAATGCGTTGGGCGACCCAGTAGTGGCCGGCCCCCGTTTCCAGGTACCAAGCTTCCTGCTGGTCGGCGAAGAGAATCCCGTTGGACTCCGAGGTCCCGTATGTTTCGACCAATTGGCCGAGGCGGTTGACCCCTTCACGTGCAGTCTTGACATAGGGGAGAACGACGGTGACCATGGCTTCTTCGCCAATGCCGTCCTTGACCAGTGGATCAGCGCCTAAGACCCGCTCGTTGGAGTAGGTACTCTCGGTGGCGCTCATGGCCACACCGTATTCATTGATGCCGTCTTCTTCAAATAGACCAAATTTATCGGTCCATTCGGGGGTCGCCGTATACTTGGCGGCCGTCAGCGGCAACGGCATGTGAAACCCGTTATCCGTGCTAACGAATTGTTGCGGGGTGGTCGCAGTCTGGGCGGGGTGAACGACGAAATGTTTGGGCCAAGCGGCCTTGGCGTCTTCGTTACGGCCAATGATGACCGACCCGTCCATCGTGGCTTGGGGACCAATTAAAATGCTGGTACAAGCGGAATAATTCAATGGGAGCGCTCCTTTCAAGGTTTGGGATAAAACGTCCAAACTATTTGGTATTTCTGAACTTATCTTGCTGAGACTTGGACCAAAAGGCAGCTGGTTCCGCTTAAAACTGATCAGCAAACACGCCCAACCCGGGATTATTCGCTAATCAGCCTGACTGCTCGCCAGCTAATCGCCTGTAGGCCCACTCTCGTTCATTGCCCATTTTAGCATGTTTAGTTTCAGTACGATTCATTTCGGGGGCGTTTTTAATTATTTTGTTTATATTTCTCATAAAAATAAATATTTATACAGGAAAAATGTAAGCTTTCCGGCGTTTTGCCAGTTAATTGACCCAGCCAAGCCCGTGGTATCGCTGGTCAACGGCGGGGGGATGTGGTTAAATAAGTAAAATGACTTTCCCGAGAGAGGCAGATAAAATGAGAAATAAATTAAAAAATAAACGAGAATTGGGTAAACATCTCATGATTTTAGTCGGATCGGCCGTGATTACGGCGATTGCTCTGAATGAATTCTTAGTGCCTGGTAAGATTTTTAGTGCCGGAATCAATGGGATTTCTCAGATTATTTCCACCCTGTTAGCCATGACGGGCGTGCACCTGAGTACCGGGTGGTTCATCTTGCTGTTCAACATCCCCATTGGCCTGCTGGGCTGGTTCAAGGTCGGCCGTAGCTTCACCATTTACTCCATCATGGTCGCCGTGTTGACCTCGGTGCTGGCCATCGTGGTCCCGGTGGCCAACATTTCTAACAATTCGTTGTTGGCGGCGCTATTCGGTGGCATCCTGACCGGGGTGGGCGTGGCCTATCCGTTGAAAAACGGCTTTTCGACCGGGGGCATGGATATCGTGGCCGTGGTCTTGGAAAAGACGACAGGCCGGACGATTGGGACGCTCATGATGATGATCAACTTCAGCATCGTGATCCTGGCCGGGTTCCTCTTTGGCTGGGAGAGTGCTTTATACACAATCATCTCGATTTATGCAATGTCGCGGGTCGTCGACAGCATCCACACCCGGCACCAAAAGCTGACGGCCTTCATCGTGACCACCCGGCAAGATGACGTGATTGTTGAGCTAAATAAGACTTTGATTAGGGGTATCACGGTGATGCCATCATTCGGAGCCTATACCAGAAAAGACAGTGCCGTCCTGATGACCGTTATATCACGGTATGAACTTTATGCATTGGAGCACGCGGTCAAGGACATCGACCCCGGGGCCTTCGTCAACCTGGTCAACACCGTGGATATTGAGGGGAACTTCTACAATGAGACGGAGCAATTGAAGTTGAAGCAAACCACACAACAAAAGTAGGTTCAGGATTGCCCTAGGGCGCTGGAACCGGTATAATAACACTATTCAACGAGAAGAAGGGAACGAGAGAAATGCCAATCGTAAACATCGACTTAATTGCTGGCCGTTCACAAGATCAACTGAAGGCCTTAGTCCAAGACGTCACGACTGCGGTCACCAAGAACACGGGCGCACCCGCAGAACACGTGCACGTCATCTTACGTGAAATGCAACCTAACCGTTACGGCGTGGCCGGCGTTTTAAAGAGTGACGAAAAGTAGCAAATATTTGCGAAAACTTATAAACCGCCACCAACCCTGATATACCGGTGTTGGTGGCGGTTTCATTTTGAAAAAGGTTTGGCTTAACCATCTCTTTTAGGTATACTGGTAACAAGTGCGACATCACGGCAAGATTAGGCCGTCGCTAACGAACGAATGAATGGAGAGTTGAACGATGAGTGATCAACAATACATGATGGCAATTGATGAAGGGACGACGAGTACCCGGGCTATTTTATTCGACCGGCACGGCCAAATTGCGGGACAGGCACAACGGGAGTTCCACCAGTACTTCCCGCAACCAGGTTGGGTCGAACATGATGCCAACGAGATTTGGAACGCGGTCCAATCCGTCATTTCCGACGCGTTAATTGATTCAGATGTGCAACCGTACAAGGTGCGGGGCATTGGGATCACCAATCAACGGGAAACGGCGATCATTTGGGACAAGAAGACCGGCGAGCCGATTTATCACGCGGTGGTTTGGCAATCCAAACAGACCAGTGAGATTGCCGACCAATTGAAAGACGAAGGGCACACCGATGCCATTCATGAGAAGACCGGTCTGGTCATTGACTCTTATTTCTCCGCAACCAAGATTCGCTGGATCCTCGACCACGTAGACGGGGCTCAGAAGCGCGCTGAACGCGGTGAATTGTTATTTGGGACCATTGACACCTGGATTCTCTGGAAGCTGACTGGCGGGCGCGTCCACGCGACGGATTACACCAACGCTAGCCGGACCATGTTATACAACATTCACGACCTGGCTTGGGACAAAGAAATCTTAAGTTGGCTCAACATTCCAGAATCTCTGTTACCAGAGGTACGGTCCTCATCCGAAATTTATGGCTACACGGCGGGCTACACCTTTAGTGGGGTCCAAGTACCGATTGCCGGTATCGCCGGGGACCAACAAGCTGCCTTGTTCGGGCAAACGGCCTTTGACAAAGGGATGATCAAGAACACCTATGGTACCGGGGCTTTCATCGTGATGAACACGGGGGAAGAACCGACGCTGTCACACAACGGGTTGTTGACGACGATTGCCTATGGCTTGAACGGTAAGGTCACCTATGCGCTGGAAGGGTCGATCTTCGTGGCCGGGTCTGCGGTCCAATGGTTACGCGATGGCATGCGGTTCTTTGAGCACGCCAGCGAATCCGAAAAGATGGCGGTCGATGCGCAAACGACTGGCGATGTCTACGTCGTGCCTGCCTTTACCGGGTTAGGTGCGCCATACTGGAATCAAGAAACGCGGGGCGCTGTCTTTGGCCTGACCCGTGGGACCACTCGGGAACAATTCGTCCGGGCCACGGTTGAGGCGATTGCCTACCAGACGCGTGACGTGGTCGATACCATGACCAAGGAAACGGGCTTACACCTGCAGTCCCTGAGTGTCGACGGTGGGGCGGCCAACAATAACTTCTTGATGCAGTTCCAAGCAGACATCTTGAACACGCCGATCAAACGGGCGGCTATCAATGAAACCACAGCGCTGGGGGCGGCTTACCTGGCCGGCCTAGCCGTTGGTTTCTGGCCGGATATGGACACGATTCGGCAAATGCACAAGTCACGTGATGAATTCGTGCCACAGATGGCGGAAGACAAGCGGGAACACTGCTACAACGGCTGGCAAGCGGCCATTAAGGCAACGCAAGCCTTTCATCAGGATTAAATAAGTTAACATAGAAGTGAAGTCTGTCGTAAGTTGATGGATTTCACTTTTTTGCGGTGACATTTTTGGTTGCGAACGCTGTAGACGGTTAGTTTTTCCAGGTGAAAATGAGCTGTCTTGTAACCGGTTTCGGGTTACAATGGGTGTAACACTAAAGGAGGAGTCAGCGATGGCAGTCTTTTCAGATGAACAGAAGATTCAGATTCTCAGTGATTTGGTGGCGATCCACTCGGTCAACGACAATGAACTTGCCGTAGCCACCTATCTGCAGCAGCTCTTAGGCGAACATGGTATTTCAGCAAAGTTGTTACCGGTTGCTGAACGGCGGACGAACCTGGTCGCCGAGATTGGGTCTGGCCACCCAGTGCTGGCCGTTTCAGGCCACATGGACGTGGTCTCGCCCGGCGACGTTTCTCAGTGGCAAAGCGAGCCGTTTACACTGACCGAACGTGCTGGCCAGTTGTATGGTCGAGGGGCGGCTGACATGAAATCTGGTCTGGCGGCGTTGGTCATCAGCTTGATTGAATTGCACGCAGCGGGGTACCCCCAACACGGGACGATTCGCTTAATGGCGACGGTGGCCGAAGAGGTCGGGGAGACCGGTTCACAGGTCTTTTACGAGCAAGGGGCCATGAAGGATGTGGACGCCTTGCTGATTGGCGAACCGACCGGCTACAATTTATTCTCGGCGCACAAGGGCTCCATGGATGTCCGGTTAACATCGCAGGGACAGGTGGCTCACAGCTCGATGCCAGAGCTGGGGGCGAACGCCATCGATCCGCTGCTGGCGGTTTTGACGCAGGCCAACCAAGTCTTCCGGCACACGGATAAGGAAAATGCCTTGCTGGGTAAGTTAGCCTTCAACACGACCATTTTCAACGGTGGCAACCAGGTCAATTCGATCCCGGAAACGGCGACGGCAGAGATGAACGTGCGGACGATTCCGGAATTCGATAATGCGGCCGTGCGGGCTGAACTGACACAACTGGTCGACCAGCAGAATCAGACCGGGGCCCAGGTCCGCATGGACATCTACATGGATCAGTGGCCGGTCCAAGAACCTCAGGACAATCCGCTGAGTAATTTGGCAGCGAAATTGGGCGAACCCTTTGCCGGTCAGCCGATTCCTAAATTACCACTGCCGGCCGTGACCGATGCCTCGAACCTCTTGAAGGATAAGGGCCACCAATTTCCGTTCATTGTCTTTGGCCCCGGTAACCAGACAGCGCACCAGGTCGATGAGCACGTGGATCGGCAGATGTATTTGGACTTTATCACATTGTATCAGCAGTTGTTGCCAGGTTATTTGAATTTGTAGAGTGCAAAAAGCATGATACGGGGATTAGATTCAACTATAAATTATTGGTAGATAGCAATTAGGTGCGTCAATGTTGATCTGGCGGTATTTAGAAGGTATTGCAAGCCACTTGTAGCTAGCAAGAATGGCCTATAACAGGGTTGATGATCATAATAAAATCGGAAAGAATGTGGCTGAGGGGCATTTTCTTCCGATTTTTTGCTACCAATACGACTGTTATTAAGAAAGGGCCTGGCAAAAATAAGCGTTCTAGAGTTACTACGGATAATTAATGTTATGTAAAGTAAAAGATTGTGACTCAATCGTGGCAATTTTAGTACGGCAATTTTAGTAGAACCCAAAAAGAAGCCCTGAGAAATTTTCTCGGAGCTTCCTTTTAATGACGAATTCAACTAGCTACTCAGCCAATTTGAGATAGTCTTGCAGGTAGTCGGCCAAGCCATCGTGGTCGTTGTCCAGTTCGGTGACATCTTGGGCCAGCCCCTTAATGGCCGTCGTGGCATTTTGCATGGCGACACCCCAACCGGCATAATCGATCATGGCTGTGTCGTTGTGTTCATCACCAAAGGCCACGATGTTCTTGCGTTCCACGTGGTAGTGGTGCGCTAGGGCTTCCACACCGGTAGCCTTTTGCACGCCCTTGACGCCAAGTTCGACCACAGAGTTTGGACCGCCCCAAGGTGCTGCGTCGACTTCATCACTGAAGTTGTGCTTCAGGTAGCTCAGGAGATGTTCCTGGTGGCTCCGGTCGACCGCTACCGTCAGACTGGTGGGGTTTTCGGTCAGGGTCTTCTGGTTTAGAATCTGGTTACTCTGGAGGACGGACGGGAAGAAGCCGACTTCAACGGGTTGATCACGTACGGCGAGAAACAGGTTCTTGCCTTCAGCTGCGATCATATTGATGCCGAGCTCTTCACGGTGCGCCAACAGGTCGAAGGCGACTTCCTTGTTAAAGGTATATTGATATTCATGCGGCCATTGGGCATGGGGGATATGACCCAGACTTCCGTTAAAGTTGATCATGGGCCCGTCCAAATGAAGCTCGTCGTAAAAGTTAGCAGAGATTCGGTTAGGGCGCCCAGTCACGATGCTGACGATGTGACCGGCTTCACGCGCTTGTGTTAAAACGGCCTTAGTCTTAGCGGAGATTTGGGCATCCGCGTTTAAGGTCGTGCCATCTAGGTCAATGGCGATTAATTTTCTTTCCAAAGAGAGACACCTCACATTTCGTTGGTTGATTGGATTTTCGATCAAAATAAACTAGCCCTCTCAATGTAACATAAGTCGCCGAAAATTACGACTATTTCGCTGTGAAGAAAGGGTAGTGCTGGTCGGGAGAAACGGGTATAATGGTTAACGTGAAATGAACGATTTGAAGCATTCTGTATATAGCAATTTTGAAATTGTATCTAACAAGATGGAGGCATAACGGTGAATTTACCTGAGGACTTTAAGACAAAATATCAGCGGTTGCTGGGATCGAGTGCAGCGGATTTCTTCGCTAGCTTTGACACGCCCAGCCTCAGTGGCTACCGCACGAATCCGGCCCATCACCAGTTGCCGGAACGATTAACAGCAGCGCCGACCGTGCCGTACGAACCTCGCGGCCATTTTGGGTCAGTTGGTGGCCGGACCTTGATGCACCAAAGTGGTGCGGTCTACAGCCAAGAACCCAGTGCCATGTTTGTGGGCGCTACGGCGGCACCGCAACCCGGTGAGACCGTGTTGGACCTGTGTGCGGCACCCGGGGGAAAGACAACGCATTTAGCCAGTTATCTCCAAGGCACTGGCTTGTTGGTGACCAACGAGATCAACCGCAAGCGGGTCAAGGTCCTGGCGGAAAACGTTGAACGCTTTGGCGTGCAGTCGGCAGTCATTTTGAATGAATCGCCCGATCGGTTAAGTCCCATCTTCCCGGACTTTTTTGACAAGGTGTTGGTCGATGCACCATGTTCTGGTGAAGGTATGTTTCGTAAGGACCCCGCGGCCATGGATTATTGGTCTCTGGATTACGTCAACGAGTGTGCCACGCGGCAAAAGGAGATCATGACCGAGGCGCTCAAGATGGTGAAGCCTGGTGGCCAGTTGATCTATTCGACCTGTACGTTTGCGCCAGAAGAAGATGAGCAGATGATGGCCTGGGTCCTGAAAAACTACCCGGACTTTCACCTGGTGCCTATCGACAAGGTGGGTGGCGTGATCGACGCCCGGCCAGACTGGGCCGATGGCAACCCCGAATTAAAGAAGGCGGCCCGGTTGTTCCCACACCTGTTACAGGGCGAAGGGCATTTCGTGGCCAAGCTTCAGCGCGATGCCGGCGAGGCTCAAGCACCACACGGTACCGCTAAATTAGGGACGCCGTTGACCAGCGACCAGCGCAAATTGTGGCAGGACTTTGCCCAAACGGTGCTGGGGAAAACGGCCTTTACCAATCTCATCACGGTCAAGGACCAGTTATTTGCAGTCCCTGCAGGCTTGCCAAACCTGAAAAAGTTACACGTTTTCCGGCCCGGCCTGCACCTGGGAACGTTTAAGAAGAACCGGTTCGAACCGGCTTACGCCTTGGCTCTGGCCAGTGGCCCGCAACAGGTCGCCCACACGCTTGCCATCACGGATACGCAGTGGCGGGCTTGGGTCCACGGTGAGACGTTCACGCTGACGGATGCGCCGCAAAAGGGCTGGTACTTACTGGTCTGTACGGGGCAACCCGTGGGCTTTGGCAAGGTCGTTGGCACGACCGTCAAGAACTTCTTCCCGAAAGGCTTGCGCTTCACCGTTTACGATGATGATGTAAACACAGCCAATTAAAAAAATCCCCTGTGACCCGCCAAACGAGGCAGATGGTCACAGGGAATTTTTAGTTGTCTATAACAAGAAACTGATTTTAAAGGCTTAATACTGCAGACACCGTTGCCGGCAATAACTCTCTAATGCTGGCGACAACAAGAGCCGCTGGGTCTGTAGTGCCGCCAAGTTGCGGGTACCAAGTAATGTCATGATGTCCCGCAACCCCTCTTGCCAGTCCAGTAACCTGGCTGTCGTGGTGGCCTCATCCGTTTTGATCAGGCTGTGGAGGATCTGACCGGCACTGCCAACGACGGTCGCGCCGAGAGCCAGGGCCTTGGCCGCGTCTAACGGTTGCCGGACGCCACCCGTGGCGATGACCTGGAGTTGCGGCACTTGGCGCGCTTCGAAGAGAGACTCTACCGTGGTTTGGCCCCAGCCATCGAGGTAGCTGAGTTCCTTGTTAGGCCGCCGGAAGTTTTCAATCTGCACGAAGTTCGTGCCGCCACGGCCACCCAGATCAACGTACTGGACACCCACGGCCGCCAATTTTGCCAAGGTTTCTTGAGCCATGCCGAAGCCGACCTCCTTGACGATGACGGGCACGTCTAGAGCAGCGACGGTCTGACCGATGCTGTCCAGCCAATGGAATTCGCGGTCGCCCTCGGGCATCACGAGTTCCTGGGCGGTATTGACGTGAATCTCTAGGGCGTTGGCCGCCAGCATGTCAACGGCAGTTTGTGCCTGGGCCACCGTGTGTCCGGCACCGATATTGGCGAGAACGATGCCATCGGGGTTATTTTCCCGCAATGGCGTAAAGGTCTTGGCCGTGCTGGCGTCTTGGAGCGCAATGCTCTGTGAGCCACTGGCCACGGCCATACCGGTCGCCGCTGCGATGCGGCCCAATTGGGCGTTGACCAAGCCAGTCCGGGGACTGCCACCGGTCATGGCCTCGATCAAAAATGGGACGGGTAACCGCAGTGGCCCCAACTGTGTCGTCAGGTCCACGTCACGGACGGCGATTTCGGGCAGACTTTGGTGGATGAATCTGAGTTGGTCGAACTGGCTAGCAGCGACGGGTTGATAGAATTTTTCCGCCAACGACAGATGCTCGTCCTTGCGGTGGGCGTGACGTGTAAGATCCATGCGGATTCACTCCTTACTCGATAACGTGATGGACGTTGAGCTTCAATGGTTCAATGCCGCGGCCTTCCCATTCCTTGAGGAGGTGGGCCAGGTCCTTGGCGGCGTTAATGATGACGATACCACAGTCCCCGCCACCGGCACCGGACGACTTGGCGGCACCGCCGATGTGGACCGCAATGTCGCACATCGTTTTCAGCAGGGTGGTCTCAATCGTCACGTGGCTCAGGCAGGCCAAACGGTTCAGTAGTTGCCGGTTAACGGCGATTTCGCGTTGAATGGCGTCGAGGTCTTGATCATGGAAGCCCTGAATCATGCGTTGCAAGCATTCCCGACTTTCCCGTAAGAAAGCGTGGTAGTCCTTGCGCCGCGTTGCCTTGAAGAGGGCAATCTTGTCGACCAGATGAGAGGTGGAAGCCGGCGTACCAGTCCACCCAATCATCAGACGTAGGGATTCGGGCGGCGTCAAAAGTTCGATCTGCAGGCCAGGCCAATCGGCGTCTAACAGCTTCGTTAACGATAACTCTCGCCGTGCGGAAGCCAACCAGTCGCGGTCAAAGGCCTGGTAGGCGATCCAGCCGCCATAAACAGACGCGGCGATGTCACCTAATGAGCCGTTGCCTTGGACGTCTAAATGGGCAATAGCGGCTAATTTGAACAGCCGGTCCTTGCTCATCTTGATGCCATAAAATTGGCAGAGTGCCTTAACGGTGGCGACGGTCACGGCCGCAGAGGAACCCAGGCCGTATTTTTTACCATCCGCGCTGTCGAGGTCACTGTTCACGTTTAGGTGATAGATGGCCAAGGGCTTGCCCAGCGCTTGGGCGTACTGTTCGGTCAGGCGAATGGCCGAGAGGATGTAGTGGAAGGGATTATCACGGTTATCAAAAACCAATTCCGTTCCTTGGCGTTGCCAGTACAGCGAATTTTCTTGGTACTGCTTGGACGCGATCCGCCCGTAGTCTTGGCTGGGGGTGATGGTCACGGTCACAAACTGGTTGAGGGCAACAATAATTGCCGGGTAACCGGGTTCGACCACGGCATACTCGCCGGCAATGTAAAGTTTTCCGGGTGCTTGCGCGGAAATCAATAAATCAGGTCCCTTCTTGTTTCGTTGACGTTTTTTTAACTAAAATTATGGTGTGATTGTCAGACAACCACTATGTATCAGGTCACAGTGACCTACAGAAACTGAATGCCGGGACCGGGGTGAGCGACCACGACCCGGTCGGCGCCAAATTGGGCGGCCAACTGAGTCGTGACGGCGGGCAGGTCGGGCGTTTGGCAAAAGACTTTGAGATTTGGCCCCGCATCTAGCGTGTAGTAACACGCCACGCCGGTCTCGCGCAGGTTGCGGACCGTTTGCATCGCCGTTAAGGTATCGCCATTGAAGTAACTGTATGGTGGGTTGGCACTCAGCGTTAACGCGTGCATCCGCATGGCGTTGGCTTCCAGAATCTCACCGGTCGTGGTGAAGTCTCGCGCCAAGATGGCGGGTTTGATAGCGGCCAAATCGCTGGCGACCACTTGTTTCCAGGCTGGGTAGTAAGGCGACGTGGTCACGCTACTTTGCATCCCTTGTCTGGAACTGATTTTCTTGTGGTGTGGGTCTAGCAACAGGGCCACCATGGCAATGGGCCAGTCGACCTGTTCTTGAAGCGGCACGGCCACAGAGGTCTGGTCGTCGTGACCGGCTTGCCATTCTACGAAGCCACCGAAGATGGAGCGCGTCGCGGAACCGGACCCCCGCCGTGCCAATCGGGACAGGTCACTGGGTGACAGCTCTAGGCCGGCCGCACGACTAGCCGCACCAGCCAAGGCCGCAAATGCCGAGGCGGAGGACGCTAAGCCCGCTGCGGTGGGCACGTGGTTGGTCGAAATGACCTGGGCGAAGCGAGTCTCACCGCTACATTGCCGGACTAAGTCTAAGAATCGGCGTACCTTTTGACTGGCTGTGTCGCTTAAACGCGTGCCGTCTAACGTGACGGTATCGGCAGTGAGCGCCGTGTCAAAGGCAACGGTCGTGTCCGTGTAAAATTGGTCTAGCGTCAGCGATAGGCTACTGGTTTGGGGGATGATCAGGTCGGTATCGGCCTTCCCCCAGTATTTAACTAGGGCGATGTTGGTGTGCGCGCGTGCGGTCACAGCGGTCATTGGGGTTCCTCCTCTAAGTTAAAGGCTTCCGTCCAGGTCTTGGTGGCACCAGCGGCCAAGAGGCTGGCTTCAACGTGTTGCGTGGTCGTCAGGTCAGGGCACAGGGCAATCAAGCAACCGCCCATGCCGCCACCGGTCAATTTGGCGCCCAGAGCCCCGTTTTGCCGGGCAACTTGGGTCAAATGGTCGAGGGCCGTTGAACTGACGCCGAGTCCCCGTAATTGGTCCTGGGCATCGCTCATGATCTGGCCCAAATGCATCAGGTCCGGTGCGGCCAACGCAATGCGCGCCTGATGGCTGAGTTCGCCCAAACGCGTGATCTGTTGCGTCGTTTCTTGCGGAAAGGCCATCTTGCGCCGCGCAACAGCGGCCACGGCTTGACCCGTTTGGCCCTTGATGCCACTGTCGGCAATGACCAGGTAGCCCTGAAGCGTAAAGGGAATCTGCAGGGTTTCTTGGTGCGGGACGAACCAGATGGGGACGTCGGAGCTGACGGTGGCGGCGTCAATGCCGCTGGGATTGCCATGCGTGATCTTTTCGGCGATCTCTACGGTACTGAGTAATAGGTCCCGAGTCAGTGGGCGTTGGAAAAAGTGGTACATGGCGCGCGTAATGGCCACGGCCACGGCCGCTGAAGAACCCATACCCCGTTCGGCCGGTAAATCACTGGTGATGGTCATGGTAAACGGGGTAGACTGGGCGTCAAAACGGTTTAACAGCGTCGCCATTAACGCGGCCACGCCCGCCAAGTTCTGGCCCATTTGCGCAATGGGACCGTCGAAATAGCGACTGGCGATGGTCTGGCCGGTGGTTGCGGGGGCCATGACCACCCGGGTCGTCACCGAAGGCAGGGGCAACGCGATGGCCGGTTGGCCGTACACCACGCTGTGATCCCCAATAAGAATGATTTTCGCGCTACTTTTGCCGATTGCCGTTTGACCCAAGTCTCCTCGCTCACTTTCCTTGTCGAATTTTACTTACCAGAAAATATCATACTCTACTGATTGGCGTTGCGCTAGCTTTGACCTTTAAAATCCCGGATTCACGTAAAAATTAACCCTTTCTATAGAAAGTCGCTGGTAATTGACTAAACAATCCGAAATGGTGTTTGCTGGCCGCCTTACCGTTCGCTAACCTGATACTGAGCAAACCAGTGCCTGCGGCTGCCAGATATTCCGCCTGCTATGGGGAACACTTCCAGCCAAAGAGCGGGCTTCCGGCTCGCTTGAAAGCCTTGCAAAAAGCGCAAGTCTCTCAAGTCGTCCCACCCAGTAACCTGGCAAAAGACGCCAGCTAACAGGGTCGACACAGCTGGCTACACCTCTGGCCTCCTCCGGCAAGGTTGGCACGTGGCCATTAATCCTGGTGGCAGGCAACGACTGGGGTAGCTTGTTTCGGCCGAAAGATACCGTTATTGACAGTCATCACCGTAGCCGAGAGTTCGCTAGATATGAGTTCAGCCGTGGGAGTTCCCTTAG
Source organism: Levilactobacillus yiduensis (assembly GCF_024718525.1). Taxonomy (NCBI): domain Bacteria; kingdom Bacillati; phylum Bacillota; class Bacilli; order Lactobacillales; family Lactobacillaceae; genus Levilactobacillus; species Levilactobacillus yiduensis. The sequence goes on from NZ_JAMXAZ010000005.1 coordinate 19,289, forward strand.
CGGCGGGGTTCTTGCCGGTTAGGGAACTGGCAACTTGAAGACGCGGGTTGTCGGCTTCAAGTTGAGGTCCGAGACCGCTCTTTGGCTCGGACCGGCACCCACCGCGTTCCGACTCATATCTAGCGAACGGTAAGGCGGCCAGTTTTATCAAATTTCCAGTATTTCGGCCAGTCTTTCAGCTAAGGACAACTTAACTATCATACCAGACTGAAATTGCTATGGTAAATAGTTCGGTGTAAAAATTTCTGTGGCCGCCATTTCATCGGGTGACGTGTTAAGCCTACCGTGTCGCTGATTGCCTAGCTTGCGCGCAAAAAAAGCGGCGCGGTCGGCTACTCAGGCGTAGCGTTAGCGGGCCAAGTGGTGTATCATAGTGCCAGTTATTATCGCAATTGTGCAGAAATTGGTGAGCATATTATGGATAAAGACACGGTTTATGCGGTGGTCGATATTGAGACCACCGGAACCAGTGTGACAGATGGCGACCGCATTATCCAGATTGGGTGCGTCTTCGTCCAGCATAATCAAATTATTAATCACTTCGAGACGGACGTGAACCCGTTACGGGAGATTCCCACAGCGATTACCCGGCTGACGGGCATTTCCAATCAACGGGTCCGGCACGCACCGCTCTTCGATGACGTTGCCGGGACCCTGTATAGTCTCTTGACCAATACGGTGTTTGTGGCCCACAACGTCAATTTTGACCTGCCGTTTATCAACGCAGAGTTCAACCGGGTCGGGTACCCCGAACTCACGATTGAGGCGTTGGATACGGTGTCTCTGAGTCAGATTCTCCTGCCCACGTCACCCAGCTTTCGGCTGCGGGACTTGAGCGGCTACTTCAATATCGAACACGACAGCCCGCACTCCGCAGACAGTGATGCCAGCGCCACGGCCGAGCTGTTTATTTTCCTGTTCCGCCGGTTGCGGGCTTTACCGCAAGTGACGCTGCAAAAAATGATCGATTTACACCCAGATCTACCGCTCCAAACGGCGGCACTTTTTGACGTGGCCCACCGGTTGAATGAGGAGCAGCCCCGTAAGTTGCCAGACTACTTGTATATCAAGAACGGCCTGGCTTTGCGCAAACCGGGGGAGACGCCGGCCACCACGCTGGCAGAACCCAGCAAGTATCCCAAGACCAAGAAGCAAAAGCAAAAATTGATGCCGGACAACCTGGAATGGCGGCCGGAACAGGCGAAGATGATGAATTACATTTACAACAACTACGCCCATGCCGACCAGCATCCCGTCAAGCAGATGATCGTCGAAGCGCCGACCGGTATTGGGAAGAGCCTGGGCTACACGCTACCGATGGCGTATTTGGGGCAAACGGGGCGGCCGGTGGTCATCAGTACGGCGACCACCCTGTTACAGGAGCAGTTGCTGGATCAGACGATGCCGTTACTCAATGCCATCGTGCCGTTTCCAGTCAACGCGGTCTTGGTCAAGGGCAGTCGCCATTACCTGGACCTCCAACGCTTTGCGACCACGCTGAAAGTGGCGGAGTCGTCCAAGCAAACGCAACTGCTCAAGCTACGGCTCCTGGTCTGGTTGACCATGACCACGACCGGCGACCTGGATGAACTGCACCTGGCGACGTACCGGGCCCCGTATTTCCAAGAGATCATGCACGAGGGGGCAGTGACCGCGGACAATCCATTTTACACGGATGACTTCTTGCGGCGGCGCGACCAGCGGCTGGAGACGGCCCAGATGATCATCGTCAACCACGCCTATTTGAGTGAACATGCGCTCGACTTGGGTGAACGACTGCATCGGCCGTACCTGGTGATCGACGAGGCACAGCACCTGCCGGATAGCACGCTCAAGCAGCGGCGGACCCAGGTCAAATTTGCCCAGTTGGTCAACGAACTTCATCACGTGCAACGCGACATTGGCCGCGAGACGGGGCCGAGCCTCTTGAGCCTCTTTCACGGCGATGCGGCGGCCGTGGCGACGCTACACCGCATCTTGGCGGTGAGCCAAACGCTGGAAACGCAGCTGGAGGCGCTGGTCAGCCAGCTCTTCTTGCGCTTCTTGGCCGCTAAACGGCCCAACAACCACAACCAGATTATTGAAGAGCTGATTCCGGCCGCGGACTTGGCCGCTGAACTCGACCGCGGGGACGCGGTGGCCAAGGCAACAGCCGCCACCGACGACCTGTTGGCCGAACTCGGCGCTCTGCGGCAACAATTTGACAGCCAGTCCGACCGGTTTGCGGCCTCCGAGCGCTACTTGTTTGAACAGGTCGACACCCGGATTCATTTATTTGATGACCAAATGAGTCAGCTGTTGACCATTTTGCGGCAGGTCGTCGATCAGGCACCCGCCAGTCTCTTTTGGCTGACCATCAATCACGTGGGGGACCGCAACAGTCTTCAACTGGCCAGTGGGTTACTGGCGACCGAGGGCTTCTTGCGCAACCAGTTGTATGCGGGCTTTCAGCCAGTCCTGTTGACCGGGGCCACGTTATTTTCCTCCGGTCGTTCGCAGTACGTCTTGGATCAATTCGACTTAGACCGCGAGCAAACGACGACGCACCGGATGCGTTCCAGCTTTGATTACGCCCAGCAGGCCGAGCTGTTCATCAGTGATGCCGGGCCGAACCTCAGCCGGGTAGCGCCTGCCGATTACGTGACCTACTTGGCCGCGGCGATTGGTGAAATCGCGGGGGCGGTGAATAAGCAGACGTTGGTTCTGTTCAATTCACTTGCCGTGATCGAGCAGGTCTATCAGAAGTTGTGTGCCCAGCCCGAATTTGCTCAGCGTGAGATCTTTGCGCAGGGGATCAGTGGGAGTCGTGAGCGGATCGCCAAACGGTTTGCGACCAGCCACGGCGCAATTTTACTGGGGGCGGCCAGCTTCTGGGAAGGTATTGATCTACCCGCCGAACAGCTGGAGCTCCTGATCGTCACGCGGCTGCCGTTCGATTCGCCGGACCGCGTCTTCGTCAAGGCCAATTACGCGCGGCTGGAAGCGGCTGGCAAGAATCCATTTTACAGTGCGGCTTTACCCGCGGCGACGTTGAAATTGCGCCAGGGAATCGGCCGGTTGATTCGGACACCGCACGATCGTGGGGCCATTGTCATTTTGGACCAGCGCCTGTTGGAACGCCACTACGGGCAATCGATCCTACGCGCACTGCCGGCTGATCTGCCGCAGGCCACGGGAGATGCCAGCGCCATTGCCCAAGGATTAGTTAATTTTTTTGAAAAAAAGACGGACAACTCGGTGACACCCCCCGAAGTCTGATATAATTGGAAAAGATTGAAATTCGACAAGGGAGACCGATGGAAATTGATGAGACAACAGTATCAACGACGTCAGCGGCCGCATCATTGGGTCCTGCTGAGCGTGCTGCTGGTGATCTTGGTGATTCTGATCAGTGCGGCGGTGATGGTCAATAAGGCCACGAAACCCCTGACTCAAAATCAAGCTCACGCGGAAGCCGTCGCTAAAAAATCGGGTCATTTGACCAGTACCAGTAATTTTTACTGGACCAACTTGGATACGACTTACTATACCGTTGCGGGGAAGAACAAGGCCAAGCAAAACGTTTACGCCATCGTGCCCAAGACCGGCAATAATGTCACGGTCTTAAAGCAAACGGACGGGTTGTCCCGCAACACGGTGCTTCAACGGGTTTGGCAAAAGAATCCCAAGAAGGTCTTATCCGCGGCACTGTGCGTGTTCAACGGTAAGCCCGCTTGGCAGGTCAGCTACCTGAACCAGAGTGGCAAACTGTGCTACGTGACCTACCAATACAGCACGGGCAAGATGCTCCAACAGATTTCAAACATTTAACGACTGGAGGCGGGGATACGATGCAACTCGCAAAACGCGCATTAGCAGTCCAACCTTCCGCAACCCTAAAGACCGGGCAACGGGCCCAGGAGCTACGGGATGCGGGAGTCGACGTGATCAACCTGAGTGTTGGCCAACCGGACTTTCCGACACCCACGGCCATTAAGGACGCCACCGTGGCGGCGATTCGGGCCAATCAAGTCGACGGCTACACGGCTACAGCGGGGATCTTACCGCTACGCCAGGCCGTCGCTGACCACTTAGCGGCCACCCAACACGTGTCCGTTACCGCAGACCAAGTCGTGGTGACGACGGGTGCCAAATTGGCGCTCTACGCGCTGTGTCAGGTGGTCTTGAACCCGGGCGACGCAGTCTTATTGCCGGCGCCTTACTGGGTCAGTTACAGCGAACAGGTCAAGTTGGCTGGCGGGGTGCCCATCGAAGTGGCGCCCACGGCCAGCTTAAAGGTCACGCCGGCGCAACTAGAAGCCGCCGTGACGCCAGCCACCAAGGCCATCATTTTAAACTCACCGCAAAACCCCAGCGGTCTGGTGTATACGCCAGATGAGTTGCGGGCTATCGGAGAGTGGGCCGTTAGCCATGACCTGTTGATCGTGGCGGATGAGATTTACGGCGACCTGATCTACGATGGGCAGCGGCCGGCAACGTCGATGTTGACGCTGGGGACGGCCATTGCTGATCACACCGTGCTGGTCAACGGGGTCTCCAAGACCTACGCGATGACTGGCTGGCGAATTGGCTATGCCGTGGGACCGCAATCGATCGTGGCCGCGTTAACGACGGTGTTATCCCACATGACTGGGAATGCGGCAGCGGTCAGTCAAGCTGCCGCGTTAGCCGCCTTAACGGGTGACCAAACGCCAGTCGAACAGATGCGCGCGGCGTTCCAACAACGACTGGACACCATTTACCCGCTGCTAACGGCGCTACCGGGGTTCCAGTTGGCCCACAAGCCACAGGGGGCGTTCTACCTGTTCCCCGATGTGCATGAGGCCATGCGGTTAAAGGGCACGACCACGACTGATGACTTTGTCGCGGCCGTCTTGGATCAGGCCCACGTGGCGGTGGTCACGGGCGCTGCCTTTGGCCTTCCCAACCACATCCGTTTGAGTTACGCCACGGACCTGGATTCGCTAAAAACGGCGATGGCCCGGCTCCAGACATTTATGACGACAGATTAAGTTAGTTTTTAACGATCGGACCGCAACTGCTGGGTTCGGTCGTTTTCATTCAAAATCAGGAGGGGTTTCACCATGGATGATTTTATCCAACGTTACGTGCAGGCGGGACAGACTAGCGTGGCCAACTACCTGTTGGACCATTTCCGCGAGGTGGGGATGACCACCGACCAGTTGCTGGTCTTCTTCCAACTGCGACGCTACATGGATCGCGGCACGCAACTGCCCAATGCCGACGAAATTGCGGCTCACTTGGGTTGGGATAAGCAAAAAGTCTATCAGCTCTTACATGAATTGATTACGAATAAGTTAATGACGATTACCACGGTGACCGACAGTCAGGGCCAAAAGCAAGACGCCTATGACTTTCGCCTACTGACGGAAAAGCTCAGCCAGCTGGCCGTGCAGGAGACCCATCAGGCGGCTAAGGCGACCGTCAGTAATGACCGCTCTGCCGTGTTCAACCAGATTGAAACGGAATTTGGTCGGCCACTGTCGCCGCTGGAAATGGAAAGCATTACGCAGTGGTTGGATCAGGACCACTACCGCCCAGAGTTGATTCAACTGGCCCTAAAGGAAGCAGTGCTGAGTCAGGCGTACAGTCTGAAATACATGGACCGGATTCTCTTAAGCTGGGAACGCAAGAACTTAAAGACGGCGGCTCAGGTCCAACGTGAAAAGGAACGCCAAGAGCCGCGGCGGACCAATCAGTCGACCGGTGGCAATCAAGGTGGCGGCGAGGTGCCTGACGTGCCGATTTTTAAGCTGACGGATCAATAAACGAACCGATTTTTGAACAATGAAGGGCCTGGGAGTTTTTCCTGGGTCCTATTTTATTGGCTTGGTGTCTGGAGCCAAGCGCGTTGGTATCGCTGAACTGATGTGGTTGTCTCACGCTTATTTAAAAAATTTTCTTGCTATGGAACGCGTTCCATACGGTATGCTAAGGGTATTCAGAAGACGAGAGGAGCTTTCCCATGATTAAGCACATTTTTTCTGATATGGACGGGACCCTGTTGAACAGTTGCGGGGAGCTGAGTGCCACCACGATTGCGGCAGTCAAGGCAAGTGATGTGCCGTTCACCTTGGTGTCCGCGCGAGCACCGCTAGAGATGGCTAAGGCGATTGGCCAGTTGGGTTTAACGGCCCCACAAATTGCCTTTAACGGTGGGCTGATCTTCCATCCCCAGACCGGGGCGGCGGTGGTGCAACATCCCTTGCCAAAAGCGGTTAGCGTGGCGTTATTGACCGTGATCGAACGGGATTTCCCCACCGTTAGCGTGAGCGTCTACGACCAGACGAGTTGGCTGACCCGCCACGTGGACGCCGGTATTTTGCATGAACAGGTCCTGACGCATCAAAGTCCCATCGTGGTGCACCAACCACTGGCACAACTGGCCCAAACGCGGCAACTGATGAAAATTATGTTGATTGTGGGCGCGGCAACGGTTATGGTGGACTTACAGCGGGCGTTGACGGCATTGGACTTGGCCGTCAACATCAAGCAGTCCGGTCAAGAATACCTGGAAATCACCAGTGCACACGCCCAGAAATCCAGTGGTATTGCCGTGTTGCTGCAACAGCGGCAAGTATCCGCCAATGAGGCCGCGGCGTTTGGTGACGGCCACAATGATCTGCCCATGCTCCATGCGGTGGGGCTCCCCATCGTGATGGGCAATGCCACGGCGGAGATTCAAGCGGCGGGGCAGCACGTGACCAAGACCAACGATGAGAACGGCGTGGCCTATGCCATGGCCCACTGGTTAGGTGCCAATTAAATAAAATGAAAAGAGGGGGTGACGGCATGACGACAATCAAGGATGTGGCGCGACTGGCTGGCTACTCACCAGCGACCGTTTCACGCGCCATCAATCACAGTGGGTACGTTTCTGCGGCGGCTGCGGCCAAGATTCAAGCGGTGATTGCCCAGTTGGACTATGTGCCCAATGATATTGCTCGTGATTTGAGTCAGGGCCGGACCGTCAACGTGGGTGTAGTGGTCCCGCACCTCAATCACCCGTACTTCACTCAGGTGTTCAACGGCATTCTCACGGCGGCCTTTGCGGCGGATTACAACGTGGTCCTGTTACAGTCCAAGTACGACGCCGACCTCGAACGCGGTTACCTGGAACAGCTCCACCGCAAGGCCTTTGATGCGTTGATCTTTACCTCGCGCGCCATCCCGTTAGCGGAACTCGCCGCCGCCCAAAAATACGGCCCCATCATCTGTTGCGAAGACCCCGGGGATTATCCCTTGGCCGCAGCGTATTCGCAACGAACGGCGGCTTATCAGGCGGCTTTTCGCTGGATTCAAACACAAGGCTACCACCACATTGGGCTGACCCTCAGCCGTTCGGATAAATTGAGCGCGACCACCCGGCTGACGTTGGCCACTTACGCCACTATTTTTGGCCATGCCCCGGATCCGGACCTGGTGGCGCTGGGTGTCACGACGTTTGCGGACGGCTACCAAGCGGCGCAAACGTGGGCGGCGCAGGCCAGTCAGCCGGACTTTATCTTTAGTAACGGCGATGACATTGCGACGGGCATTCGGCAATTTTACCTGGATCACCAGTTAGCGGTCCCACCGCTAATGGGCCAGGAGAATCAATTGTCTGGTCGCTTGTTGGGACTGCCAACCATCGATCACCATTTTCAGCAGGTCGGGGCGGCGGCCTTTCACCTGGCTGCTAGTCGGCAGGTGACCCACGTCCCGGTTGCGGCAGAACTGATTTTACGATAGGGAGCAATTAAAAATGAAATTCTACTTTGTAAGACACGGCGCAACCCAAAATAATCAGGCCAATACCTTCAATGGCGGCGGGGTCGATTCACCGTTGACGCCGGCTGGGCGCCAATCTGCCCAACGCCTGGGCCAGTATCTCAAGCAAGTGACCTTTGATGCGGCGTACGTGTCACCCCAGCAGCGGGCACAGACGACGGCCCAGCTGATTTTGACGGAGAATACGCATCCGGTGCCACCCGTAACCGTCACGCCCTTTCTACGGGAAATGGTACTGGGAGACTGGGACGGCACGCCCATTGCCAGTCACGTGAACGAACCGGAATACGCCGATTATTTTGACCATCCCGCGCGCTTTTCCGGTTCGCGGCTACACGCTGAGAGCTACGCTGACGCGGTGGCCCGCGGGCGGCAGGCGCTGCGTCAGATCATCCGGGAGCAATCCACGACGGCCAACATCTTAGTCGCCAGTCACGGACTACTACTGACGAGTCTGTTGGAGACGTTACGCGGGACGCCGCTTGACGCCATTCGGCAAGATGGCCTGCTGGCAACCGCGAGCGTCACGGTCATGACGACGCAGGATGGCCAACAGTTTACAGTTGATGCCTGGGCCGTGAAACCTGAAAGCTAAGTTAAAAAACGTGCCCCAGCACCAGGTCGATCGACCGGTACTGGGGCACGTTTCGTATGCACTTAATTAATTACTATTACTGCTCTTATCAGCGGTCTTTTGCGTGGTTGTCGACGCTGACGAGGACTGCGTGGTCGATGTGGAATTGCTCGTCGTGTTGTCATCGTCATCACCCGTGCCACCACCCGGCGTCTGCTCGGTGCTAGAGGATTCCTTGCTGGTGCTGGATTCCGTCGTCGAGGAGCTAGCTTGCGTGGTGTTGGAGTTGGTCGTGACCTGGTTGTTGCTACTGTAGGCCGAAGAACTCGTGGTGTTAGTCGAACCATATTGACTCGTTGCCGTGGTATCGGCGACCGTGCCAGCGTGACCCGTGATGTAGTACTCCTTAGTCCCATTTTGTGTAGTTTCGGTGACCGTACTTGGTGCCGTCCAATCGGTGTTCGTGGACTTGCTAGCCAGGTAGGACATTTCGTACTTGTAGATCTCTTGGGCAATGGTCGTTTGCGTCTCACTGACGTAGTGGCCGGTCTGGAACTGCTTGTCATAACCGGTCCAAACGGAGATGGCGTAGTTCTTGGTGTAACCCGTGAACCAGGAGTCCATGGTTGCGCCGTCTGGGACCTTATCGGCGTAATCGTCAGGGTAGGAGTCCGTCCCGGTCTTTCCGGCTTGATACAGGCCGGAAATGGCCGCTGAACGTCCAGACCCGTTTTCGTTGGTCATGACGCCCTTCATCATATCCGTCAACATGAAGGCCGTAGCCGCGGACATGGCTCGTTTACCAGTCGCACTGTACTTGTGGGCCTTCCCGTCTTGGGTCACGACTTTGGAGACCAGGTACGGCTTGTAGTAGGTCCCACCGTTAGCAAATGCCGCATAGGCCGCTGCTTCTTGTTCGGAGGAGATGTACAGGCCGATCCCGTTTTGCAGGGTCAGCGTCTTGTCAAACGTCATCCCCAGGCCCTTCAAGAAGGACGTGGCCCGTTTGATCCCGACATTTTGTAACGTCCGGACGGCGGGGATGTTCCGTGATTCAACTAGAGCCTTGCGCATGGTGATGGTTCCTTGGTAGCGACGGTCCCAGTCGTAGAGGTTCTTGTCCGTGCCGGGGTAGGTGAAGGCCGTATCCTTGACGGGCTCGTAAGTTGGGTAGTAGAGGTGCTCGATGGCCGGACCGTAGTCCATCAAAGGCTTGGCCGTTGAGGCACTCGACCGGTCCGTTTGTACGGCACGGTTCAACCCAAAGGTCACGTTCCCGGTCTTACGGCCACCAATCATGGCAACGACTTGACCGTTGTTGGGGTTCACGATGGTCGAGCCAACTTGGAAATTATCGGACGGGAAGTTCACGTAGCCGTAGCCGTTAACGATATCGTACAGGCGTTTTTGGGCGCCCATATCGAGGTTGGTGTAGACCTTCAGGCCACCGGTCGTGGTGTTGTAGCCCTTAGACTTCAACTCGGCGTAAACCTGCTTGAGGTAGGCGTCGATCACCTTGGTGGTCTTGGGATTGGTGCTGGTCGACTTGTGGCTCTTGGTCAAGCCGGCACTGATGCTGGTGGCTTCGGCCTGTTGGGCCTGAGCCGATGTGATGACGTTGTTCTTGGCCATGGCCTCTAAGACCAGGTCTCGGCGTTTCTTCGCTAATGCAGGGTAGGTCGTTGGGTCATAGTTGGTAGGCGATTGTGGCATCCCGGCCAGGAGCGCCAATTGTGCCAGGTCCAGGTGCTTGAGCGTCTTGCCGTAGTAGTATTGCGCGGCCGTCTGCATGCCGTAGACCCCGTTGCCCATGTAGACCTTGTTGATGTAGTATTCCAAAATCTGATTCTTGGAGTAGTCGTGATCGACCTTGAGGGCTAACCAAGCCTCTTGGGCCTTACGCTTCAAGGTTCGATCGGAGGCCGCCGTCGAGAAGACGGACAGCTTGACCAGTTGTTGGGTCAGGGTACTCCCACCTTGCATCCCCAGCGAAGAGCCGGTGACGTTGGCAAAAGCCGCACCCATGATCCGAATCGGGTCGACCCCGTTGTTCTTGTAGAAACGACGGTCTTCGGTGGACACAACGGCCTTTTTCAAGGTATCCGGAATGTTCTTATTCTTCACGTAATTCCGGTTCTGTGCGCCCAGTCGTGAAATCACCCGACCGTTGGCATCGTAGACCCGCGTAGAAGTGTCACTGGATAGGGCGCCGGCGGTAATCTTCGGGGCGCTTTGGGCGTAGAAGAAGAACAGGCCCGCGCCGGCCAAAAGGCCTAAGACGATGATGGCGACGAAGACAAACAAAATACGGCGGAAAGTCCGCCAACCCGTGTGCGGCTTTTGCGGCCCACTGGGTGTACGCTCGGCGTTGCGGCTCATACGAGTCTCCCGGGTTTGATTGTTACTAGACATGGTAATCTCCTTTGCGTTTTAACGTGTTCGGCTGTTTTAGGGACCCTAGAGCAGTTGATCCACGGCTTTGAGATAGGGGATGGGCAGCTGAAGCTCCGCGGTGATGAGAATCCCTTTAGCCGCAATATCGGCGTAGGGGATGGATTTGCGACCACCGGCTTGTTGCGCATCCCAGAAGGCATACAGGTCCGTCGCTCGGTACAAGAAGACTTCTTGGCGAGTGACAAATTTAATAATGGCAAAACAAATTCCGCCTTGCGCGGAACAGGCCCGCATGTGGTCGATCTGGTGTTGATGAAAGTTCTTGAGGGGAAACGCGGATTTGTTCCGGGTCTCCTTGGCGTCAAAATCAAGGTAGTGCCCCTGGTAAACACCGTTGTAATCGGTGGTCGAGGCGGTACTGAAGTAGGCTTCCTTGATCACGGCGGCGCTACGCTTGGGGTAGTCGACCTTCACGATCTTGATGGGGGTCGGCTTCTTGTGAACGACGGCTTGCCCGGTAACTTCATAGTAGGTATTGCTTTCGTTCAGTTCCTCTTCCAACGTCATTCCCCGTTTGCCATAGTTGGTGTAGGTACTGGGAAACTTGGGCCCCGTTGGTGTTGCTGGTGCTTGATAGGCATTCCCATTGGGATACCGAATAGTCATTGACTCCTCACACTCCTTGCCTGAAAAACATCCGTTCAGTCGCGTTGACCTGTTGCTAGTCGCGTCAGCCTAGGAACCACGGCTTGCGGCGACTGCCACCGCCAACGGGCTGAACGGTCTGGTGGCCCAGTTATTGATATTATACCAAGCTGACCCGGAAATAAAAACTCTAACTGGTCTATAAATGGTCAAATTCCCCGAATTTAACGGGAATTTAATTGCGTCGCGCGTTTTTTTTCGCTACACTAGTAAGGTACACTTAAAGGGGGAGTGACATGAGTCGGTTATGGTTGACGGGTTACCGCAGTTATGAGCTGGGGATTTTCGGCAGTCAAGACCCGAAACTCCTGGTGATCAAGGCAACGTTGAAGCAGTTACTGATCAATAAGATTGAAAACGGCACGGACTGGCTCATTACCGGTGGTCAACTGGGTACGGAACAGTGGGCCGCCGAAGTGGGGCTGGATCTAAAGGCCGACTACCCGGAATTAAAAATTGCGGTGATGACGCCATTTGCGGAATTTGGCAGCAATTGGAACGAGACCAACCGTGGTTTGTACGCCCAACTGGCTAGCCGAGTGGATTTTCACCAATCCGTTAGTGAACAACCTTATCATGGGCCCCAACAGTTAAGAAACTATCAAGAATTTATGCTGACCCATACAGATGAGGCCGTAATGGTTTATGATTTAGAACATGAAGGGAAACCGCAGTACGATTACCGCGCCATTCAGCGTTTTGGTGAGCAGCACGCGTACCCGTTGACCCTGATTGATATGGACTGGTTACAAGAAAGTGCCAACGAATATCAAGAAAATTTAAATAATGGTTCCCAAATGGAATAAAAACTGGTATTATAGATATCGCCGGTTTGATTACGATAACGAGGTGTAATGATCGATGGAAAACGTTAATTTCACTCCTAAAGAAATTTTACAAAAGCAATTCCGCCAAAAGATGCGCGGTTATGATCCTGACGACGTTGATAGCTTCTTGGACAACGTCATCAAGGACTATGACACTTTTGTAAAGGAGAATCAACGGCTTCAAGACGAAAACGAACGGTTGTTGGCGAAGGTCGACGAATTGACACGTCAAGTACAAGTTGGCGCCAGTCAACCCGCTGCCACCACAACCAGCCAAGCAACTTCAAGTGTCACCAACATGGACATTTTGAAGCGGCTCTCCAATCTGGAACGGCACGTTTTCGGTTCACAATTAGATAATGATCCAAACGAGTCACATCGTTTGTAGAATTATAAAGACTGGTGTAAATCCTGAGTAATCGCGGTCGGCTTAAGTCGGCTGAGGAAAGTCCATGCTCGCACAGACTGAGATGTCTGTAGTGTTCGTGCTCGGTGAAAAAATAAGCCGGGGGACGTTAGCAATAGCGTTACGGCGGGAAAACACGGCTACGGCTTCGGCTATGCCCTAGTATCCCTGAAAAGTGCCACAGTGACGATACGTCTAAGGAAACTTAGGCGGTGGAACGCGGTAAACCCCTCGAGCGGGCAACCCAAACTTTTGGTAGGGGCGCTTCACATATGGAAATGAACGAAATGTGGGGGGAGAGGAAACTCTCGAGATAGATGATTACTGCCAGTCAGTCGTTTGCCTGAAACGGCTGGGTGGTACAAAACATGGCTTACAGGGATTTACACCATGTCAGGTGGGTGGGAGCTTGCTCCCGCCTTTTTTTGTGCCCAAATTTTGATGTGGTCACTTGCTGGTCGCGTCGTTGTGCTACCAGCAAATCCAGAACTATTTCGTCAGAGTGGTATCAGGTGGCCAGATAAGATGGTAAAATAGGCTAAGTAGAAAGTTAACTGACCTGATTAAGAAAAGATCCGAATTAAAGGAGAACAACTTACATGAAGAAATTTCATTTATACGCAGCGACTGCCAGTGGTATCGAAGCCATTGCCGGCCGTGAATTACGCGACCTCGGGTACGAGACCCAGGTTGAAAATGGCCGGGTGCGCTTTGACGGCACGATTGAAGACGTGTTGCGAGCCAACCTGTGGCTGCGGACGGCCGACCGGGTGCGGATCATCGTGGCCGAATTTGACGCCGTGACCTTTGATGAGCTGTTTGAAGCCACCAAGGCCGTGGCCTGGGATGAGCTGTTGCCAATGGATGCGGCGTTCCCCGTTGAAGGGCGCTCCAAGAAGTCGCAATTGCATAGTGTGCCCGACGCCCAAGCCATCGTGAAAAAGGCCGTGGCCACCAAGCTTGCGGCCGTTTATCACCGGCGGACGCGGATGCCCGAGACCGGGGCCACGTACCCGCTAGAAGTCATGATCGACAAGGACCACGTGATGCTGACGCTGGACACGACCGGGTCTAGCCTCTTCAAACGGGGCTACCGGGTCGGCAAGGGGGGCGCGCCGTTGAAGGAAAATATGGCGGCCGCCCTGATTGCCCTGACCAGTTGGCACAAGGACATGCCGTTCTGGGATCCCGTGTGTGGGTCCGGGACGATTCCTATCGAAGCTGCCATGATCGGCCGTAACCTGGCTCCCGGCTTCAACCGTGATTTCACCTGTGAAAGCTGGGATTGGGTTCCCCAAGAACTCAGCGACAAGTTACGTGACGAAGCCGACGCCAAGGCCGACTACGATACGCCACTTCAGATCTTCGGGACCGATATTGACGAGAACATGGTCGCCATTGCCAAGCGTAACGCCCAAGAGGCCGGCTTGTCCCAAGACGTGACCTTCAGTCAACTGGCTGTGCAAGACTTCAAGACGGACCTGAAGCACGGGGTCATCGTCGCCAACCCACCATACGGGGAACGGTTGAGTGACCAGGCGTCTGTCCGGGAACTCTACAAGCAGATGGGCCAAGTCTTTAAGCCACTGACGGACTGGTCGAAGTACATTTTGACCGCCGACTTGGAATTCGAACACTTCTACGGTCAAAAGGCCACCAAGACGCGGAAACTTTACAACGGGGCGCTACGGACGGATTACTTCCAGTTCTGGGCTAAGCGTCAACCGCGGCACCGGGACTAAGCCAATGATCGAAGCGGATTGCATTTTTTGTCAAAAAACTGAGATTGTGCTGGAAAATGACCTGGCCAAGGCCTTTTGGGATATTCATCCCGTGCGGAGGGGTCATCTACTGATCGTGCCCAAGCAGCACTACGCCACGTACTTCGATGTGCCGGCGACCACACGCCAGGCCATGGATGACCTGACGTTTCAAGCCAAGGCATTGCTGGATGAAAAATTCGCGCCGGCTGGCTACAACATCGGCATCAACGTCGAGGCGGCGGCTGGGCAGACCGTGATGCACGCCCATATCCATTTGATTCCTCGGTATGTTGGGGATGTCAAGGATCCGCGCGGTGGGATTCGCAAGATGATTCCGCGAGCGGTACGGCGGTTAGGTTCGAAGCGAAAATAAGTATAAACGAAACAAGAGTGACCAACCATTGTTAATCCTAATGATGGTTGGTCACTCTTTTGAATAAATACCTCATGTTTTAGGGTACTGTAACTTTTGTAGGCTAGATTGTTACGATCTAGACGCCACAGCAATCCATATTTCGCTTTTGACATCAACACTACCGAACTGAGAAAAAGAAATTTCGGGCGCATCAACCAACTTGTACCTGGAGGCAGGTAACCACTCGCTGTAAATACGGCCCCAGGTCTCTTGGAGTCGTTGCGGGAAAGGTCCCTGATTAGGGAAGATGGCCCAGGTGTGACTGGGAACCGCCAACTGGGTCAAGTCAGCGTAGGGATTTTCCTGAGTGGTGGCAAAGCCAATCAGCTGGGTAAGCCGACCTTGTTCGGCTAATCGGGCGTCGTCAAAGGCGTAAGACGCGTTTAACACTTGATGGGGGTAGAGATCACCTAGCGTGTGCATGTGGGTCCTTTGCAGTGGGGTGATGCTTTGTGCTAGCTTCTGGATGGCAGGGTTTTGCCCGGAAAACTGAATAGGGATGCGTTTGGTGACGCCGACCAGGTTAAAAGCTGATTTCTGTTCGATTCTGAAGTTCATGGGAATGCCTCCTTTGATTTCAAGGTGAAATGAAAGTTTAGGAAAAGTCTTCTGCATGCCACTCTGACGGGCTTCGGACGGGAGATAGCCACTCCAGTCACGAAAAGCTCGGGAGAAACCTTCGACAGATTGGTAGCCGTACTTAAAGGCCACGGTGGTGACGGCTTGGCCATTGACCAAGTCAACGTTGGCTGCAGCCAATCGTCGGTTGCGGACGTAATCATGGAGTGATATGCCAGCAATAAAAGAAAAGGTCCGGCGTAGATGGTATTCTGATAGACCAAGCTGATAGGCCACAGCTGAAAACGAGATGTCATCTGTCAGGTGGTCTTCGATGTAGTCGATGAGTTTATTGAGTGTTTGCATGGGAATCCTCCTTCATTTCAAGAACAAGTCTATACGATAAGTCGTCGCCAGACTTGATAATTGACGGCCAGATTTAGTCGAAAAGAGTGGTAGTAATTCTGTTAGTATTTTTAGTGTACAACACCAGCGGTAAGATGAGCAGGTGGCAAAATCTCTTGGCAAACGCTGACAGTTAAAAAGACCTGAAACAAATTGTCTCAGGTCCACTAAATATCGTTTTTATAAATAACGTTCCCGAATCGCTTGCGGAACGCGTTTACCCTTTTCGTAAAAGACATCATCATCGGGGGTAATGTCACGCAGCTTTCTGGCAGGATTACCGATGACAATCGTGTTGGCGGCCACATCCTTGGTCACGACACTACCAGCACCCACGACAGCGTTATCGCCAATGGTGACGCCAGGCAGAATCGTGGCATTAGCACCGATCCAGACATTTTGGCCCAGTCGGATGGGGTGGTTGAACTGCAACTTGTGGCGGCGTAACTTAGGCGAAATCGGGTGTAGCGCTGTGGCAAACGTCACGCCGGGTCCAACCATGCAGTCATCACCAATGTAAATATCGCCGTCGTCTACGAAATTACAGTTGAAATTGATGACGACGTTTTGGCCGAAATGAACATTACTCAAGCCGGAATTTGCGTAAATTGGTGGGATGACATAAAGATCTTTGCCATAGGTGCCAACCATGTCGTGCAGCAAGTGTTCACGTGTTTGGAGACCAGCTGGTGTCTCGGCAGTGTTGTTAAAGTCTAAGATCTTTTGGACGAGGGTGTGTTGGTAAGTGATGAATTCGTCGTCCATACTAGCATAGATGTCGCCTGAGTTAGTAAGCTGTTTGAATTGGTCAATTTTTTCTTGTGAGATCATGGCATAATGCTCCTTTAGTTTGTGGCTAACCGCAGATATTTTGCAGTTAACGAATTCTGACAAGTTAATAAGTCAGCGGGGGTCCCCGCAAAATTTAGGTAGCCACCGCGTTCACCGCCGTGTGGACCGAGGTCAATGACCCAATCGGCTTGACTGATGAGGTCTAGGTTGTGTTCAATCAAGATGACGGTGTTTTGGTTGGCGACCAATTGGCGTAGTAGTCGTAGTAGGACTTGAACGTCATGGGGATGAAGGCCCGCACTGGGCTCATCCAAAACGTAAGTGGCCCCTTGTTTTTGTAATTCAGCAGCAATTTTGATTCGTTGGGTCTCGCCGCCAGACAGGGTGCTGGTTGGCTGGCCCAACGTGAGGTAGTCGAGACCGACATTGACCAGTCCAGTCAATTTATCCGTAATTTTCGGAGTGTTGAAAAAGTCCAGAGCCTGGGCAATCGTCAGATCTAAGACCTGTTCGATCGTCTTACCCTGAAAATGGTAGCTGAGTGCCTGGGGATTATAGCGGCGGCCTTGACATGCTTCGCAGGTAACTTCAACCGCGTCGGCAAAAGCCATGTCGTATTTGATGACGCCCTTACCATGACAGACGGGGCAGGCGCCCTTGGCATTGAAACTGAACCATGACGGCGAGACGCCATTGGCTTGGCCGAAGAGCTTTCTGATATCATCCATGACCCCCGTATACGTCGCGGGGGTTGAACGAATAGATATGCCAATGGGCTGTTGGTTGATTGTGATTGTATCAGGGTATTGAGCCACAAATTCCTGGCTGATTAACGTACTTTTTCCAGAGCCCGCAACGCCGGTTACCGCAGTCAGCACATGCTTGGGAATCGTGACGTTGAGGTGCTTTAGGTTGTGCCGATGAGCATCGGTTACCAAGTAGTTATCCTGCCACGGCAGCGGCGTCGAGTTCACGGAGAGTCGGCGATGTAATGCCTGGCCGGTTGGCGTTGGTAACTGTTGAATGTTTGCGACTGACCCTTGGTAGCTAATCTCACCGCCGTGGTCACCGGCTAATGGCCCAATATCGATAATCATATCGGCGATGCGCATAATCTGGGGGGCATGTTCGACGACCAGAATGTTGTTATGGGCGTCGCGCAACTGTTGTAGCATGTTCCCAATCTTACGAATATCTGCGGGGTGGAGACCAGTCGTTGGTTCATCGAAGATGTAGGTGATGTTGTTGAGACTCCCACCGAGGTTGCGGACGATTTTAAGCCGTTGTAACTCACCACCAGACAGGGTGTTAGCGGGTCGGACTAATGGTAAATAGCCAATGCCAATGTCGACCATACGCTGAAGCGTGGTGGTCAACTGGTTGACCAGAGAAATGCCACGGGGGTCAGTGATATTAGTCAAGACGGTCAATAGCTGTTCAACGGTGAGTCGCATCATGTCGATGATATTATGGTCGTTGATTTTGGAGGCCAAAGCCTTGGCATTTAGCCCGGTTCCTTGGCAGGCCGTGCAAGGGACAGTCGTGATATGTTGGGTAATTTCGGTGCGGAGCTTTTTAGCGAGTTTACCGATGTCACGGTTGAGGTACAGACGTTTGAAGCGGGGGATGACGCCTTCATAGGCGACCCGGTCAACGCGTCCTGAAGTGTTCGAGCGTATCTCAATCTTGCGTCCTTCTTGCGGACTGTCACGGAGAAATCGCCATTCGGCTGATGTGAAGTCACGCAACTTTTTGTTAGGATCCAATATGCCATTGTCGGTATAAAGGGTGCTTTGCCAACCAGCGCTGAATTGGCAGAAGGTGATGGCCCCCTCAGCTAGACTCTTGGTCGTATCAAATAGGCTGTCAGCATTTAGTTTTTGCCGTTTGCCCAGTCCAGTACAAACAGGGCACATGCCTGCCGGATGGTTTAAGGAATAAGCCATGGAGCCACCAGCGCTGGGGCGACCAATTCGTGAGAACAACAGTCGCAGTAGTGGTGCGGTATCCACAATAGTGCCGACCGTGGAACGTCCGCTAGGTGTCGTGGCTCGCTGGCGAATAACAATGGCTGGGGTGAGATTTTGAATCTGATCGACCTGGGGGCGCGTATAGTGGGGCATCTTGTTACGAATGTATTGGGAGTAGGATGCTTGCCATTGGCGCTGGCTCTCGACGGCTAGGGTGTCAAAGACCAATGAACTTTTACCGGAGCCGGAGACACCAGTGAAGACGACGATTTGATTCTTGGGGATGCTGAGCGTGACGTCTTTTAAATTGTGTTCGTGTGCATTGATGATGTTGATGGGGTCTTCCGAGTGAATGGACATGATGATTAGCCTCCTATGCGATTTGTTAAGTCAATATGTGATATTATAGTGACATGAATAATGGAATAAAAGCTACATTTGCGTATAATAATGTCACTATCGTATCAAGTTCGTTCAGGAGGATGTTATGACCCAGAAAAAATTGATTCAGCTAGAAAGTGATTTGCGCGAACACATTACCTATGATAATCATATTATCCCCTTATCGATTTGCGTGGATCACTTCGATGACTACTATCAACGGGAATGGGACTGTCACTGGCATGAAGAGTACGAATTTGGTGTCGTCACACAGGGGATTTTGCGGTATACGCTTTACGGAGGGCCGAATGGCTCGCAAGACGTGGTACTGCATCCAGGGGAAGGCATCTTCATTAACGCGAATGTTTTGCATAGCGCTAAGGCCTTGGCGGCTAATACGGTCATTGACTGTTTTGTGTTATCGAAGACCATTTTTAAGTTGAAATTGTTTGATGCCTTCGGTGAACAAGTCTTGGAATCAATTGCCCAATCAGGGCTGTCCTTTTTGTTCCTAAAGCTGAATAATCCACAGAAGCGAGAGATTATCGCCAGTATTCAAAAACTTTGTGCGCTTCCAGAAGATGGAATCACTTATGAATTACAGGGGCTAGAGTTAGCCATGCATATTTGGCGTAACCTCATTATTGCGGTCCAATCGTATCCTGAGACTGCTGAGCTAGTTGGCACAGCCAGGTCGGATCAACGACTAAAACTGATTATTCGGTTTGTGCACGAGAATTATCGGCAAGAAATTTTGGTTGATGAATTGGCCCAGCAGGCTCATATTAGTCGTGCAGAATGCTTTCGGATCTTTAAAAAGATGTTACATAAAACACCGACGCAGTACGTGACCGACTATCGGATGTCAATGGCGACCATGCTCCTGGTGGATACACAACGGACGCTGGCGGATATTGCCGTCTCCTGTGGTTTCAAAACGGCCAGCTACTTTGGACGAAAGTTTCGGGAACGTTTTGGAATGACTCCCCGGCAATACCAGGCGAAAATGGCTCAGGGGAACTCACAACATTGAGGGCCTGGGTTTGATTCGTAGCTTGACTTAAAATGTGAGAAAATCTAACATCGCTTACAAACCTTAATATTTTCATGAAAACGCCTGCCCCTCAACCATTTGGTTCGTTCAACGTTGTATTTAACCGTCATCCCTCGGGAATGCCATCGTGACTTTTCTGAAAAAACGTGTTAGGATTTCTCACATAAAAAGCAAAGAGGGTGGCGTCGATGAATCTTGCGAACACGGCTTTCATTTTGATTGCCAGTATTTTAGTTCTATTTATGACTCCTGGCCTGGCCTTTTTCTATGGGGGCCTGGTCTCTGAGAAAAATGTCGTCAACACCATGCTGTCGGTCTTTATCATGACCGGGGTGGCCATTTTGTTGTGGGTCTTCCTGGGTTATTCGCTCGCCTTTTCGGGGAACGTTGGCGGCATCGTGGGGGACTTGCGGCACGTCTTCATGGCGGGGGTCAATTGGGCCAGCTTAACGGCGACGCACATCCCGCTGGGGGCCTACTCCCTGTTTCAAATGATGTTTGCGATCATTACGCCTGCGCTGTTCGTGGGTGCGGTGGTCGGTCGGATCCGGTTCAAATTTCTCCTGCTCTTCTTAATTGCCTGGTCCGTATGCATCTACTACCCCATGGTCCACTTGGTCTGGAGTCCCTTGGGCTTACTGGCCAAGCTGGGGGTGCTGGACTTTGCCGGCGGGACTGTGGTGCACATCAACGCCGGGGTCACGGCACTGATCCTATCTGCTTGGTTAGGGCCGCGGTTGGCCAAGGACCATCCGGGGCAGCACTACAATCTACCGTGGGTCTTGTTAGGGACCGCGATTCTGTGGATCGGCTGGTACGGCTTTAATGCCGGCAGTGCGCTGGCGGTCAATGGCGTTGCTTTACAGGCCGCTATTACCAGTACGGTTGCGACCGCCACGGCGATGGTCGTCTGGATGTTCCTGGATATTTGGACGACCGGGAAGCCAACGCTGGTCGGGGTTTGTACCGGGACGCTGTGCGGACTAGTGGGCATCACGCCGGCCGCCGGGTACGTCACGGTCATGGGTTCCGTGGCGATTGGTGCGCTGGCAACGTTGGCCAGTTACGGGTTTATTCAGGTTCTGAAGCCAAAATTAGGGGTGGACGATGCCCTGGATGCCTTTGGTTGCCACGGTGTCAGCGGAATCGTCGGCAGTATCTTGACCGGAGTCTTTGCGACCAAGGCGGTCAACCCGACCATCGGTGAAAATGGCCTGCTGTATGGCGGCGGTTGGCATTTGCTGGGAGTTCAGGTCCTGGCTACCGGCATCACGATTGTGTTAGTCGCCGTGATGGGCAGCGCGCTGATCTTGATTTTGCGGCAGTTGACACCAATGCGGGTCGATGCGGCCGAAGAAGCCATGGGCCTGGATCAAGGCGAACACGGCGAACAGGTCGATTACACCGTAGGACTGAGCGAACGGCTAACGGCCTTTCAACCGGATCAGGAACGGTATTCTCAGGAATTCAAGGGTCAGCTGCAGCACCTGCGGGATCCGCAAGCCAACCACCTTGGCAGTCACTGATGGTCAAATAGGTCTACAGGGTCTCGTCGTGCGTGGCGACATGGTGCAGGCTGGCCGCCTTACCGTTCGCCAAATTTGGACCGTGACGCTGTGGGAAGGACCGGTCGAAGCCGAAGAGCGGTCTTCAACCTCGCTTCGAGCCGAAAATCACGTCTCGAAGACGCCCGTTTCCAAGCAAATCACTTGAAAACGCCCACGGCTGAGTCCAAATTTAGCTCACTCACGGCTGCATGGTAGATGAATCACTAATGTAGATGTAGATAAGCGTTGCTATTTACTCTGTCGTTGAGCACCGACTTAACCAGAGGTGGAAGCTGCTGTGACGACGGTGTTAGCTGAGCGCTTTTCCTCAACGTATAGCTGAATTGCGGCCAGACTCCGCTTGTGTATTGGCGACTAAGTTGTTAAGCAGCAGAAAGTTAAGTGAAAAGCAAAAAGATTAAGTTCTTTCTTAAGTTTGGGTCAGATGATTGCTGTTTGCCCGGCACCTTGCTAAACTATAGGAGTGTTAGGGGACACACTAGATTTAGAGTTTGGGGGAAAGAATCATGAGAAAAGATCGTTGGGCAGTCATTGCCTTAGCCGTACTGGCCGTTTGTGGCCTGAGTTTAGTGTTGCTGTTGATGAAGTCACCAGTTTGGGCGTTTGGCTTTCCAATCGCCTTCGCCGCACTGGGCGCGGCGTGCTACGGACTTGAAGATATCTTTGCTAAGATGACGAAAAACAATAATCGTGAAGCATAAAATAACGGGCGGCCGGTGAGCCGTCTTTTTTGTTGTCCGGGGGTTTACACCGCCCCAGCGTCCTTGCTAGAATAGAAGGCAAAGGCGATGACGAAAGGTGAACAAGCAACGAGCAGCACCGGCAGCGGATGTCGGTGATTATTTAAAAGCATTTGCCTGCACGGCGGTCATGGCCCAAACGGTGTTGAGTTTGGCACTGACCACGACGGCGGGCCGCCAGTTACAAGACGGTATTGCGGGGGCGTATTTGGCAATCAAATTCACGGCGCCGGCCTTTATCTGCGGCATCGTGATGACGACGATGCGCGTGAGTCCGGCTCGGCCGCGTTACGGCCACTACTTGCGGCAGCAGTGGTCAGCGCTGGGCGTTCCCACGTTGGTGTGGTCGCTAGCGTACCTCTTATTCTTGCCACAGCTGCAGCAGCATCACGCCTTTCACACGATTGGTCAGTTTTTCTGGCAACTGGTAAATGGCAACGCGGCGCCACACCTGTGGTATAACACGATGATGCTCCAGATCATTCTTCTGATGCCACTGTGGTGGGCGTTACGTCGCGGTTGGGCCCGGCACCATTGGGTGATCACGGCGCTCACGGTCGGCTTGTTGGTTGGCTGGCTGACCTGGTACAATGCCGTGGCTGTTCCCAGTGGGCAAGCAACGACGTGGTATCTAATGGACCGGGTCTGCTGGGGCTTTGCCGTGTATGCGGTTCTGGGTATCGGGTTAGCGGAAACGCCCACCCGCTGGTTACGCGGCTATGCGTGGGTCGGCCTGGGTGCCCTGGGCCTGTTGATGTGGTACTGGCAATACCGGCAGTTACGCCAACTGGGAACGCCCATCGACCTCAGTCGCAGTAGTTACTACCTGCCGGCCACGGTGGGCTACGGGCTGTGCATCATTTTACTGCTGGTGAGTCTGGCCAAGTGGCACCAACGCCGCCGCTCGCGGTGGTTGCCGGTAATCCACTGGCTGGCGACCTATGCTTATCGCGCGTACCTGGCCAACGTGTTTTGGCTGGAGCTGATCTGGCTACTGGGTGGACGCACGTTAACGGCGGTCCATCCGGTACTGGGGTGCGTCGGTTGTTACTTACTGACGTGGTGCTGGTCATTTGCGACGACGTACGGCTTTCATTTAATCGGACAATGGGTGAAGGGAACGGTGAAGACATGGCAACAAGCAAGACGGACCGCACACAACCGGTCGAATTGGTAACGATGATCATGGTCACAGATCCGGTGACGAACCGGGTATTGGTCGAGGATAAAGTCAACGTCCCCTGGAAGGCGGGCCACAGCTTTCCGGGTGGTCACGTGGAGGTCGGCGAGAGCTGTGCGCAAGCCGCCATTCGTGAGGTTTTCGAGGAAACGGGCCTGCGTTTGAAAACGGTGAGCTTTTGTGGGACCTGCGAGTGGTTCGATGCCAGCCGTCAAAAACGCAAGCTGGGCCTGCTGTATCGCGGCGATGATTTCACGGGTGACCTCCAGGCTAGTGCCGAGGGGCAAGTGAGCTGGCTGCCGTTAAGCGAAATGACCCCGGAAAAGAGCGCCGAGAGCATGGCCGCCTTACTGCGGGTCTTCAATCGCGAGGTGCCAGCGGTCGTTAGCGACGACTGGAACGGCGCCCTGCGGGATGATCACTAGCATTGCTGAGTCAGCACGTTGCGGCTGGCTTTTTTAATTGGTTGAAAACGGTGAGTCAAGTTTATCTATTGTAAGCGGTTACAAAAACGTGTAAACTAAAGACGTAAAGATCTTGTGATAAAGGGAGCGATAATCGTGAAATCAACTGTTCAAACGCAACGCTGGTACGGTTACTTCTTTATCGGGCTGAGTGTTGTTGCACTAGGGCTGACTGGCTTACTGGCAATGCCTCTGATCGACCGGGCCTTACTGTTGACAACGGCTTTGACCTTACTGGTTTACGGGCTGACTTACCAACCACAGATCAAACGCGGCTGGTGGCGCCTGTTACTGGTAGCTAGCCTGATTGTCGGGATCGGCGACGTCGCCTTAACACTGACGGTGGCTCCGGTCTTGTTGACGGCACTGTTCAGCTTTGCTTTACCGTTTGCATTTTTAAGTGTCTTACTCGGTTACCTGAAACGGCGGGTTCGCGCCTAAAGGGATTAACCATAAAAAACTGGTTCCTGGACGAGTTGTCCAAGGACCAGTTTTTTTATGGTCTTAGCCGAATAACGTGACCAGGATATCCCAGGTCATGTGAATCGCGATGCCGGGCCACAACGACCGGCTGCGCGCATAGAGCCAGCCAAACAACAGGCCCAAGATGAAGACGGACAGGAGATTGCTGATCCACATGCCCGCGCTCATGGTGGGGACGGTCGTGAGGTAGCGGGGGATGTGCAAGCTGGCAAAGGCCAGGGCTTGCAGTACGTTGGCCTTGGCGAGTGGAAATTTCTGCAGGAGGGCGTTTAAGAAATACCCGCGAAACAGAAATTCCTCCGTGACGCCGACGACCAAGAAGTAGCGACCCCAGAACTGTGGCTTGAAGTTAGCGGCCACGGTCAGACCGTGATGGGCCAACCAAAATTGTGCTAGTAGGTAGACCACGATGATCCCCCAGACCAGGTAACCGGCCCCAAAACGCCAGGCTGGCCGCCACTGAGCAGCGTTGCTGAGACTCAGGTTGCCGGGACGGGCCTGCTTGATGAACAGCCAAGCGGCCCCTAGCCAAATGATCAGCTTGATGGCGTCTAGTGCTAGCTCTTGGGGCCATCCGGTGAGGTGCTGTTCAATGGGGGTGTTGGCGCCAATTTGAACAAACAGCCAGACGAACCAAAACGCAATGAACTGGCCAGCTAGCCGACGATTAGATACGGGTTCTGACATACGGGACACTTCTCTCTTAAGTAAGGTTAAGTTAAGTTTAAGGCAAGATGGCGTGGATAAACGTAAAGATTCTCTAAGGTTTCTGTGAAGCCCAAGTTAACGGCATTTAAATGACATGTTATCACCGTTTACTTTAGATGTAATCAGTGATAACATATAACTAAAATGAAGTATTTGAAGGGAGCCCATTCAATGACAAAATTACCATACCATCGTCAAAATTTAGCGGTGTTGATCCAACAACAGGCCCACCAACAATTAGAAGAACAGGGGGCAGAGAACCTGTCTCTACGACAAATCGCCCGGTTCTTAGCGGTGACCCCTGCGGCCGTTTACCGGCATTTCCCGGACAAAGCCAGTCTGCTAGCGGCCTTAAGAGTGGAAATTACTGAGGAGCTAGCGGCGGCGTTGCGCGCTAATGTCTTGGATTCGGCTGACGCGACGGCCATGCTCCAACAAATGATCACAAACTTGGTGGCCTTTGCCACAGCCCATCCCCGGGCGGTCCGCTTCGTTTTGACGGCACCACTGGCCGTCCCTCAGAGCCTGACGACGGTCCTGACCTTAGCAGATGCCCAACGTCAAAGCGGTACGCCAACAGATGCGACGGCGGTGTGGACTCTATTAGTGGGTGTGCTGTGCCAACTGCCTGATCCCCAGCTGACGGTGACGTGGATTACGGCCCAGGTGACACGATTGCTAGGTGAAGCATGAGAGCAGAAGTGCCAAAAAGCATATTGTGAATAGTGAGCAATGACAGAGCGACTTATTGTGATTTATTCACTAATAGGCCGTGAATGCAACAATGGCAAGGGATGTTAAGCAAAATGAAGATTCAAAAGCAACGAAACTATCCCAACGATAAGTTAAATTATAATGAGAAAATGACAAGACATTTAGATTTCCCCATGGTAAACTAACAGCAACTGATCAATGGGAGGTCTGGCTATGGATAACACACAAGCAGCGTTTCTGGCGCTGGTGAAACAGGTAAGCTTGGTGCGGATGAATCTCACGTTATTGGGGTGGGATGCCCGTACGTACTTGCCACCGGCAGGCACCGATTTTCGTGGTGAACTGACGGCATCGTTGAGTGCACAGGAGTTGGCATTGAGTGCCGGCCCGCAGATGGGCAAATTTGTGGACTACTTCACGACACATCCGACTGAATTGGATGCCCAAGCGCAGCAGGTCTTGCGGCTGGTCAAACGCGACTACGACTTGAACCATGACATTCCGGCGGCCGATTACGCCGATTACCAAAAGACGTTGACGCATGCCCAACAAGTTTGGGAGACGGCCCGTGCCGCACAAGACTTTTCCTTATTACAACCGGATCTGGAAAAAATCGTGGCCATGCAAAAGGCGTTCATCCCCAAGTGGCGCAACGGCCAGGCAACGGACTATGACGTGTTGCTCGACCAGTATGAGCCGGGGATGACCGTGGCCCAGCTGGACCCCATCATGGATACGCTAAAGGCTGGCATCAAGCGCATCCAGCACCAATTGCAGACCAAGGGTGTGGCCCCACGAGCGGACTTCATGAGTCGTGCCGTCCCGGAAGACTTGCAAGAACAGCTGGTTAGGACCGTGGTGCAGCGCTTAGGCTATGACTTCACCAAGGGTGACCTGTCCCGTAGCACGCACCCGTTCACGGTCCCACTAGACCGCAACGATGTCCGCATCACCAACCGTTACGACGTGCACGCCTTTCAGATGTCGCTACTGGGCGGCATCCATGAGGCGGGGCACGGCTTGTACATGCAAAACTTCAACCCGGCTTACGACTACACGCCGTTAGCGGACGCACCGTCCATGGGTCTGCACGAATCGCAGTCCTTATTTAACGAAATCTTTTTGGCCCGCAACCCGGCCTTTTGGCAAGGGGAGTACCCACGCTTTCAACAGGCGACCGGCGATATTTTCGCTGACATCGATGAGCCGACCTTTTACCGCGGCTTCATGACGACCAAGCCCACGCTGATTCGGACCGAGGCGGACCCCTTGACGTATCCACTGCACATCGTGGTGCGCTACGAGCTGGAGAAATCCCTGTTTAATGGGGAGACGACGGTCGCTGAACTGCCCGCGCTGTGGCGGCAAAAATACCAAGATTATCTGGGCATCACACCCGCTAACGACACGGAGGGTATTTTGCAAGACATCCACTGGCCGGGCGGCGACTTTGGGTATTTCCCAACGTACCTGTTGGGCCAGCTATACGCGGCGCAGTTCATGCACACCATGAGCCAGCAGTTGCCGGTCACCGAGATCTTACAAAGCGGCGATTATCACCGCATCACCCAGTGGCGGCGCGAACAGATCCACTGGCTAGGCGCGAGCGTGACGCCGCAACAACTGATCCAGCAGGTCACGGGTGAACCGCTGAACCCGCAGTACTGGTTGGATTGGATGCAGCAGACCTTTGCGACGGCCTACCAGGTCACTGACAAATAACTTTACTTCCAAAAAGTAAGTGGTACACTAGAGGTATAAGTTTTAAGGAAACTACCATTTACCCATTACCGGGAAACTATTCTAAAGTGAGGTTATTTATTTTATGGAGACCAAATTTAGCGAATTAGCCAAGCAACGTCGGAGTATCTATGCCTTGGGCCGCAACGTGAAGCTGTCTCAAGACGAGTTGGTCACGCTGGTGAAGGACAACGTGAAGAACGCCCCAACGCCGTTTAACAACCAAACGACGCGTGCCGTGATCCTGTTCGGTGCGTCTCACGAAAAGCTGTGGGACATCGTGATCGACCGTTTAAAGCAAGAGGTACCCGACGAAGCCGCCTTCGCCAAGACCACGGCCAAGATCAATAGTTTCAAGGCAGCCTACGGGACAGTGCTGTACTTCACCGAAACCAAGACGGTCAAGGAATTTGAAGACAACTTCCCACTGTACGCGGACAACTTCCAAGATTGGTCCGAACAAGCACAGGGGAGTGCCCAGTTCTCCGTTTGGACGGCGCTGGCCGAAAACGGCTTGGGCGCTAACCTCCAACACTACAATCCACTGATCGACGATGAGGTCCGGGCAGCCTTCAACTTGCCAGCTAGCTGGCATCTCCGGGCAGAAATGGACTTCGGGTCCATCGAAAACCCAGCCGGTGACAAGGATTACATGAATGACGATGACCGCTTCATGGTCTTCAAGTAAATTTAAGTAAATTACAAAGGGCTCTCGAGCCACGTCGCTTGGCGTGTTCGGGAGTCCTTTTGAATTTGAGAGACACTTCCGGCGTTTTCATTCGGGCAGTTATGCTAAAATGAAAGCGGGTCACATCACCACTGTCTGCGGCGGCACCACTGCCGAGACGGACGGGGATGACGGCAAAATGGCGTGGGGTTAACTGGGGGTGGCGGATTGTTGGACACCCACTGGCGGTCACACGCCGCGGCTACCTGAAATTGTGGCAGAAGCTGGCCGGTAGGTGCCGAGTTTTTGCCCAAGGGTCCGCAGGTTCAGTACGCTGAACCCGCAGACCGGATACTGAGGAGGTCAGTTCGTTATGGAAAAACGTATCGCAATCATTGGCGGTGGCATTGTCGGGGCGACCGCAGCCTATTATTTAAGCACCTTACCCGGCAGTGAACAGACGCGCGTCACGCTGTTTGACGACGGCACGGGGCAGGCGACGACCGCAGCCGCCGGCATTATTTCACCCTGGCTGTCCAAACGCCGTAATCAACGCTGGTACCGATTGGCTAAGGCCGGCGCAGCGCTATTTCCCGAATTGATCCATCGCGCACAACTGGGAACGGACGTCTATCAACAGACCGGAACCATCGTGACGCGTGAGGTCCCCACGGATCTGGAAACGCTCTTTGACCTGGCTCAAGAACGGCGGCAGAGTGCGCCGACCATGGGGCAAGTGACCACGCTAACGGCCGCCGAGGTTCAGGCCAAGGTGCCCCTGTTAACGGCACCACAGCCCGGGGTCTTCATCTCTGGTGGGGCCCGCGTTGATGGCGCAGCGTTGGTCAACGGCTTACTGACGCAGGCGACGGCCAAGAACCTGACGATTCGCCACGAACGGGTCAGCTTCACGCCGGATGGCCAAGTGGTCACGTCGATGGGTCCCCGGGTGTTTGACCGGGTCATTGTGGCGGCTGGTGCTTGGCTCAAGGAATTGGTAGCCCCTTTAGGCGTGGATGCCAGTGTCCGGCCACAAAAGGGCCAGTTGATCGAACTGAGCGTCAAGGACTACCCGCTCCAAGAAAATATGCCGGTGGTCATGCCCGAGGGCGAACGCGACTTTGTGCCGTTTGGCCATGGCAAGCTGATCGTTGGGGCGACGCATGAGGACGATGGCAAATTTGACTTAGCCGTCGATCCAGCCGTGACCGCCGACCTGTTGGCCAGTGCCCAACGCTTGATGAGCGGCGTTACGGCAGACAACATTACCGGCGTGCGGGTCGGTACCCGTGCTTACACACCGGACTTTGCACCGTTCTTCGGGCCGATTCCGGAACACGAAGCCATTTTAGTTGCCTCGGGCTTGGGGTCTTCGGGTCTGACGACGGGACCAGAAATTGGCCGGCTCTTGGCGGGTTCCGCGTTGTACGGCGGGACGCCTGACTGGAGCGAATACGAATTGCCCCTGACGACTTACTTAACGTCTTCGGCGGAATGAAGCGCCTGATTGGCGAGGGTGTGAGCCCCGCGATTTTCCCGTTCGGGGACCCACTGCGTCAAGACCAACTGGAAGGGGTCCTGAACGGCGAGTAGCGCGTCGACCCACAGTTGATAGTGTTTGGCGTAACGTTTGGCCACACTGTCGCTAACGATTTGACTATCGGTGTAAAAGAGCACGGTCGTTTCTGCTGGCTTGCTGGTCAGCGTGAGCAGGTGTTCAAAGCCGATGCGGGCAATCTCGAATTCGGCGGTGTGGTTGGTCGTGGCCGTGAGCACGGTCTTGAGCTGTGTCTGGTGATGGTCTTGAATGATCAGGATGCCACCCGCACTGAGGCCCGTTTGCGGCTGAGTGGCGGCATCGGTATATAGAGAAAACAAAGAATCACTCCAATCTTTCGTGAGGTGTTTAGACTAATGATAACCCAGGAACGACGATTTTTGTATCAACCCAACCCCTTGAGCAGCATCATTAACTGGAGTTGGACGCTGATGGTGCTCTTCATGGGTGCCATCTTCTGGCTGGAAGTGACCCATTTTAATTGGTATACGTTGGGCTTCTTCGTGGCCTTTGCCTTTCTGTGCTGGCTAGAGATCCACTTTAGAAATATCACCATGGCCAACGGGGTGTTGACCGTCAGTACGGTCTTGAATCACCGCCACTTGGTCATTCCCTTAAATAAGGTTCGTAACGTCCAGCAGTCGCGCTATCGGCTAGGCATCGTGGCGCAGGGCAAGATCTATCAGTTCCTGTTACCACGGAATTCAGCAATCGAACTGGCAGGCCTGTTGCGCGAAGCCATGGTTGCCAACGGCGTGAAGGAGGAAAATTAGTGAGTAGCGATATTGAAATTTCACAAGCAACACCCTTAGAACCGATCGAAAAAATTGCGGCCAAGGTGGGCCTGACCTCAGAACAGATCGAACCCTACGGCCACACCAAGGCCAAGATCAACCTGCCGCTGACGGGGCACCACACCCCTGGTAAATTGGTCTTGGTCACGTCGATCAACCCGACGCCAGCCGGTGAGGGAAAATCCACGGTCGTCGTCGGTTTGGGCGATGCCTTAAATCTGTTGGGGCACCAGACCGTGCTGGCTTTACGCGAGCCGTCGATGGGTCCCGTCATGGGGATGAAGGGCGGCGCGACCGGCGGCGGGTACGCCCAAGTGGCGCCGATGGAAGACATCAACCTGCACTTTACCGGGGACATGCACGCCTTGACCGAGGCCCACGATACGCTGGCGGCTTTGATCGACAATCACATCCAACAGGGTAACGCCTTGAACTTGGATCCACGGCAGATCGTGTGGAAACGCGTCTTGGACATCAATGACCGGGAGCTGCGCCAGACCGTGATCGGGCTGGGTGGCCGTACCTCGGGGATGCCCCGGCAAGACGGCTTTGACATCACCGTGGCCAGTGAACTGATGGCCGTATTGTGTTTGAGCGAAGACCTGGCAGATTTGAAACGTCGGGTCAACCGCATCCTGATTGGCTACACCTACGACAAGGAACCGGTGACGGTCGCTGATCTAAAGGTCGGTGGGGCCATTACCCTGTTACTGAAGGACGCCATCAAGCCTAACTTGGTCCAAACGTTGGCCCACAATCCCGCCATCATCCATGGCGGGCCGTTCGCCAACATTGCCCACGGTTGTAACTCGGTACTGGCCACACAAACGGCCCTACAACTGGGGGACTTTGCCGTGACCGAAGCCGGCTTTGGGGCCGACCTTGGGGGCGAGAAGTTCATGGACATCAAGACCCCCGTCTTGGGGCAAACACCGGACGCCGTGGTCATCGTTGCCACGGTGCGGGCTTTGAAGTATAACGGTGGCGTTAAACGCGCTGATTTGGAAACGGAAAATGTTGCCGCACTTCAAGCCGGCAGTGCCAATTTGAAACGCCACATTGCCAGCATGCAACAATACGGCGTGCCGGTGGTCGTGGCCATCAACCGCTTCACCAGTGACACCGATGCCGAGGTTGCGGCGTTGACCGCTGACGTGGCCGCCTTGAACGTGCCGGTCGCCACCACGACCGTTTGGGCCGATGGGGGCGCTGGGGCCACGGACCTGGCCGAAAAGGTCGTCACCGCGACCCAACAACCCAAGCATTTTACCCGCTTAGCCCCAGCCGGTGCCGACCTGATGACGCAGATGACAGCCATCACCCAGAAAATCTACGGGGGTGCCAAGGTCGAGCTCTCGGCCAAGGCCAGCCGGCAATTGAAGACGTTGGCCAAGCATGGCTGGGACAAGTTGCCCGTCTGCATGGCTAAGACGCAGTACTCACTGACGGATGATGCCCACCAACTGGGCGCGCCCACGGACTTCACGATTCACGTGCGCGAATTTGCGCCGCGGTTGGGGGCCGGCTTCGTGGTCGCCTTGACCGGGAACGTCTTGACAATGCCCGGCCTGCCTAAACATCCGGCCGCGTTGGACATGGACATTGACGCCGATGGTAAGATTACGGGCTTGTTCTAGTAGTCACCATTAAATTTAAGAAAACGAAACGGACTCGGGAGATGCTCTCGGGTCCGTTTGCTGTTTACATGGAACGTCAGATAGTCCGTGCTGGCCGCCTACCGTCTGCCAAATATGGGTCGTGTCGCTGTGGGCGGACCGGACCGAGCCTGAGAAGCGGTCTCGGCCTCGCTTTGAGCCGATGGCCCGCGTCTCAAAGTGGCCTCATGGCCGAAACGTGCGCCAACAGGCAACTGGTTCCGCTTAACACTGCTAGGCAAATAATCCAGAACCAGGATTATCTACCTAGCACCGTTAATGCTCGCCAGTTAACCGCCTGTTGTCACACTCTTTTTCAACGGCTGAACCCATATTTGGCAGACTCTCGGCTACAGGTATGCTTGCCAACAATAATTGGCTTAGCCCCTGACAGCGGTTAAGTCACCAACTAGTTCTTAGCCAACACCGTATTACCTGATAGACACAGGCTCCTGGTCTCACTAATTTGGATGGACAGAACACTGTTGTTTCGGGAGTCAACGCGTTAATTCGCAATCTTTTGTTATGAATATTAGATTAGTCAACACTTATCATTGATAGTCTGAGAGCGGTCCGTCCCAATTGGGTTTGAAGATTGACCGACTCCGTCAATCTCCAACGACGTTTCAACCGCTATCTCTGATCACCTCTGGTCGGTTACGTGATTATTCAACCACAAAGTTAGCAGGGACGTCATTGAAATGGTAATGTTCATCTACATTAGCGGGTAATCTGCCACGTAGCCGTGAGTGAGCTAAATTTGGACTCAGCCGTGGGCGTTTTCAAGTGACCTACTTGGAAACGGGCGTCTTCGAGACGTGGTTTTCGGCTCGAAGCGAGGTTGAAGACCGCTCTTTGGCTTCGGCCGGTCCTTCCCGCAGCGTCACGGTCCAAATTTGGCGAACGGCAAGGCGGTCAGCACGGACTACCTGACGTTCAACCCGTAACCCCTGGTGGGCTCGCATTAATCCTGAATGAAGCTGGTGGCGAGGTCGAGCACCGTCTTACGGACCTGCCCGTCTAAGCCGTGACTACCACCCGGCAACAGGTGATAATCACTGTTACGGTAGACATCGTGATACCGCTTAGAGGCGATGGGGTCGACGATTTGATCGGCATCCCCGTGAATCAGGCAGACGGGACCGGTGAAGGCCTGTGCCGTTTCGTAAATGGGCAAGTGTTGTGCCGTTCGTAAGTAGAATCCTCCCAACGTCAGGGTGTCACTCAACGGCAAGGTGGCCGGAATGTGATGTGGGTCGTAAACCAGGCCGCGGGTGTGTCCGGCAATGGCGTCGTCCTTTAAGGTCGCTGCGGGAGCCATTAAGACCAGCTTGTGGATCAGGTCGGCATCAACGCCCGCCAACATGCTGGCGACGACCCCACCTTGCGAATGGCCCAGCAGGTCGATGTGTTGGGGATGGAGCCGCGTTTGGACGGCGGACAGGACCGCTTGGGCGTCCGCAATTTCGTTGGGCACGGTCATATTGACAAAGTCACCGTCACTGTGGCCGTGACCGTTGAAGTCAAAGCGCACAGTTCCCACGCCGATTGCCCGTAGTCGTGTTGCCAGTTGGACCAGTAATGCCGCTGGGGTGTAGCCACGGTTACCGGTAAACCCGTGCATCAAAATGGCGATAGTCCCGTTCGGTTGATCGGCGGGCTCGTAAATGCCGGCTAGGGTCAGGCTGTCGCGTTGTACTTGAAATTCCATCAGAAAGACCTCCAGTTTGTTTAGGATTACTATGAAACTTCAAGCAAACGCTGTCAAGGCGCGGTAGCAAAGGGCCAAAATCAGCTGTCTTCGCTCACCGCGTGTTAGCGGACGATAGGCGAGCAGCCCCCACGCCTGTTAAGGACAACACCCTATGATTACCAACGAAATTCCCGAAGATTTTGTGACCCCAGCTGGGTGAACTTAAGAAAAAATTAGAAAATGCCACCGCCAAATAATTTTCTAACCAGGAAAGCGCCGAAACCCGCCATTTTCTGGTATACTTTTCGGTAACGACTTATAGGAAAGGTGTTCCGGACTTTATGCTGATAGCAGATACACTTTTAATCGTGCTGCTGGTGGTCATCGACCAGTGGATCAAGCACGCGGTGGTGGCCAATATCGCCCTGGGTGGCGAGCACCCCTTGATTCCCGGGCTCCTGTCACTGACCCATTTGCGCAACAATGGTGCGGCCTGGAGCATTTTACAAGGCCAGATGTGGTTCTTTGCGGTCATTGCCGTGTTGGCCCTAGGCATCATGGGCTACTTCTTTTGGCAATACCGCCACAAAAACGATCAGTGGGTCGAAGAGCTGGGGTTGGCCTTGATGATGGCCGGAACCTTAGGGAACTTCATTGATCGTTTGATGCAGGGATACGTGGTCGACATGTTTCAGCTCGACTTCATCAATTTCCCCATCTTTAACTTTGCCGACAGCTGTTTGACGGTCGGCGTGATTTTAATCGCGATTGGTGTGTACCTCACTGATCGCCGGGAGGCACATTAATGCAAGAATCAGAATTTCAAGTGACGACGACGGAACGGCTGGATAAATTGGTGGCGGACAACGTGGCCACGATTTCCCGCTCCCAGGCAAAAAACGCCATTGAGGCCGGGCAGATCACGATTGACGGCCAACCGGCCAAGCCCAAAGACAAGCCTAAGGCCGGGGCGACCATTCACGTGGCCTTGCCGGACCCCGAGCCACTAGATTTAGAGCCGGAAAATATTCCGCTGGATATCGTTTACGAAGACGACGACGTCCTGGTCGTCAATAAGCCCCAGGGGATGGTCGTGCATCCCGCACCCGGGCATCCCAACCACACGTTGGTCAACGCGCTGTTGTATCATAGCCCGCTGTCCAGCATCAACGGGACTCTGCGCCCCGGCATCGTCCATCGCATCGACAAGGACACCTCAGGCCTCTTAATGGTCGCCAAAAATGACCACGCCCACCAGAGCCTGTCGGCCCAGCTACAGGCCAAGACGAATCTGCGGGAGTACGTGGCCATCGTTCATGGCAATTTCAAGGAAGAAGAGGGCACCATCAATGCGCCGCTGGGCCGGTCGCCTAAGGACCGCAAGAAACAAGCTGTGGTCGCCGATGGCCGCCCCGCAATCACCCATTTTCGGGTGCTGGAGCGCTATGGCAACTACACCTTGGTGGCTTGTCGGTTGGAAACGGGTCGGACGCACCAGATTCGCGTGCACATGGCCTACATCAATCACCCGGTCGCTGGGGACCCGCTGTACGGCCCTAAGAAAACATTAAAAGGCGCAGGTCAATTTTTACACGCCAGAGAGCTCGGGTTCAAGCAGCCCACGACCGGCGAGCAACTGACCTTTACCGCGCCGGTGCCAGAAAACTTTGCCAAGGCCGTGCGACATTTACGCCAACAAGCCGGATTACCGGTTGACAAAGCAATCTAGGTTTTTTATGCTAAACACAATCAGATAAACGGGTTTGCCGAATCAGGCGGGCGGGTTTCTTCACCATTTTGCCGAAGAAACGCGCCCGTTTCTGGCACTTACGCTAACGCCGTGAAACTTTTAAGGAGGAAATACAGATGGCAAAGGTAGTTGTGGACGCAATGGCAATGCAACGGGCCCTGACCCGGATCACTTACGAAATTATCGAACGCAATAAGGGTGTCGATGATCTCGTCATTTTAGGCATCAAGACGCGGGGGGTCTACTTAGCGCGACGGATTGCTAGTCGCTTGCAACAACTGGAGAACGTCTCGGTGCCAGTCGGTGACCTAGACGTGACGCCTTACCGTGACGATATCGATCACGATGCCCAGAGTGAACCCGAAGTCACGGCCACTAACATTGATTTTTCGGTCGAAGGTAAAAAGGTGATCTTGGTCGATGACGTGCTGTATACTGGTCGGACGATTCGCGCGGCCATGAGTGCCATCATGGATCTCGGTCGGCCGACCAGTATCAACCTGGCCGTTTTGGTCGATCGGGGCCATCGGGAATTGCCGATTCGTGCCGACTTTGTGGGCAAGAACATTCCCAGCTCACAACGCGAACGGATCAAGGTTTCCGTCAGTGAAATCGACGACCGCGACGCAGTGGAGATCCAACAAGCATAGAACTAACTGGTAAAGGGGCCGATTTTGCATGGCAAAACGCTATTTGATTTTAGAAGACGGCTCGGCCTACGCCGGTGAAGGTTTTGGTGCCGGCGCCACTACGAGCGGAGAGGTCATCTCCAATTTAAATCTGTTAGGCTATCAAGAAACGATTACCGATCAAATCTATCACAACCAAATTATTATCTTTGCCCAACCCGCCATTGGCAACGTGGGGATCAACCATGACAGTTATGAATCGATCTTACCCACGGCCAAGGGGATGGTGGTCAGAGACGTGACGAACATCTCGACGAACCGGTTATCACGCCTATCGCTGGATGAATTTCTCCAGCAGCACAACATTCCCGGAATCAGTGGCATCGACACGCGGCATTTGATCCGCAAGTTGCGCGACGTGGACGGCCCCATGAAGGGCAGCATCGTCGACGTGGCAGACGCCCACGCCTTTGACCAACTGAACGCCACGGTCTTGACCAACCGGCAAGTCGATCAGGTGGCCACTCCCAAGCCGTATCCCAACCCGGATACCGGTAAAAATGTGGTGGTCATCGACTTTGGCTTGAAGCACGGAATCTTGCGGCAATTGTCGGAGCGCCGCTGTAACGTCACGGTCTTGCCGTGGACGGCCAGTGCCCAAGATGTGTTGAACCTGGATCCAGACGGGGTCTTACTGTCGACGGGACCGGGATCACCGCTAGACTTGGGTGCCGGGGTCTTAGACATGATCCGCACGGTCCAAGCCGAGATTCCACTCTTTGCCATTGGGCTGGGCCACGAGTTATTTGCCCTGGCCAACGGGGCGGAACTGACCATGTTACCAGTCGAGTATCACGGTAGTAGCCACCCGATTCGGCGGATCATCACCAACGACATCATTTACGCAACGCAGGGTCAAGGCTACGCGGTCATCGCCAAGTCCATTGACCGCGACCGGTTGATCACGACCTACGTTGATCTCATCAACGGGACCGTGCAGGGGTTGCGCCACCGGGACTTCCCGGCATTTTCCGTGCAGTTCTTTGCGGACGGCGCCCCGGGGCCTCACGAAAGCCGCGACCTCTTTGATGAATTCATGGAAGCTATGACAGCACGCCGGGAGGGATAAACTTGCCAAATTTGAATGATATTCAAAAAGTTTTGATCATCGGCGGGGGACCGACCGAGATTGGCCACGAAACGGAGCTGGACAGTGCCGCCGTGCAGATCATTACCGAATTTAAAAAACACGGGGTCCGCACGCTGATCATCGACAACAACCCGTTTTCGGTGGCTTTAGAAGAGATTCAACCGACCAACATGTACGTGCAGGCGGTCACGACGGCTAACGTCCGCCACATCATTGAAAAAGACCAACCGGACGCCATTTTGCCGTCATTAGGTGGTCTCCTGGGTATTCGTATTGCCCAAGAACTGATTGAAAACGGCGATATCGGCCGCTACGGCATCACGATTCTGGGGATGCCCGCCGATACCCTGCGCCAGATCAATAACCCGGCTGCCTTGAACGCGACGCTAAAGGAGATCCACGAGCCGGTCATTGAGGCCCAGATCGTGGCGACCGTCGACGAAGCCATGGGGCTGGTCGAGTCGATTGGCTTCCCACTGATCGTCAAACCGGTCGCACCGCGGTTAGACACCAACCGGACCGTTTGCGAAAACGTCGATGACATGGTGACCGCGCTGAACCAGGGCTTTCAACAGTCACGCTTTGACCAGTGTACACTGGAGCGCAGCGTGGTCGGCTATAAAGAAATTGAAATGGTGGCGGTGCGTGACGGCGCCGGGACCGCAGTACTGATCAGCGGCCTGGAAAATGTCGACCCCATTGGCATTCACTCCGGCGATTCCATCGTTGTGGCCCCGCCGCAGACGCTAAACGACCGGGAGTACCAGGACCTGCGTGACGTGACCTTTCGGATCGCCGCAGAGCTCAATATCGTGGGGGTCTTGCACCTGCATTTTGCCCTCAACCCAGCCAATCAACTCTTTTACATTACCAAGATTGCCCCGTACTTTTCTCGGGGCGTGGCGTTGGCGGCCCGGACGTCGGGTTACCCGATTGCACTGGTGACTGGGGCCTTATTGCTTGGGCAACGGCTAGTCGACGTGAAGTTGCCCAGTCGCTTCACCAAGCAAACGGCCATCATGGAACCCACGATTGACCACGTCAGCGTGCGGATTCCACTATGGCCGTTCCAGGAGGTTCCGGATGCCGATCAACACCTCGACACCGTGATGAAGGCGGTCGGCTCCACGGTCGGCATTGGCCGGTCCGTAGAAGAAGCCATGCTCAAGTCGGTCCGCAGCTCGCAGTTCTCACCACGAGACGTCTTGCCATCCGTCAGCAATTTAAGTGACGGCGAAATGATCCGCCAGCTGATCCACCCGTTGGCCAACCGCATCTTGGTCCTGATTGAAGCGCTACGCCGGGGATACGCGCCCGATGAATTAAGCGAATTGACCAAGATCGATAATTACTATTTCGTCAAATTACGCCACCTCTTGACGATTGAAAAACAGATTCAAAGCCATCCTATGGACGTCGAGGTGCTTCAACGCGCCCGTTACTTTGGTTTTGGGGATGGGATGATCGCCCGCATTTGGCAGACGGACACGGCCGCGATTCGGCAGCTCTCCGCCAGTGCCAAGATCATGCCGACTTATAAGATGATCGAACCGACTGCGGGTGAGTTCCCGGAAGACTTGAGCGGCTACTACAGTACCTTTGAGTACGAAAATGAAAGCCAGCCGTTAGGTGACCGGACCGCGTTGGTTCTGGGACGTGGCGGCAACCAGCTGGGGCCTAATTCCGCGGCAGAATATTTCACCACGGAAATGCTCAAACAGTTGAAACGGGCCGGGTACCACACCATCTTGATGAACACCAACCCCAACGCGGTGGGCGTGGCACCGGAATTCTCCGACAAGCAATACGTCGACCCGATTCAGCTAGGGGATGTCCTCAACGTGATTCAAGTCGAGCACCCAGACATCGTCATCGTACCCGGCAACCGGCACTACCTGACCCGCGAATTGGGCAAGCTCGACGACGTGAACCTCCACGTCTTACCGCCGGACCAGGAGACGGGCGAACCCGCCCCAGAAATGGCGACGATTGGCGTGAGCCTGTTCGTCCACGGCCAACAGAAGGTCGCAGCGGGGGTCATGGACATGATCGCCCCAGGCATGAACAAAGCGCTGTCACAGGTCACGGCCTTTCGGATGCCGGCGGAATTGCCCAAGGCCAAGCGGCAAAACTTGGTCGAAGCGGCGAAGCAGGCTGTGAGTGAGCGTCAGGTAACGGGGATGATTCAGGTCCTCTTTGCCCCTAAGAGCGCTGATTCCGCCCAACTAAAGGTGGTTGGCGTCCGGCCCACGCGGCTGACGGAGATGGCCTTCTTGAGTAAGGTCACCGGCGTCAACTGGGTCCGCATGTTGACGCGGCAACACATCGGCACGCTGGATGATGATGAGCTGGCGAAGATCACCATCGACATCAACAGTAACCGGGTTGCCTTGATGAACGCCGCCTTCCCATTCCGGCAGTTACACGTCTTGAACCGACCAGGGAGTACGGACCAAGAAGTCGGGGCGACGATTGCCTTTGGGTCGAGCGAGGCGCTAACGCTGACAAACCTGAGCGATACCGCCGAGTTGGACCAGATCATTAACCGGACGATTTAAACGTGAGTGTCAACGGGTATTTCCCGGTTGATTTGCGACTGGGTTTACCAATAAAACAAGTTGTTACTAACAAAAACGCGTCACACCAACATTCTGGTGTGACGCGTTTTTAGCTTTTAAAAGTAGTTGTATCTAGCAATTAACGGACTAATCTGCCAATTTTTCGACCAATTCGCTCTGCGGCGTCACGTAAACGGTCCGTTGCCCCGTGAAAATAACGTAGCCGGGTTTGGCCCCGTTGGGCTTGTGCAGCCGCTTGACGGGCAGGTAGTCGACGGGGACGTTACTGGATTCACGGCCCTTGGAGAAGTAAGCTGCCAAGTTGGCCGCTTCCATGATGGTGGCATCACTGGGGTGGTCGGCGTGAATGATCACGTGAGAGCCCGGCATGTCCTTGACGTGCAACCAGATGTCGGTACGCTTGGCCGTGTGCAGGCTCAGCTGATCATTTTGCAGGTTGTTTTTACCGACCGAGATCTTGGTGCCGTCGCTTGCCGTGAAGCGGTCAGGCTTGCTGACCTTTTGACGACGTTGCTTCTTACTCTTCTTTTGGTGGTCATGGTCGCGCAGGTAGCCGCCTTGTTGGAGTTCGAGGCGAATGTCGACCAGGTCCTTAGGGGCGGCCAGCTCGATTTGGGCCATGATGTTGGTGAAGTAATCCACGTCGGCCTGGGTGATCTTGAGCTGTTCATTCACATAGGTGACCGCGTTTTTCGCCTTCTGGTACCGCTTGAAGTACTTCTGGGCGTTTTGATTGGCGGACAACTGGTTGGACAGCTTGATCTTGAGGGGCTTGTTATCATCGTAGAAGTTGGGAAGAGAAACCTCGGTTTGGCCCCGCTGGACCTGATTGAGGTAGGTCGTCAGGATCTCGCCCTTGATGCGATACTCATCGGCGTTTTCGGTGGCGGCCAGGGTCTTTTCCAGCTTCTTGAGCTTGGTCCGATTCTTCTTGAGTTCGTTGCGGACCACCCGGATCAAGACACTCCCTTGTTGCTGGACGCGGTCCCGTTCGGCCTTGTCCTGATAGTAGGTGTCCAGTAGCTCGCTGAGGGTGTCACTGGCCTGTTGCGTCCCCGTAGTGGGGTATGGAAAGGCCGTGAAGCTGGTCTTGTTCTTGGACGAGATCTCTAGCGTCGGCCGTGGCTGATCGAAGCCAGCAAAGAAGGCGGCAAATTGGTCGGCGTGGGTGCCAGGTTCGTGGAGCTTAGCTGCCAAGGCCGCCGCCGTATCCTTGCCCAAACCTTGATACTGCTGCTGGAGGGTGTGGGCCAAGACCTCTTGGTTCGGAAATTCCCGAATCGTTTGGTCCAAGTCAGGCCGAGCACCGTCAAAGGGATTGGTGAGATCTTGCTTGGGTGGCTGAATGTACTGGGCGCCTGGCAACAGGAGTCGGTAGCGGTTTTGATCAGAGCCAACGTGCTTGATCGCGTCTAAGATCTTCATGGAGGCACTATCGACCAAGATGACGTTACTGTGCCGAGCCATGATCTCAATGATCAAGAGTAATTCTTGTTGGTCACCCAATTCGTTGCGAGACGTGAAGTGGAGGTGGACGACCCGGTCATTAGCGACCTGGCTGACCTCCTTGAGAATAGCGCCCTGCAGGTATTTACGCAGGATCATGGTAAAGTTCGTGGGAACCGGGGGATTCACGTACGGAATCTGGGTGACTTGGATCCGCGCGTAAGTCGGATTGGCCGACAACAAAATTGGGTAGTTGTGGCTATTGGCCCGAACCGTCAACACAATTTCGTTGGCGTAGGGTTGATTGATTTTACTGACCCGGCCGGTCGTGAGCGTTTGACTGAGCTCATGGACCATGGCGTGGGTGAAAGAACCATCAAATGACATCGCGGAACAACACCTTTCTATAAATGGATTTATTTTACGTTCAAAAAAGCAGTACAGGTTAAAGTATACCGGCCTGGCCGCTGAAGTGCAAAGAAGTTCCTCCGAAATGGCCAGAAATCCCGGATTAAATCCGTGAAATTCTTGGTTTTTTCACTTGTGGTCGACAACCAAATCGTTGTACAATACAACCAAAAGGAGTGAGGACCCCATGAAGTCAAGTTTAGCAGCCTTGATTGGCATTAGTAAGGTTCAACAAACGTTGCTCCAGCGCATGACTAAGCAACATCACCTGACCGTTTCTGAGTGGCAGCTTTTAGACCACATCGGGGGCGGTGAAAACACCCAAGAAATTTTAGCAGCTAAAACCAATTTAGACACGTCAACATTAAGTCGGCAACTCAAGGGGCTGGTGACCAAAAACATGGTCACGAAGAAAGCCATTGGCCGGGATAAAAGACAGTTGGTATATACAATAACGGACCAGGGCACGGCTACGGCCGAAGACATCAATTCGGCCTTTGAGTCGTTGTCCGATGACGTCTTTGAACACTGGTCGACCGACGAACGCAATTTATTGCAGATACTATTGAACCGGTTGGACAAGAGTATGGACCGGCAGCGCATGGTCAAGGGCTAACCCTGAGGCATTGTCCCGAGTTGGTCGGCCCCGGCCGTCACAGAGACGTCGGGGCGGAAGCAAAGGAGTGAGCACGTATTCAGCACAGACTAGTCATTATTTCGTTAGACGCGATGGGCAGTCGTGATCTCGATGAACACCTAGAGGAGTTACCGAATTTACGGCGACTGGTGGCGACCGGGTCGCGGGTCAAGCAGGTGCGCGGTATTTACCCGACGTTGACCTACCCGTCGCACACGACGATCATCACGGGGCAGTATCCGCGGGTACACGGCATCATCAATAACACCAAGCAACAGTCACAGCGGCCGTCACCCGATTGGTACTGGTACCAACGCGACGTGAAGGTCCCCACACTGTATGACCTGGTGCGGCAACACCACCAAAAAACGGCGGCCTTTCTGTGGCCCGTGACCGCCGGGAGTAAGATCACTTACAACCTAGCCGAGATCTTTCCCAACCGCATTTGGACCAACCAAGTCCTGGTCTCCTTAAAGGCCAGCAGTCCGGCTTTTCTCTTACGGATGAACCGGAAATACGGCCACTTGCGGCGCGGCATTCAACAGCCCGAGCTAGATGACTTCATCACGGCTTGTGCGGTGGATACCCTACAGAATCGCCAGCCGTGGCTCACGCTGATTCACCTGGTCGACATGGACAGTATGCGTCACCGCTACGGCGTGCGTTCTGCCGAGGCGATGGCCGCCTTGAAACGACTGGATGCTCGGGTGGGTCAACTGATCGACGCCACGATTGCGGCGGGCACCTTTGGTGAGACCAACTTTGCCATCTTGGGGGACCATTACCAGATAAACGTAGACCACATGATCCATTTGAATCAGGCCTTTGCCAAACGCGGGTGGTTGACGCCCACGGCCAACGGGACGGTCAAGGCCGACTGGCACGTTTGGGCCAAGTCCTGTGATGGCTGTACGTACATTTATACCCGTAACTTCGCCGACTCGCGGACGCTAAAGCAGCTATTGGCGGATACCGAGGGCGTGGAAAAGGTCATCGACGGTGCGGCTGCGGCCAAACGCGGGGCGGACCCCCACTGCCAGTTCATGGTGGAGGCTAAAGCCGGGTATTACTTCACCGACGAGACCAACCGCCCAGCCGTAGTTGAAGCCGTTGATCCCGCCAGTCTGGGCCAACCGGACCGCTACCACGGGGTCCACGGGTATGACCCTGACAAGCCCGATTACTTCACGACACTGGTCTTAAACGGACCGGACGTGGTGTCTGGGCAAACGCTTGCGTCGGCCCGTCTGATCGATGAGGCGCCGACATTTGCCAAGCTCTTAGGCGTTCAGTTCCCCGAACCACTACCGGGTCACGCGTTGACCGCGGCATTGAAGGGGGCTCCTCATGAAGTTGACTAAGGAACAGTGGAGTTGGGTCTTCTACGATTGGGCCAATTCCGGGTACGGTATCATCGTCACCACGGCGGTCTTGCCCATCTACTTCAAGGGCATCGCCGAAGCCAGTGGGGTCACCGCGGCCAACGCGACGGCTTACTGGGGCTACGCCAATAGTGTGGGCACGTTGCTGGTGGCCTTGTTGGCGCCATTTCTCGGAGCGTTAGCGGACTATCAGGGGTTTAAGAAACGCCTGTTGACGGGGTTTGCCTCGCTGGGGATGATCATGACCTTGGGGCTAGCCATCTTGCCTGCCAATCAATGGCAA
This sequence comes from Levilactobacillus yiduensis, assembly GCF_024718525.1. Classification (NCBI taxonomy): domain Bacteria; kingdom Bacillati; phylum Bacillota; class Bacilli; order Lactobacillales; family Lactobacillaceae; genus Levilactobacillus; species Levilactobacillus yiduensis. The sequence goes on from NZ_JAMXAZ010000005.1 coordinate 63,552, forward strand.
TGGCTGCTGGTGGTCTACATCTTGTCGGTGCTGGGCTATTCCGGCGGGAACCTCTTTTACGACAGCTTTTTGACCGACGTCAGTGATAACCGGCAAATGGATCGCTTATCCAGCGTCGGCTACGGCTTTGGCTACCTGGGCGGGGTGATTGCCTTTATCCTGTTCATGGTCCTCCAATTGACGCACGGGTTCGGTCAGCTATCGAGTACGGCCGTGGCGCGCTGGGGCTTTGTCCTGGCCGCCATTTGGTGGGTCGTCTTCTTTATTCCGATTCAAAGAAATGTCCACCAACGGCACGCCCTGACCGTGACCCAAGCCCCATTGAAACAAAGTTGGCAGCGGGTCTGGCACACGTTGGGCCACATTCGCCAGCACAAATACTTAGCCTGGTTCTTGATCGCCTACTTCTGTTACATCGATGGGGTCGATACCATCTTTACCATGGCAACGTCAATTGGCCTGGACATTGGGATCAGTAGTACCACGCTGATCGTAGTGTTACTGGTGGTCCAGCTGGTTGCCTTTCCGTTTTCGATTCTATACGGTTGGTTGGCGGACAAGACCAGTACCCGTTTCGGCATTTTATTAGCCATTATCATGTACCTCTTGATCTGTGTCGCCGCCTTGAACCTCAAGACGGTTGGCAGCTTTTGGGTATTGGCTGTGTTAGTCGGGACAAGTCAGGGAGGCATTCAGGCCCTGTCACGGTCCTACTTTGGCCGGTTGGTCCCTAAGGAACGGTCCAGTGAGTTCTTTGGCTTCTATAACATTTTAGGCAAATTTTCAGCGGTCTTAGGGCCAGTATTAGTCGGCCTGGTCACACAATGGACCGGGCAATCGCGGATCGGGGCAGCCTCGTTATCGCTCTTATTTGTGTTAGGTTTGGTTATTTTCTGGCGAATTCCCAAGTCCGCGGTGGACAATGCCTAGGCGTTCCGCCAGTTTTATGGTATCCTAGGTGAACGAATGAAAAGATAAAGTAGGTGTAAAAATGAAGATTGCTGTGGTCACCGATAGTACCAGCTATTTGTCCGCAGAAGAGGTTGAGCGGTATCACATTCACGTTGTCCCAATTCCGGTGATCATGGATGGTCGCTCCTACGATGAAGATGTTGATATTACCACCAGTGAATTCTACGAACGGTTAAGAAATTCCAAGTCGTTTCCCAGCACGTCCCAACCACCGCTGGGAGAAATGATCAATCTCTACAATGAATTGGCAGACGAAGGATACGATGCGGTGATCAGTATCCATTTGGCCAGTACCATTTCCGGCTTTGTGAATCAGTTGAAGAACATTGCCCCGACGATTGAAAACATCCGGGTGATCCCGTACGATTCCCAAATCACGGTCAAATTGATGGGTTATTTGGCCATTGAGGCCTCGCGGATGGCAGCCAAGGGTGCAGAGCCCGAAGCCATCCTTGCGCGCTTAGACGACTTGCGGTCGACGATTGGCGAATACTTCGTGGTCGACGATCTGCAAAACTTGGTCCGCGGCGGGCGGCTATCGAACGCTTCTGGCTTTATCGGCAGCGTGTTACGGATCAAGCCGTTACTGACCTTCGATGACGAGACCCACGAAATCGTGGCCTTTGAAAAGGTCCGTTCCCGTAAAAAGGCGTTGGCACGCGTCGAACAACTCTTTGTGGAGGCGCAAGCCAAGGTCGATTATCCACTAAGGGCATTGGTGATCAACGCCAATGATCCGGAGGGCGGCCAGAATTGGGCCAACAAGATTGCGGCACAGTATCCCGCGATTCCGGTCGAACAATCCTACTTTGGCCCAGTCATTGGGGCCCACTTGGGTGAAAAGGCGTTGGCCTTGGCCTGGATCAAAGATTTTGATCGCGCTTAACGCGTGCAAGTCGGCAGTGAGTATGGTATGCTATTTTCTGTAATTAAATTTACGGAGTAGGAAATAGGGCGTCAAGTGCTGGTGGAACGCAATGTGAACACCGGACGAAGGGAATGTGTCCCGCGATCTTATTTCCGCATTGACCGCAGCAATGTGGCAACTCCCTTAGGAGATGTCTGAATTGAAGACGATAGCAAGAACCCAGCTGCCCAAGCTGGATACGTTGAGTGTTGTGACGATGGGCCTGTTGATGGCCCTGCAGCTGGTGATCAGCCGCTTTTCAATCGGGAATAACTTCATCAAGTTTAGCTTTACCTTCCTGATCGTGGCGTTACTGGCCAAGTGGTTTGGCCCCTGGTGGGGGATGATGACCGCCGCCGTGGTCGACGTGGTGGGCACCCTGATGACTGGGGGACCTTACTTTGTGGGCTTTACGCTCTCGGCTATCTTGGGCTCGTTGATCTTCGCGCTGTTTTTGTACCGGCAAAAGGCGACCTGGGTGCGGGTCGCGTTAGCCGCCATCGTGATTGCGGTGGTGGTCAACGCCTTACTGAACACCTTGTGGGTCACCATCATGTATCAGACGCCGTTTTGGAGCCTGTTACCGATCCGGGTCCTCAAGCAGCTGATTGTCACGCCGATTCAAATTGTTTTGCTGTACTGGCTATTGAATAGCCGGGTGATCCAGCAAATTCAGGAACGTTTAAATCGTTAATGTGATGCGCACCGTTTCGGAGAAATCCGGGGCGGTGTTTTTAAATGACTTGTATTAGGCGATATTAAATTAATTACTTTAACTTATAGTGACTTAAAATATTCCCACACCAACTTTCCAACACAAACCAATCACTTCTAGTCAAACTGGTCCCCAGGGTAAGGGCAGTGGCCAAACCATTAACTTTTTCTTCGAAATCGGCCAATTGTCTTGCGTCCACGCTAATTTTCGCTTATAACGAGGAAAGATAAGTATCCAGGGAGGAACAAACACATGCAACGACTTATGCGATTATATAAAAAATATCAGGACATTTTGGCCTACCTGATTTTCGGGGGGCTGACCACAGTGGTGAACCTGGTGGTCTTCTACGTGACGGTGACCCTCTGGGGCTGGAACTATCAGGTCGGTAACGTGTGGGCGTGGTTTTTGTCCGTCCTGTTTGCGTACGTGACCAACCGGGTGTGGGTCTTTCATTCCCACTTCACGACATTCAAGGCGCTGGTCAACGAGGCCGTATCCTTCTTCTTGGCCCGGGGCGCCACGCTGATCATGGACATGGCCATCATGTGGATCGGGGTGTCTTTGCTTCAGCAAAACGAGATGTTAACGAAGCTGGTGGACCAGGTCGTCGTGGTCTTGGCAAACTACTTCTTCAGTAAATGGTTCGTGTTTAAAAAGAATAAAGCCACATCGGCGGACGAGCAGGATTAAACGATCGTCTGGCCGACACAAAACTCCCAGTACAACCTCAGCCTTTAGGGCAGGTCGTGCTGGGAGTTTTGTTATTGCTGGGTGCTAATCAGACTTTATGCCGTCACGCGATTGGCGTGCTGCTTATTGGTGAGCCAGTAGTAGGCGGCGACCGCTAAGCCACCGACGAGGATACCAATGGCATTGGCCAAGACGTCGTTGATGTCACTGCTGCGGTTGATCAGCCAGTGATGGGAAAGGATGTACTGAATCGTTTCCACGCTACTGCCGACGAAGAGGCCACTTAGTCCGACGCCCACGAGGGACAGCTTGGGCAGTGCCCATTTGATCAGGAGTCCCAACGGAATTGTCAGGACGATATTTTCTAAGAAACCGAGGTTGAAGACGTCTAAATTCGTCAGATTCACGCGGCCAATGCCTACGGGCATGATGTAGATGGCCGTGCCGTCAAATGAGATCGGCGTGAAGAGGATAGCGGCTAGGCCAGTGAAGTAGCCCAGCACCAAGAGGGCCAGCCAGCGGCGTTTACCGCCAGTCGCAACGATGAGCAGGCCACTTAGTCCCGCCATTAAGATAATCAGTAATAAGGGTTCCCAACGCATCGAACCACCTCCAGTAGTGTGTGATCAGTTGTTCTGTCGCTTAACATGTTTCTAGACTACACCCAAAATCCCGGTCATGGGGGATTTTGCCGTGAGCTTTAAGGTTTCTTGGCGGCTTTAGGAAAACCCTAAGAACTTCATCGCAAAATCGTCACACTTTGACGGGGAAATGACTTAATCAGATTTTCAAGATTTAACTAAATATTGCAAGACGAAAACCGGTCAGAATCACTGTCACTATACGGTTCATAGCGTTAAAATTAGTTGCTTACAGCTTCGTAGTAGAAGCTGTCCGCCTACCGTCTGCCAAATATGGGTCGGAACGCGGTGGGCGGACCGGACCGAGCCTGAAAAGCGGTCTCGGCCTCGCTTTGAGCCGTGGGTCGCGTCTCAAAGACGCCAGTTTCCTAACCGGCATGAATCGCGCCGCTAAGGAAATTCCCACGGCTGAACCCATATTTGGCAGACTCTCGGCTACAAGAGTACTTGCCAGTAACAATTGGTGTAGCCCCAGGTAGTAGCCACTTTGCCAACTAACGCTACTGGGTCCAACATGGGATTACTGATAAGCAGTAACTTGCTGGAGACAGCCAGGGTGTAGCCAGCGGTGTTGACGGTGTTGGCTGAGGTGCTTTCTCAGCCTACAGCGTGGGACGACTTGGAAGACTGACTGGTTCTGTCAGGCCTTCAAGCGAACCGGAAGACCGTTTTTCAGGCTGGAGGTGTTCCCCATAGCAGGCGGAACCCTGGCTGCCGCAGGCTCCTGGTTTCGCTAATCTTAATGGACAGAACACTGTCGTTCTGGGAATCAACGCGTTAAGTCTACTTTCAATTTTTGGTTTTAATCTAAGGCAAAACCAAGCGACCAGCTAAGTGAATCATCATCTTACTTGGTCGCTTGGTAGTTCCTGATTGTTTTCTAAATATTGGCAACTCGCTCATCTGAGCGCATTGCTTAGCTAGTTGAGAATGGTACGCACTGTTAGGATTTTGGTGGTGTCGGCTTTTCATCCGTTGGCTTGGACGCAGTCGCATCGGGCGTTGTGGTCGTTGCTGACGGCGTTGTCGTTTGATCATCATCAGTGTCATCATCATCGTCATCGGAGCCCCGCTTGCCTAACCAGTAGGCCAGTAGAAGCAGCAGAATGACTAATACGATGGCGAGTAATAACCAGATCCACCAGTAGTTAGGCTTCTTGGAATGAATCGTGGCGTTGTGCGTCCGGACCGTTTTGCCCGATAGACTGAAGTCACGACTAAAGTTCCAAACCCGCTTGCCACTAGTCGCGTGCAGCTTCAAGACGTATTGGCCGGCACTCAATGATTTCTTACCTAGGCCAATCTCAAAGTTGAACCAACTGTTGGGCGCCATGGAACCGTTCTTTAAGGTGTTTGTCAAGACCTGTTGGCCATTGCTTCTACGCAAGACTCTGGCCTGTACGTTAAACTTACCGAAGAGCGTTGGCGACACGTTACGCAATTTAGCCAAGATTTGTGGTTGCCCATTTTGCTTTTTTACCGTAACGTTGGCTAATTTAAGATCAATCGGTAAGATCTGGTTGGGGTGACACCACAAGGACACGGCAACGACTTCGGCATAACGGTTTTCCAGCGTAAAGGCACTGCTGGAAGATGAGCGCCGTGCCTTGGGATCCGTCACGAAGAGGCCACCTAAGACTTGGCCGGTGAAGCCAGATGCGGGAATCCGAGTCGCAAACGTGATGGTCTTGCCTTGGTGCGCCGCCAAATGGACGGTGACCGCGCCAGAAGTCATTTTCGTAAAGGTTGTTTGTGCGGAAGGGTCCGTCCGGTTAGACGGAATGTATACGGCCTGACCGGCATCAGAAGTCGTGGCGTTGACAGGCATGACCTTTAGCGTTTTCGACGACTTGGTTGGATTGATCACAGATACCTTAAGCGATTGATTATCACCGGGCGTTACCTTGAGGTCAAAGTAACTGACCTTAGTTGACAGCTGATTCTTAGGTAACAGTGGGGTTATCGTGAAGTCTGAAGCTGGCGTTGGTGCAGCCTTGGTTGCGGCGCTCGCGGAGATCAGCGAGCCACTACCCAAGAGGCCAATGACTGCCAGAAGTGCGATACACCACCCTTTAAGCTTATTCAAATTCATTGTAAGCACCACCCTTAATTTTAAAAATGTGAAACTGTTCGTGCAGTTGGGAGATTGGCCAAGCTAGTTGCGCTTTCGTTTCAGTAAGCACGCCAACCGCAAAACTACTTTAAAGTTAATTAATTTAACCGTTACCCGCTTCACAACTCTATAGTAGCAGGTCTTTTCGATGAGATAGACCGTTTAGCTTGTTTGATGATGTCTGTATACTAACTGCAAATAGTGAGATTTCTAAATTGACTTAACCACTGGGATGTTACCACTGGTGTGGCGGCTCACTGATTTGGTGGGTCGAGTGGTCCGACAGATTGGCTGGTGGTGTCTATTAGCTGCGCCAGCCTCAATGGCCACCTCGCTCCGTGTCTGTGATACTCATAGGTAAGGAGCTTGGCTTGTATTTCGACGACTCCCCGATTATGATAAAATTTATATGACAAAAAATTAGCTGTCTGCCTGAGTATAGGCGGGCAGTTTTTCCGTGAACATTAAGAAGGGAAGGCAACTCATGATTCAAGACATTGCGCCTCGTATATTCAATGATAGCTAAGGCAGGAATCTTCTGATTTCAATCAGGAGAGGAATGCCGGTCACTGTTTTTTCGAAGGTTCTTGGTAGGTTGGTTTTTGATATATTTTTCGACGATTTCTTTACTCATATTACCTAAGGTGCTCATGTAATAACTATTTGACCAGAGATGGCCGCCCCAAAGTTGTTGTTTGGTTTCAGGATGTTTCTCGAAAAACATCCGCGCAGAAGCGCCCTTAAAGGCCTTGACGATATTTGTAGGTGCGTATTTAGGTTTGAAACTGATTAGTAGGTGAACATGATCTGGCATAATTGCCATTGTTTCCACGGTGACTTCATTTAGTTGGGCAATTCGTGTCAAAATTTTCTTCATGTCAGACACCAACGTTGGTGTCGTAAAAATAGGCTTTCGGTATTTTGTGACCCAAATTAGGTGAAAATGGAAATTGTAGACATAACCTCGTTCGTAAATTGCATCCAGTAACCGACTATCTTCTTTACTCATCTGCATTCTCCTATGAATTTATTTATAAGTGTATTCAGTATGCTCTAATTAACTTATATGATATCATAATTTCATAGTGAAAGGAGGAAGTGACTTGCGTAAAACGATGGCCCAGTTACCGTATCATTACGGTGTAAAATTAAGAGTTTTTCCGTCTAATGAGCAGCAACGCTTGATCAAGCTGAACAGTGATGCTAGTCGATTCATTTACAACGAGATGAACGGCATGAACCGAGAGTTATTTGCGTTGCGCCAAGTTAAAACGCCCATTAAGCTAGTTCAGACACGGATTGAGACGTTGAAGCAACGATTAAAGCACCCGGCTATTAATATTTCTAATATTCACGGCTGGTTGAACGATCAAGCGCTCGACAGCGACATGAAGGCGAATGCCATCAAGAATTATCGCACCGCCTGGAAGAATTTTCGGAAAGTTCATCAAGTAGGGACGCCCGTGTTCCACAAGAAACGAACCGAACAAAAATATCAGACTTCCAATCACTATGCCAGTAAGGTTGAGACGCCCAACATGCTTAATGGGAGTGTTCGCCTATTAGATCATAAACATATCCAGCTATCCAAGCTGGGAAGATTACGATTTAAAGGCATGCCAGCTAAGTTAATTACACGTAAGTCCGAAATCCGTATTGGTACAACAACTATTTCAATGGACGCGACGGGCCGCTACTACGTTTCCTTGCAGTTGGCATCCGACCAGCCATTTGTTAACTTAGTAACGTCCAAGTCTGGGGCAGCCATTGGCATTGATTTAAACACGGATAATTTTCTGACGGATTCTAGCGCTAATGTGATTGCTAATCCTAGATTCTACCGGTCAATCAAGGGTAAGTTGGCTAAGGCCCAGCGGACACTATCTCGACGGGCGTTACGTGCCAAGAAGGCTCATCGGCCCTTGCGCGAATCTAAAAACTATCAGAAACAACGGCAACGGGTAGCCACTATCCAACGCAAAATAGCCAATCGACGGAAAAACTTCTTACATCTTGTTTCGACAGCACTGATCAAGAACCACGATTTGGTTGTCGCCGAAGAGCTAAGAAGCAAAAATCTTTTGCGCAACCATGCCCTGGCCATGAGTATTGCCGATGTTGGGTGGCGGACACTCCTAGGTATGCTTGCATATAAGGCTGATTTGTATAAACGCCATTTTGTGATCGTGGACCCACGAAATACTACACAAACGTGTAGTACTTGTGGCTTCGTCATGGGCACTGAGGCAACACAAAAGTTGACTCTGGCCAATCGACAATGGACCTGTCCGCGATGTGCAGCTTACCACGTTCGTGACCATAACGCAGCTAAAAATATTTTAGCTAAGGGATTAGCAGACTTAGAAGAACAGTAAGAAACATCAGTCCGTCTGGCAACCTGCGGACACTAAAGGCTTTGGTAATTAGCCCGTAAGACCTGCATGCAGGCAATCGCTGTATCTAAGCAAATTGTGGTCGTAACATTTTAGGATGTTGTTCCCACAAACCTCTGACTTTTAGTCAGGGGTGGTTGATGAACCAATTCGATCAGCAACGTGCCCCGCGGCCTACTGATGTGGTGTTTAGCTACCACGACGGCCAGATTCTCGTGGTTGATCAGCAAACCATCCCCCGTGTCAGTGACCTGACCCAGTGGGGCTTCGCAACCAGCCAGTTGATCTATTTATTTACGATCGACGAAACGGCCTATTACTTGACCCTAGAAACCGTTGCGCCAACGACTCGTCGCCAGTATCAACCCGTTAACACACTGCGACACCTACAACCGCAGTCACTGGCCTTCGCCAGCGCTACAGCCGCGCATTTGGGCCACTGGTATGCCAGTAACCAATTTTGCGGGCGTTGTGGCCACCGATTGACGGCTAGTGACACGGCGCGAAAACTGGTTTGCGATAATTGTGGCAATCAGCTGTTTCCCACCATTTCGTCAGCCATCATCGTGGGCGTGACCCATGGTGAGCAGCTCCTCTTGACGAAATTTTTAATGGGCTATGACCGCTATGCCTTGCTGTCAGGATATGTTGAAATCGGTGAGATGCTGGCGGATACGGTGCGACGCGAGGTCCACGAAGAGGTTGGTCTGAGCGTCCACAACATCCGCTACTATGGCAGCCAGCCCTGGGGCTTTTCGGGGTCGTTGCTGGTCGGCTTCTTTGCGGATCTGGATCAGGTCCATGCGATTGACCTAGAAGAAGACGAACTGGCTCAGGCCAAGTGGTTTGACCGCCACGCCATCCCCCACGATGACACGACCACGAGTCTGAGCTGGCAAATGATCGAGGCATTTCGCCGCGGTGACGCATAGTTGGCCGGTCTTGCACCAGGCACGAGCGTTGTGGTAGAGTGGATTTTACGAGGAGTGACGTTAATGAGTGTAAACCATTGCCGTGGATTGTCCGGCACGTATCAGTGCAAGTATTAGCCAGCAGCAGGACTCCCACCAACGGGGATTCCGGGCTGTTGACGCAAGGAGAAAAATGGATTTAAAAGAAATTACGCAATTAGATCAAATCTTGGCTACCGTCGCAACCTACACCCATAGTCAGCGCGCGGCCGATGACTTGCAGGCTGCGCCTAACCAGACGGACCTGTCGACGGTCAAACGCAACCTGACGCTCACCGCAGAGGCCCACCGGCTGTTAGCGCACAACGTCTTGTTCACGTACTTTGACCTGGACCAGCTGACGGCTTTGCAGACCAAGCTCGACCAAGGGCTGCTGTTGAATGCGGCGCAACTGGGCCTCATCAGTGAGTTTTTGACCAACTTGCAGCGGTTAAAGACTACGCTACACACGCACCAAACGCTGGCGCCACAACTGGATGAGTTGCTACAACCAGCGAGTCAACTCGGTGATTTGCAAGGGCGTTTAGCCCACGTTATCGTCCACGGCAAAGTCGCCGACGATGCGACCCCCAAGCTAGCGGATATTCGCCGGCAGATGGCCAAGCAACGGAAACAGGTCCAAGCCGCATTGACGCAGTTTGTCCAAAAACATGCCCATTCCGTTCGCAGTACGCGGTTGATTACGCGCAATGACCGGGTGACCGTGCAGCTCAAGGCCAGTGAAAAGCACCGCTTCAGTGGACAGGTCATTGACCAGTCATCGACCGGGTCCACGGTTTTCTTTGAACCGGCCACAGTCGCCAAGAAGAGTGCCGTGTTAGCGGGTTTGGTCGCCGACGAGAGTGCCGAGGTCTATCAATTACTGGTCACCTTGACGGGCGACGTGTTGAACAGCTGGGACGACTTGACCAAGAACCAGGAACTGTTGAGCCACTTTGACCAGATCATGGCCCGCGGGCAATACGGGCTGGAGACTGACAGTCGTTTACCAGAATTGAATACGGATCAGCACGTCAAAATCGTGGCGGGACGTCACCCGCTCTTGAAAGATGCCGTGCCATTGGACATTGAACTGGCCCCGCAACAGGGACTCATGATCACCGGGGCTAATTCCGGTGGGAAGACCGTGGTCTTGAAGACCATCGCATTGTTTGCCCTGATGGTTCAGGTGGGCTTGGAACTGCCGGCCGCGGCTGGGACGCAAATGGCCGTCTTCAGTCAGTTCTGGATCGATATCGGTGATAACCAAAGCATCACGGCCCAGCTGAGTACGTTCGCTGCCGAGATGACGACGCTGGTCGACATGACCGACCACATCCAGGCCAACGCATTGGTTTTACTGGATGAAATCGGGAGCGGGACGGACCCAGAAGAAGGCTCGGCCTTAAGTATTGCCATCATTGAATACCTGCGACAGCAGCACGCCACCATCATTGCCACGACCCACTTCAGTGCAATCAAGGAATACGCGGTGGACTGTCCGACCTTCATGACGGCCACCATGGCCTTTGACCCCAAGACGCTGCAGCCAACGTATCGCTTGTTGTTGCATCAAGTTGGGGCCAGCGAGGCCATTTGGCTGGCTGAACGGTTGGGATTGTCGCAGTCGATCATCGCCGCCGCACGACACCGGTTGGCAGATCAGACGACATCTACTGAGTAAAACGAAAAGAGTGGGACCGGCTGACTTTTGGGCCCAGGCTTCAGCAAGTTAAATTCACAGATACCAAAGAGTTTGGGCATTTGTTCCAAACTCTTTTATTTTGGCGAGCGTTTTACTTGCCTTAGGGCTACCCGAAGCTAGTATGATGAAGGCATCATCGATACTGGGGGGAGCACATATGCAAGTTAAATCAAGCAAGTTGTTAGTCGTACTCTTATTACTTACAGGGCTGTTGACGGGGTGTACGCACCGGGTGGCCACGCATAAATACGTGCAGTCGGCGACACCGACATTGTTTTTCCACGGTGGTGGGAGTAGCTACCGAGCCGAGGAGCACATGGCGCAGGCGGCAAAGAAGGCCGGCGTTACGAATACGATCATTCGGGCCATGGTCGACCGGCGTGGGCAGGTCCGACTGGCTGGCCAGATCAAGTCAGGGGCCGTCAATCCCATCGTGGAGGTCAACTACGCGGACAATCGCCAGCTGAATTACCACAAGCATGGCATCTGGGCGACGCACGTGGTCCAAGCCCTGCAGCAGCAGTATCACATCAAATCAATCAATATGGTCGGTCATTCATTGGGCAACATTTCACTGATTTATTATTCATTGGAAAACAGTGGGTCGCAGAAATTGCCAAAACTGCGTAAACAAGTCGATATCGCCGGCCACTTTGCGGGTCTGAACTTCCGGGACGTCCCGGCGGCGGTCAGACAACCAGCAGGTCTCAAGCTTAACGCGGCGGGAAAGCCCAATCACATGAACGCCACCTACCGTGAGATGACGCGGTTGCGCCAGGTACTGCCGAAAGATCAGGTTCGAGTGCTCAACTTATACGGCAACATTGGCCATCACACGGACGGCACCGTGCCCAACGTGTCCAGTCTGTCGCTCAAGTATTTGGTGGCGCCCCGCGCCAAGTCCTACCGAGAACATGAATTCACAGGCAAACTAGCGCGCCACAGTAAGCTCCATGATAATCCGCAGGTGGACCGGGTACTGATCCACTTCTTGTGGAGCCGGTAAACGTTCACTAAAATCACTGAAAAATGCGTGCGGGATAAACTTACCCTGAACGCATTTTTAATCGGTTACGGTTTAACGCAAATGCTTACGCCAGAACCAATAGGCGCCACCCAGTATTAGGCCCATGAGAACCGCGCGCAGGCCCCAACCGATGGCCCACAAGATCACTAGCTGATGCAAAATCTGTTGCCAGTCGGTCGCTGAGTCAAGGGTCAGACTGAGAAGCATCGTCACTTCACCTCCTGGGGCGTGTCCTGCGCAACTAATAGCGCCAGGTTGCGGGCAAATGCGGCTTGCGCAACGGGTGCTAGTAACCGTAGTGGGATGGTTAAGGCGGTCGGTTCAATCACCGTTAAGGTTTCTGTAATTTGGGTACCCGTTGTCATGACGGTGAGCGTGAACGTCAGCGTGTACGTCAGTCGGTCGCCCGTACTGTGATAGTCGACCTGCGAAGCCGTCGCTGTGACGGTAACGTCTTCACTGAGGTTCAAAGCCGGTTGCTGGCGGGTGAGGTGCACACCAGTCTCAGTGGGTGTGACCTGCGTGATGGCCGGGTTCCAGCGGGGGAGATCGGTTAGATCCAGTAGGCGGGTGCGTACCTGAGTTGGTGTCAGAGTTGTGTACAGGGTGTTTTGAAATAGTGGTGTGTTCATCTAGTTTGCCTTCCTTCATTGGGATGGCTTGAGCATACCCTGGATGCGGGGTTACGGGTAATCAATATCTTGATAATTCATGGTTAAGTGCCTGAATGGGTAAAGGAGCCGATACGATTTTTCGCTAACAGGGGGTGACAAATTCCCGGTGGATTTCGTTAGTAAGGGTAGAGGGAGATTTTTAACGACTAGCTAAAAAACGACTAACGGCTGTCTTCGGGGCAGCTGCTAGTCGCATTTAGGGATAACGTCAATTTTTTGCCCATTTTGGCACCAACTCGGGTATCATAAGGGTAACGACACTAACGGAGGCGGAAACGATGTTAAAAGACGAGCAGATTGTTTGGGCGATTCATCAGATGGAAGCAGAAATGGGACCGGTGGGGCCGTCACTGGACTCACGGACGCCATTTCAGTATTTGGTTTCGGTGATTTTGAGTGCTCAGGCCACGGACGTTTCCGTCAATAAGGTCACGCCGATGTTATTTACCAAATACCCGACGCCCAAGGACCTGATGGCGGCTGAGGTTACCGACGTGGAGGCCATCATCAAGAGCGTGGGTCTCTTTCACAACAAGGCCCGCAACATCATCAAGACGGCCCGCATCGTTCACGAGGAACTCGATGACGTGGTGCCTACCGACCGTAAAGGCATCATGGCCTTGCCGGGCGCGGGGCGGAAGACAGCCAATGTCGTCTTGAGTGACGTCTTTGCCCAACCGACGTTTGCGGTGGACACTCACGTTTCAGCAATCTCTAAACGACTACACTTCGTCGACCAGGCGGCATCCCCGCTACAGGTCGAAAAGCGCATCGTCGGCGTCCTAAAACCGGCAGAACTGCACCAGGCGCACCACACGATGATTGAATTTGGCCGGAAGTATTCCATGAAATTGACACCGGAAAAGGAAGTTTGTCAGTTGATCAAGGATTGTGACCAACTGAATGAGGAAAATGAGGCGTTGGGCTAACTAGTTGCCCGTATTTGATGAGTTGGCGGCCGCTTGAGCTTGGCGTTTGACGTAATCAATGGCCAGCACCAGACCCACTAACAGAAGACTGTCGGTCTCATCTTGAATCGTGATCTCGTACTTGTCGCCCACGCTGAACCAGCGCTTGTCCACGGTACCAACGACTTGACCGTTGCGTGAGACAGAGAAATTCATATCCCAAAAGTCACCGGTTACCGTGAGTCCAGCCGCAACCAACTCATAACGCGGTTTAACCAAACTGAATTGTTTTTGAATCGTCGCCACCGACTGGCCGCCGATTGCTAGGTCAAAGCTGGCTAGCCAGTGCAACGGTCGTTTGGTCACGCTGGCGACCACGTGATCCTGTAAGTCGAAGATATCAAAGCGCTTGGGAATCTTAAATAGGCTACCTTGAGCGCGGTAGACCGGCTGTTCGCGGTCGTCATAGATGGTGAATTTTTCGCGAACGGACCAGACTTTTTGATCCAAATAGAGTTTACGCATGTCTCGTTCTCCAATCTTGTTGCGGTATTGGTTTCTATGATACCGGAGTTTTGACCAACTGGATAGCCTTCGTGCTAAAAATTGCTGGCGATTCAGGTTTGGTGCATTGAACGTGGTTAGTAACAGGTAGCACTTAGACAATCTACTTTTAAAGGGGCGTGTGAGAATTGCAGTACACATTTATCGGTGACATTCATTCAGCGGCCGACGATCTGGCGGTGCTTCTACAGGCCGATGCGCTACAGGATAGTCGTCTGATTTTCCTAGGCGATTACATCGATGGCCACGCGATGCGGATGGGGGCAGACCAGCCGAGTCCTATCGTGCCACTTGCGGTGCTGGATATGATTATGGACCGTGTACAAAATCATGGCGATTGCGCTCTGCTAGGTAATCACGATGACTTTTGGGTCCAAACGTCGCGCGGTGACGACCTGAGTTATCAGACTTGGCGGCTTAACGGCGGTGCAAAAACTTGGCATCAATTGGGGATTCATTCCAGTAATCCGCGGGCAGTCGCCGCAGCGTTAAACCATGAGCCGCTCCAACGCTATACACAGTTTTTGACCGGACTCCCGATTGCTTGGAAGAAGCCCCACATCCTTGCTGTGCATGCGGGAATCGACTGGGAACGCCCGCTTAACCAACAGTTACGTGACGACTTGCTCTGGATCCGTGATGATTACTATTTTGATCAAAACCGGTCGTGGCATCGCAATCTGACGGACAAGGTTATCGTGACCGGGCATACACCGGTCCAGACGTTGACGGCGTCGGGCTACGGGTTCATTAAGATGCAGGCAGATGCGCAGGACATACCGCGGTACCTCATTGATGCGGGCAGTCGTTCGGGCGCTCGCAACGGCGGGATTTTTGCCCTCACGTTGACTGAACAGGGTGAGGTCGTCGCGATGAATTGGGTGATTAAGGGCCAACTCTATGATGGTGCGGAGGCACATTTGATGTGATGCTGAATTAGTGTTTGGTTACGATGCCAACCACACAAAACGACAATTAAAGCTGGTGCTCGGCCGGTCAAAATGGTTGTTAAGCATGGGGTTTTTATGTTGAATGCAATTACATTAGCCTTGAGTTGAAGACAGTGATTAGGAGTGGTGGCATATGGAAACGACTATTCAAAAAATTGGTCATTCAGTCGGTCAAGAAATTTGCGAAAGAAGTTCACCACAAAGAGATCTGGAATTCATTTGAAAAGATTGCCATAGAACAAGCAGATTTGTCGCTTTTTCGTACGTAATCGCGTACAATATGAGTACGAAATGAGGTGCTAAAAATGGCTTTAGCTGCGACACAAAGTGCATTTAGAACACATATGAAAGACTATTTGGATCAAATCAACGATGAAGACGAGACGGTTTATGTCGCCCGCTCTAATAATCGCGCTGTGGCAATTATTTCACAGGAGAAGATGGACTGGATGGAACGGGCACTAAAAGCGAAAGAAGACTCCCTGGAATATGCAGTTGCCCGTGACCAGCTGATTCGGCGGGGAGTCTTACCCGATGATGAGGTCGTCACAGCAGACGATCACTACTGGAGCCAGTTTTAATGGTGGAGCGAAAGTTAAGATTTAAACCCAGAAAAACGTTTAATGCCGATCTTAAGCACTTAGCAACAATTGACCATCAGATTGTTGATGAAGTTCGTGCGGCTATCGAAGTCTTACTAACAGGACATGCGTTACCAGCTGAGTTTGGTGATCACCAATTACAACGCCGTTTGGCGGGCTACCATGAATTTCACTTACGCGATACGCCAAAAGGACAACAGCCCAATGAACGCAACGATATCGTGGTTATTTACGCGGTAGACGAAGATGACCTCATCCTAATTGGGATTCGAATAGGCACGCATGATAAGCTGTTTTTTAAACAGAATCACGCTAATAAGTGAGTTGTAAAAAGGCGTTGTGTGATTAAGGCAGCGTGATCTAGACAAAGTCGTCGGCATCCCCTTGAACTAGAAGTCGGTCAACGTCAGCATATTTTTTAGTAATAGGTTCCATAAATAGGGTATGATATGATAGGAACTGAGCTAAAAGATTCCTGAAGGAGGCCATCAACATGGCAGACGTTTTACTAGTCATTGATCTTCAAAACGGGGTTTGTTACGGTGAACAGACCGCCGCAAACATGTCCCACGTCCTTACCGGCATCAATGCCCGGATTGCGGCGTATCGCAAGGCGAAAAAGCCGATTGTTTTTATCCAGCATTCGGATGAAGACCTGGTCCAAGGCACGCACGATTGGGAATTGATTCCCGACCTGGATTATCGCGACACGGACCCCTTAGTCTCAAAGCACCATGCTAACGCCTTTTACCATACTAATTTACGGCGGGTACTGACGAGTTTCGCTGCTGAATCATTGGAAATCTGTGGTGCCCAGGTTGAATACTGTGTGGACACCACGACTAAGGTCGCTCATGGTATCGGTTACGACCTACAAATGACCCGCGGGTTAACGACCACAGTGGATAACAAATTCATGACGGCTGACCAAACCATTGCCTTTTTCGAGGGTATTTGGGATCATCGATTTGTCACAATGCTAGAGGCTTAATGCAAGCAAATTCAGAAGAATCGGCATGCTTTTCCCAATCTGGGAGGCATGCCGATTTTTTATGGTCGATTTGCTGAGGCAAAGCGGGCCACTAAGTCTCCCAGATATCGCGGTGATTCCACGAAACCGTGGGTGACCCAGGTGACGGCCACGTTGATGACAGCTCCGGAAAAGAATTCCAGGTAGTACGGTTCATTGATTCGTGAGCCGTGGAGCCGATGCTGCTTCTTCAGGAGCTGGAAAACGGTTTGAAAGGTTTGCAGCAAGACAGCCAACTGACCATTTTTAATCAGTAGCTGATAGGTACCAGCTTCAGACTGGACCAACTCGAAGTAGTGCGTCATTAGGTCGGCCAGACTAACCTGTGCGGACCGCGGCAGTCGCCGGAGGTAGCGCAACATGTTCTGCGTTTGATAGCGCGTGATGATTTGATTGAAGTCTTGATAGTTGCGGTAGAAATAAGTTCGTGAGACCTGGGCGTGCTGACACAACTCGGTGATGGAAATTGTGGCCAGTGGTTTTCGGGCCATTAGCGTTAGCAAGGCATGGTAGATGGCTGCTAAGTTTTGTTGCTTACGGACTTGTGGGTTCATGGGTCACAACATCCCCCTTTCTGTAACCTAAAGCTAGTGTATCTGAATGACAATCGATAAACTAGCGATAACACTTGAGGAGGGGATCTTTGATTATGAAGCGAGCAACAAAACTAGTGGGGACCATGGCCATCGGCATTTTTCTGTGTATGTTAGACACCACGGTCATGAACATTGCGCTACCGGCAATTCAAACGGGGCTGGGCACCGACTTGACACAGTTATCTTGGGCCCTTAACCTGTACACCATTCTATTTGCAACACTGACGATTCCACTGGGACGGCTAGCCGATATTTATGGGCGGCACCGGGTATACCTGTTGGGATTGGGGCTGTTTTTAGCGGGCTCATTGGTCTCGGGATTGGCCAGTAATGTCGCGTGGCTAATCGGTGGTCGGGGCATTCAGAGCTTGGGAGCGGCAATCGTTTTTCCGGCTAGCATGACGATTGGCATCAACAGCGTCCCTTTGGCTAAACGAACGCGGGTCATCGCCACGTTGGGCATTACGCAGGGGCTGGCCGCGGCGTTGGGACCAACGATTGGGGGTATGGTGACCCAGTTTCTGGGCTGGCGCGGGATTTTCCTGATGAATGTGCCATTGACGCTGTTGTCAGTGGGCGTGGGCCTTTGTTGGCAGCTATTTGACCTGCACGAACGGCGCCGTGCGTCTGAACGTTTAGACCTGGGTGGCGCGGTTCTGTCGATGACGCTGCTCTTTAGCTTGACGCTATTGCTAGTTAAGGGCAACGACTGGGGGTGGACGAGTCTGCGTTGTCTAGGGTTAGGCGGGCTGAGCAGCTTGGCACTGGCAAGTTTTCTTCTCGTCGAAGCCCATGCGAAACACCCCATGGTCCCTTTGGTGCTTTTCAAAGATCGGCAGTTTGTAGGGGCAGCCATTATGACCGTGATGTCGGGAATCTTTCTAGTCGCCTTGCTGGTGTTGATGCCGAGCTTCTTTACAAGGGTACAACTAAAAGGCACATTGTTGGCCGCGATGATGGTAACGCCAGCCTCAGTCATGATCTTTGTCTGGTCGCCGCTCAGTGGCTTACTATTGGCTAGACTGGGACCGCGGTTGGTGATTTTGACAGGGAGCCTGACCATGATTGGCGGATACATTGTATTGGCTCGCATGAACCCCAATCAGTATTGGCAAGTCTTCGTGGCGACAGTTCTGATTGGGGCGGGTTACGGCATCATCATTGGCCCAATCACGGTACTGGCGGCTGGCGAGTTCACCGGTAAGCTCCTAACGGCATCGCAGAGCGTGATTGGGGTCTTTCGCCAAATTGGGACATCGCTAGCGGTCGCCATCTTCGTCTCTGCGCTGT
Source organism: Levilactobacillus yiduensis (assembly GCF_024718525.1). Lineage (NCBI taxonomy): Bacteria > Bacillati > Bacillota > Bacilli > Lactobacillales > Lactobacillaceae > Levilactobacillus > Levilactobacillus yiduensis. The sequence goes on from NZ_JAMXAZ010000005.1 coordinate 82,282, forward strand.
CGGCGAATTTAGCGGTTGCCAAAACTAATGTATGGACATTTGCGCAAAATGAAATTGCCATGCTGCCAGTGACCGCGCAAGTCAAGCGAGAGGCGCTTGCTCAGGCCAACAACCAGTTAGCTACAGGCTCGCTGCCGCAGCACCCGCAAACGACCTTCATTGGTCAAGCAAAAGCCAACCAGTTGAGCCAACGTTATTACCAGCAGGCACTCGTCCAGCACGGGTTGACACAGGCACCAGTGCCGACTAAACGGGCGATCTACCAACGCGTTAAACAAACCGTCACGCAACAAGTAGCTCATGACAATCGTGTCTTAGCGAGACTGGCAGCGACCATTTACCGCAAAACGAAGCGTCAACTGATCAGGGCCTTTATACGGCCATATCGAGTTGCGATGCCGTTTACGTTGGTCATGCTGCTGCCGATTTTTCTGTTTAGAAAACAGCGAGATTATCTGGAACGTGAATGTATTGAAAACAATGAGTGATTGACGACGGGTGAAAAATTTTAAAAATAGCAAAAGCACGGATTGCTGTCTCCGGTCTGTGGTTTTTTGAACGCTGGTTAAATTCGCAGTTCTACTTCGCGAATTTTGTAAGCGGAGTTGGTTGCGTCATTAAGCGAATCTGGTAAAGTTGTACTAACGAGATAATGAGGAGGCAGTGTCAGTGACAATTACAGCGCATCAAGATTGGTTGGTCAATTTCTACCAGCAACGAAATTGGTATCAATATTCGCCCTTTGTTCACTTAAATTTTCTGACTGAAGAGACGGGTGAAGTTTCTCGAGCAATTCGGGCGATTGAGATAGGTCGTGACCATCCGGGAGAGAAGACGACGACCCCTGAAGAGTTACGGGCAAATCTGAAGGAAGAATTAGCGGATACTTTGGATCAGGTGTTAGTCATTAGTAGTCTCTATGATATTGATGCGAAAGACCTCTTGCAAGCAAGCGAACAGAAGTTGAAGCGGCGATTTAAATGACAGGGACAAAAAAATTTTACGTGGCCGGTTCCTTTAAAAGGATGTCACTAGTCAATGGGATTGCAACGCAACTTGAAACTTCTGGCTTCAAGCAAACCTATGATTGGACTAAGCATGTAGCAGAACCTAGCCTAGCAGATCTTCGGAAAATTGCTCAAGCTGAATATGCTGGCATCGTCGACTGTGACTTCTTTGTTTTCGTTTTTCCTGGTGGCAAAGGGGCCAATGTTGAATTTGGAATTGCAACCGCGTTACATAAGCCAATCTACGTTTTGGATACAATTAACCAGATTAAGAATCCAGCAGAGACGAGTACCTTTTACCTCATGGATCACGTTCATGCGTTTCACGGAACAGTTGCTGAGTTTAAAGTGTTTATTCTGAGTCGTGAATGATTTGTTAATTCGGTGATCTACAATCATGGTTTGTTTGTCCTATGAATGGCTTAGTCAGTGGGAGGTAAGTAGTATGGCAAAGAACATTCTTTTCGATGATTATCTTGCTGAGCAACTTAAAGACCCCAAGTTCAAGGTAGGATTCGATGCTGGATCCGCCAGGCTAGAGAACGCAGTGGCCTTAATGAATGAGCGTGAACGCGCTGGCTTAACGCAACGTGAGTTAGCCAAGCGTGCAAATGTTCCGCAATCAACTGTCGCGCGAATTGAACGTGGGCAAAATACCAGCTTTGATACAATGAGTAAGATTGCCTTTGCACTTGAAAAGAAACTTAAGGTCGAATTTACCTAAGATAGCGCCTTTCATGCAAGTGAGAGCCAGTCCCAAGTTGATTTAGATAACACGCAAAAGCGTTCAGAACTAGGATTCTGGGCGCTTTTTGTCGTGTATGTAGGTTGATATGACCATTGAAGATTATTAAAACAAAAAAATAAGTTGCCCATCAATTTGCTTAGTGACTAGAGACGAAAATGTTGGTTAAGCCAATTTGCTCGTGATAAGTTTAAAGGACAGGTAAGACCACCATCAGAAACCCAAACGACCTCCGGCTTGCAAAATGATCACTATACAGTTATTCTATATATAGTTGGACTGTATAGTGTACGATTGCTAACCACTGGAGGAAAAAATGAAACGAGATAAAAATTTGCCCTTAACCGAGACCACCTACTATATTTTACTGGTCTTAACCCAGCCGCTACACGGTTATGGCGCGATTCAAGAGATTGCCCGCATCAGTCAGGGGACAGTAAAGGTGGCCGCGGGGACCATGTATGGGGCGACTGAGAATCTGCTGAAATTAAAATGGATCAAAGAAGTGCCGGGGCCGGATAAGCGACGGCGCGTCTATCAAATTACACCCGCTGGCCGAAAAATCATGACGTTGGAAACGGCGCGGCTGCGCCAACTGGGGACGTTAGCGCAGTCATTTGGGTATTAATTGGGGAGGATGATGACATGAAAAAATTTCGCGTATTTTTAAATCTTGACGAAGAAGAAAATTGGATTAATGGCGTGCAGGCTGCGGGCTACCGCTTGACGTTTGTGAATCATATCTTGCATAGCTATACCTTTGTACCGTTGACAGTTGCAGATGAATTTACACCGACAGTGCGGTTGGACTTTCGCGATCACGGGCTGAGCTGGCGGAACTATCAGGATTATCGGCAACTCTTTAACGATAGCGGTTGGCGTTTGATTGGCGGCAGTCGTCACGGTGGTGTACAATACTTTCAGCAACGCAGGGACTCGGTCGACAACGCCATCTTTTCGGATGAACGATCAAAGCAGGACAGTCGTCGCCGTTACAGTCGGATGGGTTATTTCTATGGTGTCTTGTTTCTCACCGTGTTTTTCGGTTTGACTCACCTCAGCTCAGGTGTGAATGTTTTTAATTTTCAGAGTTGGTATTTAACACCCGGATTGTGGCAAATGCAGGGTAACCGGTTTTGGCAAGCCTTTTGGTTCGAGACGCCTTGGGCACTACTGCGGGTCATCCCCGTCTATGCGTTTGGCGTGGCCAGTTTCGTGTACTTGGGACGAGCCTATTATGGTGCTGGGACACGCAATTAAATCTCTGTCTAAAAAGCTCTCAAGACTACGCAAACTAGCCTTGAGAGCCTTTTAATTTAAAATCTACCGATTACCACAAATAGTCAACTGGATTCTTAATATACTGATCATAAACATCCTGCACGACCGCCATTTGATCCGCCGTCAATGGTGCTAGGTCAGCGGCTGCGGTGTTGCGTTCAATTTGAGTCGGGTTGCTGGCGCCGGGAATCACGGCGGAAACGGCATCGTACATTAAGATGTAGCGTAAAGCCGTGGCTGCTAATTGGTCTGTCCCCAGGCGTTGCTTGAGTTCGTTCGCTGCCTTGACGCCGGTGAGGTAATCCACACCAGAGAAGGTTTCACCTTTATCAAAATGTTGGCCATCGCGATTGTTTGTCCGGTGGTCTTCGGGTGCGAACTTGGTATCAGCCGTGTATTTGCCGCTCAATAGGCCACTAGCCAGCGGTACCCGGGCCAAGATGCCGACATCATGTTGTTGGGCCAGTTCAAAGAATAACTTGGCTGGGCGTAACCGGAACATGTTGAAGATGATCTCGATACCAGCCACGTTGTAATCAAGAGTCTTGATGCCTTCTTCAACTTTTTCCACACTGACGCCGTAGTTGCGGATCTTACCTTGTTGCTGCAGGCGGTCGAGCTCAAAGAACGTTTCGGGTTGGTAGAGCACTTGGGTTGGTGGGCAATGGAGCAGCACCATATCCAATGTATCGAGTCCCATATTCTTCAAGGACTCTTCGACATACCTGTCAATGCTAGCGGGCGTAAAGTGGTCGGCCGTTAGCGGTTCTTCTTTGCGGCCGATTTTAGTGGTGAAATGAACGTCGGGGTGGGTCTTAATAAATTGTCCCACGGCACGTTCGCTGGCCCCGTTTTGATAGCCGTCAGCGGTATCAAAGAAATTGACGCCCTGTCCGTAGGCCTCGGCTAACGTTGCTTCGGCGTCCTGTTGACTAAAAGGCAGTCCCCATTTGCCGCCAAGTTGCCAAGTGCCAAGCGAGACCTCGCTGATGTTAAAGCCAGTTTTACCAAATTTACGATAGTTCATCTGTTCGTTAACTCCTTTAATGGGTGATTAATGATTGTCATGTATCTATAGTGTACTACTTTACTTTAATGACCTGAACTACATTTTCTCCAGTCCATGGCGCTGTTCTTCGTCAATGATATGCGTGTACAGCCCCGTGGCACTAGTCGAGTTCTGACCGAGTTGGGTGGCCACTAGCTGTTCGTTTTTGGTGGCCAGGTAGAGTTTTGAGGCTAAGGTGTGCCGCAGCTTGTGGGGCGTGATACGGACCTTAAACGCGGCCGAATACTTAGCCACCATTTTTTCCATCGAATTGGCCTGCATCCGTGAGGCCTGACCGCGATAACTACTGAGAAAGAGGGCGCGGTCGGCGCTGGTCGCATGATAGATGGCTTCACGGTGATCAACGTAGGCCTGGATGTATGGCAGCGTCCAGGGGGCAATGGGCACGGTATCACGCTGACCACCCTTACGGACAACACCGATCGTACCGGTCTTGAGGTTCAGATGCCGCAGGTCGGCGTTGGCTGCCTCGGATACCCGCAGGCCACTGCCTAGCAGCAAGGCGTTGATGGCCAGATCCCGGCGTTTGTCCCGATGAAAGTAGCGTTTCTTGGCTGGCGACAAGAGAGCCTCGTATTTCTGGTCAATGAAGTCTAGGTACTCATGGTCGGTGTTGCCCAGCATCAGCTTGGTCTTGAGGTTGGCCGCCCGGGTGGCATAGGTCTCGCTGGTGCGGACCAGGGCAATCTTATGCATGACGTTGCGGTCGAAATACGCCTCACCGTTGTCGTCCTCGGTATCTTCAGTCAGGTACTTGAACAACGAGGACAGGGCGTTTAGCGAGCGATTGATGGTCGGATGAGTCCGGCTACCGGGAGCGCCAGTTAATTTGGTCTGGTTCAGCAGGGCGGACTTGTACAGTTCTACGGTTTCCTTCTTTAATGTCGCTAAGACCTGAATGTCAATATCGGCGGGGCGTGTAGCAGAGGTCAACCCCTCACTGATCAGCCAATTAAAGAAGCGGCGGAACTCCGTCAAGTATTGGTATAGGGTAGCGGGTGACAAGGGAATGGTCGCTTTAGCCTGGTAGTATTCCTGCACGTACCAGGGCGCAGTGGCCAATTCTTCGTTGATGAGTTTTAGGTAATGCTGCTTTTCCATAGAAGTGGCCTCCAAACGTATGTTCTCATATGACTCTATGATACCGGTGAACGCCAAAATTAGCAAGCCCCCCGCCTGTTTTTCTGTATACTACTATCTTTAAAATATTTGTTTTAATGAAAGTAATCAGCTAAAGATCGATGGTACTACTGGAGACAGCTAGCCAACTACTGGATTTCAGCAATGCCATTGCAAGTCATTAAGTCCGCTAAAACGCTGTTGTTTCGCGGTTTGACGGATAATTTGTTGTTTAACGTGGGCAGCTGCTGGCACAATTCAATGATAATTGTGCAATCTGACTTTCCAGGAACTGAAAACGGCTTGATCACTGATGTGACGGCATTTATCAGCATTTTGGACTAGGAATATTTAGCTACAATTTGACCTGATCCGTAGCGCATCTGTCAGCGTCAGCAACTGAATACCACAGCCGTCAAAACCAGCTATCCGCTAAGCACTTAACGATAAGTCCAATCAGAGCGGCCTCGGCAAGTTCACCAGCAATCTAAATTATCGGTGTATCTCGGCCAAGGCTATTTCAACTGATGCGAGTCATAGAACCAGCCAGCACCAGCAGTAAATCGCAATACCCGCAAAAACGACGTTGATTCTGAGCACACGTTCAGGTGTTAGCTGATCAAGTGTATCATGAAAATTCCGTAGAATCCGCCTGCAAATTGGCGTTTTTGACGAGCCAATGGCTGATAGGTTATTGACGCTGACTGACAGCTTGAACCTGACTAGCAGTGCTGTTGAATCTAATGAACGTCGCGGTCAGCAGTTCGTTGGCATTTGTCAGAGCACTTGTCGAACGGTTGGCGTTTGCTGGCGATGCTATTGAAAAGTTAAAGAACTCGCTGACGAACCGAACCAGTCAACTGAATTGCTAACAACGGTAGCAACAGGGAACCGGCACTTTTCAGGTCAAAAGCTTTTCTCTATTCTACTTTACATAATATATATTATCGAAAGTAGTAGTGCAATCGTCACCAGCCCCGAATTCAAGCCAATTAAAAACCAGTTCCCAAGTTTTTAACAACTCAAGAACTGGTTTTTAATTTAGTTCAGTTGACCCACGCCCAACGCGGTTAAAATCTTTCGCGTTAACGGCGTCAGTTCTGTTGGCAACTGATCCAGCGGAAAAAATTTGGCGGCGTTGGTTTCGTCATTATCGCCATTGGGTTCACCAGTCGCGGCAACTTCGTAAACCACCGTGACCGAATCAATCTGATCACCATTGGGATATTGATATTGCATGCCAGCGCCACTTACGACCGTCAGCAATTTGGCGGTTTGTGCCGTCATGCCGGTTTCCTCATGAAGTTCGCGTTTGGCCGTCGCAACCGTACTTTCGTTGAGTTCCTTTGATCCCGCCGGCAAGCCCCAGAAATGGTTGTCCGTGCGGTGCACCAATAAGAGCGCTGATTGCCGGTAAACTACCGTTGCAGCGCCCACGACGATTAGCGGTGCGGCGCCAACTTGCTGACGTAAATTTAGGACATAGCCCATGTGCGTTCACCCGTCTTTTCCTATGATTGTATCATACAGAATGGGTATTAACGCCATTTATTCTGAATGAAGTCTTGACGACCGCCCATCTCTTCGATTTGATAACGAAATGGGTTCTTGCGGTAAAAGTCCTGGTGTTCAGTTTCTGCCGGATAAAATGGTTGGGCGTCTTCAATGGTCGTCACGATGGGCTCATCAAATCGGCCACTGGCAGCCAATGCGGCCTTGGATTTCTCCGCTGCGGCCCGTTGTGCGGGACTGTTCACGAAGATGACCGGCCGATAACTGTCACCGCGGTCCTGGAACTGGCCACTGGCATCAGTAGGATCCGTTTGCCGCCAGTAGATTTCGACCAACTGGGCATAGCTGATGATGCTGGGGTCAAAGGTGATTTTAACGGCTTCTGTGTGACCCGTGGTATGGCTGGCGACTTCCGCATACGTCGGATTGACTGTGTGACCACCGGTGTAGCCGGAAACGACCGATTCGATGCCGGGCTGCGTATCAAAGGGCTGAACCATGCACCAGAAGCAGCCGCCCGCAAAAATCGCTGTATCTTTCTCTGTCATGCGGTGCCCCTCCTTTTACTTGTCGAAAAGTTGTTCGAAGTCGTGATAGCCATTTTCTTCAAGCTTGTCAGCGGGAATAAACTTTAATGCCGCTGAATTGATGCAGTAGCGCAAGCCACCCTGGTCTTGTGGACCGTCAGTAAAGACGTGGCCCAAGTGAGACCCGCCGTCCGTGCTCCGGACTTCCTGGCGAACCATGCCAAAGGAGTGATCCGTGTTTTCCTTAACGTTGGCGGCATCAATGGGTTTGGTAAAGGATGGCCACCCACAGCCCGCGTCGTATTTGTCGGTTGAACTGAATAGTGGTTGGCCGCTCACCACGTCCACGTAGATACCGTCTTCGTAAAAGGCATCGTACTTACCGGTGAACGCGGCTTCTGTGGCCGCATGCTGGGTGACAGCGTATTCCTCCGCCGTCAGCCGTTGCTTCAAGTCTTCCTGGTTTTCTTGCTGCTTCATGCTAATTCCTCCAATCAGTTGTACGCAACTTAATCGTTACTACTCTTAGTGTAAAACTTTTCGGCGGAAACACAAGGAATTTGGCAGCTCCAACCGAAAAAACTGATTCGCCACGACACAGCGAACCAGTTCTTTCAAACGGTACATACCTTCTATTTTGCTGATTGCCCAGCGGGTGTGCGATACCGCAATTGAACGCCTTCAATATCCACCTTCTGAATACCAACGGCCCGGTTCCGGTAATACATCACACTTTGCTTGGCTGGGTTGTGCGCCAATCCCATTGTGTGGCCCAATTCGTGTTCTGCCACGTGCAGGTCATCGGAATGAGAGTAGCCGTACGTCTGCAGCAGACTGGGATTCAACATTGCGGTAACCTTGGTCAAATAATCGTTTTGCGCGGTGTATTCGGTCAAGCCAACGTCTTCGCCTAATCTTGCTGCCTGAGATTTAGAGGCCGTTTCCAAATCAATCTGAGCATCTCGCTTAGTGCCCGCCTTGAAGTGAAAGGCCCCCGTCTTATTCCAGGCTGAAATGGCTGACTGCCAGATCTGACGATAATACCGAGACTTGGTCGTAATCACGTATGTGGCATGGGCGTGGGCAAAGCGTTCTGGCCCAAATGGGGTCACGCCTGCTGCTGCCAACGCCGCACTGCCACCAACCTGTGTAAAGAACAAAACCAACGTTGTAATAATGGTTAAAATCCCTCGGTACCAACCTTTAATCATGCAAAGTCCCTCTCTCTCGAAGGAGGATGCCCGACGGCTACCATCGTTCCGTATTATACGGGAACCCGTATTCAGAAGCGACAAAAAACGCCCAGCACACTAGAAAAACTAGCAGTTGGACGTTGATCATCGTAAATTTAGCTAATTAAGCCTCGAAAGCAGCGGTCAATGGTGGCACCACTTGCTTCTTCCGGGAAACGACGCCAGGTAAACTAGCGCGGTTGTTTTCCAGCTTGGTGTTGAAGGCCTTTTCGACGGCGCTCTTTGGTTCACCGGCAACGATGAGTTCGGAGTCGCTGTTCAAGACGTTGGTGGCTAAGGTAATGAACAAGTCGTAGCCATCAGCGGCCATTTCAGCTTGCATTTCCTTTTCCAAACCAGCTTGACGGTCCAACACTTCGTTCAAGTCGACCGTGTTGATTTGGCCGATCCGAACGCTCTTGCCAGCCATGTCAAAGGACTTTGCGTCACCGTCGATCAATTCCTTGTCGCTCTTAGCGGCCAGGTTCGTCCCGGCTTTTAACATCGCAATGCCGTAGCTTTGAACGTCGATGTCGGCGATTTCAGCCAAGGCGCGAACGGCTTCCTTGTCGGCATCGGTCGTGGTTGGGCTTTGGAGTAAAAGCGTGTCAGAGATGATGGCAGATAGCATCAATCCAGCCAACTTAGCTGGGATTTCAATCTTAGCTTCGTCAAACATTTCCGTTAAGATCGTGCTCGTGCAACCCACTGGTTCTGCCCGGTAGTACAGGGGTGAATCGGTGTGGAAGTTGGCAATTCGGTGATGATCAACCACGTGGCTGACCGTGACCTTGTCCAAGTCAGCGACACTTTGTTGGGCTTCGTTGTGGTCGACTAACATGACCGTGTCGACTTCGTTAGCCACCGTCTTAACGACCCGTGGTGCTGGTTCGTCAAAATGGTTCAAAACGTAGTTGGTCTCCATGTTTGGTTCGCCTAAAGCAACGGCTTCAACGTCGTAACCTTCTTGTGTTTGGAAGTAAGCGTAAGCCTTTGCGGCAACGATTGCGTCCGTATCAGGATTTTGGTGACCAAAGATTAATGCTTTACTCATGTGGTAGAACTCCTTTAACAAAAAATTTTAAGTTTATTGGTTCCGTAGTTGCTTGAGCCGCGAGATATAATCGTCGGTATGCAGGTAACGGTCGAACTGTGCCAAGAAGTGACTGATCCGCGGAATCTCTGCCTTACCTTTACGGAAGACGAAGGCCAGATCGAAGCGAATGTTGGGATCGAAATGGGCCGTCCACGTATTCGGCAGGTCATCCTGTCCTATCATAAAGGAATTTGGCAACGCTGTCGAGGCCTGCGTCTGCATTGAAAAATGTAACAACTGGGTGGGCGTCGTAAAGTTCGCGACGCTCTTAGGAAAATCAGCCAGTTGGTTCTTGTAGGCTTCGTGCAGCGTCTGGTTCAGGTAGTAGCCATCGGGATACATCGCCCAAACGCCCGCCGTCGTATCCTTGAACTTGATGCGGCGTTTCTTCGCTAGCTGTTCATCGTGGTGGATGAACAACAGGTCATCTGAAATGATCTTCTTGGATTCATAAGGCTTCCAGTTCTTGATGGAATCGTCCGGCAGATACATGATGGCCAGGTCGATCTTGTTGTTTTCCAAGCGTTCCCAAATTTCCTTCCGCGTTAACATGTGAAAGGAAATCTTGAGCTCAGGATTGTTCTGGTAAGACAGAATGGCAAAATCCTCAAAGACCGCATCTTCCATCGAGGCCAGAAGCCCAATGTTGATCTCACCTTGCGTTGCACTGGTCGACTGCTGGATTTCGTCTGTCGCCGTGTTTAAAATGCCATAGATCTTGTGAGTGGCGTCGAGCATCGTGTAGCCTGCGTCGGACAACCGCAACTTCTTCCCCACTGAATAAAAGAGCGGGGCGCCCACCGTGCGTTCCAGCTTCTTGATCTGTTGGGTCAAGGCTGGCTGGGTAATCCCCAGAATTTGCGCGGCTTGGGTGTAGTTCATGGTTTCCGCTAATTGTAAGAAATACGTCAGGGTTTTGGAAGAAAAGATACTTTCCTGTTTCGTCTTCATCCGTTTTTTCTCCTTATGATTGGCCTAGTGGTTAAAATTACCAGGTCTACCTAATGGTTACTATTAATCTATATAATAGGCCGTTTACGGTAAAAGCGCAACGATTTCTCCTCGCAAATTCCTGATTAGTCGAGAACCAGTTCGGTTGGCTTGACCCGCAGTTGGACGGGTTGCCCTTCAGCGTCGACGTCGACCACGAACGAGCCGTTGGAGTAACGTCCGCTCAACGGGTGTTCCGTTGGCATGACGTCATGGGTCCGTTCGCGACTGGTGATGATCTCTAGGGCTGGGTTACCTGCTGGAATCGTTAAGAAATCAACGATACGGTGTGGATCGCGTTTCAATTCTCGCAGAACGATGACCCCACGCCGGGCACGACTGGTAACGGACAATTCCTTCATCGCTAGGCGTTTGAAGGCCCCACGTTGGGTCACCAGTGCAATGGTATCACTGTCGGTGACCAGGGCTAGGTTAACCACCTCATCGTCGTCACGAAGGTCCATCGCACGGACACCCGTCGTTCGTGCGCCGTTGATGGAGACTTCGTCAACCGGATAACGCAGTGCGTAGCCGTTCTTGGAAAGCAAAAGAATCCCTTGTTCGATCGGTTCAGTCAAGTAATGGACAGAGACGACATGGGCCTCCGGATTCTTCAGTTTTTCGTAAGTGGCCGCGCGACTCTTGTAGGTCCGGCCTGGCGTCAAGTCAGCAAAGGCTGTCTGCTTGATGTAGCCGTCGCTCGTCGCAATCAAGAAGCGTCCTGGTTCCTTGAGCGTCTTGAACGCATAGGTCGCCACGATTTCTTCATCAGGTGCGAGCCCAATGGTTTGTGAAATGTGTTCGCCGGTTTCCTTCCACTTCACGTCGCTGATTTCGTGGACCGGCCGGTAGATGAGGTTCCCCTTGTTGGTAAACATCATCAGGTGATCCAGTGTGCTCAGCTTCTTCATGAAGATCGGGTAATCCTCATCCTTCAGACCGTTGTCATCGGGATCAGACGCCGTGTATGAGCGAACGCCGGAACGCTTGAGGTACCCGTCGTGACTGACCAAAACGACCACGTCTTCGTCGGCCACGGTCACGGTGGTCTTGATCTTAAGGTCTTCGATTTGGTCTTGAATCTCGGTCCGTCGGGGATTGCGGTAATCCTTGGCAACGGCCTTCAATTCCTTACGCAAGACCGCATTCAACGTCTTGGGTTCATCCAAGATCTTATGGTATTCAGCGATGTCCGCGGATAATTTAGCGGATTCCGCTTCCAGTTGGGTCACGTCGGTGTTGGTCAATCGGTACAGTTGTAAGGCAACGATGGCGTCGGCCTGCTTTTCGGAAAAGTCGTAGGTCTTGACCAGGTTGTCACGGGCATCACGCCGATTTTGACTGGCCCGAATCGTCTGAATGACTTGGTCCAAAATGGACAGTGCCTTGATCAACCCGACCACGATGTGTTGCCGGTCTAACGCCTTTTGGAGGTTGTATTTCGTCCGGCGAGTGATGACATCGCGTTGATGCTCCAGGTAGGCGCTGAGAATCGTCTTCAGCCCCACGTGTTCTGGGCGCATATGGTTGATGGCCACCATGTTGAAGTTGTAGGTGATCTGTAATTCCGTATTCTTAAATAAGTAGTTCAAGACGCCTTGGGCATCCGCGTCGCGCTTCAGCTCAATGGCGATCCGTAACCCGTCACGGTCGGTTTCGTCCCGTACTTCAGCCAGGCCTTCAACCTTCTTGGTCAACCGAATCTCATCGATCTTCTTGACCAGTTGGGCCTTGTTGACTTCGTAGGGAATCTCCGTGACCGTGATCTGACTCTTGTTGCCGCGAAGGGGTTCGATGGCCGTCTTGGAACGAACGACCACGCGGCCGCGACCGGTTTGGTAAGCCTTGACGATGCCGTCTTTCCCCTGAATGATGCCACCGGTTGGGAAATCGGGGCCTTGGACAAAGCCCATCAATTCCTCTAGGGTCGCCTTGGGGTGGCTTAGCAGGTAGACCAAGGCATCGACCACTTCACCTAAGTTGTGCGGTGGAATCTCCGTGGCGTAACCGGCAGAAATCCCTGTGGCCCCGTTGACCAGTAGGTTGGGAATCCGGGCGGGCAAGACGGTCGGTTCGTATTCGGTGTCATCAAAGTTGAGCACCATGTCGACCGTGTCCTTGTCGATGTCTCGGAGCATTTCCCCCGCTAGCTTGCTCAGCCGGGCTTCGGTATACCGCATGGCAGCGGCCGGGTCACCATCCATGGACCCGTTGTTCCCGTGCATTTCGACCAGGGGTTCGCGGACCTTCCAGTCCTGGCTCATCCGGGTCAGGGCTTCGTAGATGGAGCTATCGCCGTGGGGGTGAAAGTTCCCCATGACGTTTCCGACCGACTTGGCGGATTTCCGGAAGCCCTTGTCGTAGGTGTTGCCGTCCTTGTTCATTGAGAACAGAATTCGGCGTTGAACGGGTTTTAAGCCGTCGCGGATGTCGGGCAAGGCCCGTTCTTGAATGATTGACTTGGAGTAGCGGCCAAACCGGTCGCCCATGACTTCTTCCAAAGTCAGCTCTTGAATCTTTTGTCCTTCACTCACAAATGTTTACTCCTTTCGCCAGGCTCCTAGTCGTGGGACTCGGAAGCTTTCTCGTTTTCTAGCAGGCTCGCATCGTCGTCTTCCAACGTAAACTGGACGTTGTTTTCAATCCATTTCCGTCGGGGTTCGACCTTGTCGCCCATTAACGTCGTCACGCGGCGTTCAGCCAAAGCGGCGTCGTCGATCTGCACGCGAATCAGCGTCCGGTTGTCGGGATCCATGGTCGTGGCCCAGAGTTGTTCCGCGTCCATTTCCCCCAACCCCTTGAACCGTTGTAAATGGTAACCGCGGTTCGGAATCAGCTTCGTCTTGCGACTGAGTTCGTCGTTGGTCCAAGCGTAATCGGTCGTGGCCTTTTTACCGGTCGTCTTGATCTGATACAGCGGTGGTAAGGCGATGTAGACGCGCCCAGCGTCGATCATGGGCCGCATGTACTTGTAGAAGAAGGTCAACAGTAAGATCTGAATGTGGGCCCCATCATCATCGGCATCGGTCATGATAATGATTTTATCGTAATTGGCGTCTTCGATGTTGAACTCGGCACCGACACCGGCCCCAATTGTGTAGATCATGGTACTGATTTCTTCGTTTTTCATGATATCAGGTAGCTTGGCTTTTTCGGTGTTCAGCACCTTCCCCCGGAGTGGCAGGATGGCCTGAAATTTCCGGTTACGGCCCTGCTTGGCAGAACCACCGGCGGAATCCCCTTCGACTAAGAACAGCTCGTTTTTGGCCGAATTCTTGGATTGCGCGGGGGTCAGCTTCCCGGATAATAGGCGTTCATGCTTCTTGTGACGCTTGCCATTCCGGCTTTCGTCCCGGGCCTTACGTGCGGCCTCTCTGGCGGAACGGGCTTGGGTCGACTTTTTGATCAACATCTTCCCAAAGTCCCCGTTTTCCATCAGGTAGTAGCCCAGTTGCTCACTGATGATGCTGTCGACAATGGTCCGAGCTTCTGGCGTGCCCAATTTTTCCTTGGTCTGCCCCTCGAACTGCAACAGGTTTTCGGGTACCCGCAGTGAAATAACGGCAGACAACCCTTCCCGGACATCGGTGCCTTCCAGGTTCTTGTCGCGTTCCTTGAGGAGACCAACCTTACGTGCGTATTCGTTGAATGCCTTGGTCCAGCCACTACGCATACCGGCTTCATGGGTCCCACCATCTTTGGTACGGACATTGTTGACGAAGGACAGGAGGTTTTCCGTGTAGCCGTCGTTGTACTGAGCGGCGACCTCGACCTCAATGCCATCCTTCTTGCCGTCAAAGTACATGACGTCGCCTAAGGTATCCTTATCTTCGTTCAGGTAGCCGACGAATTCCTTGATACCGTCTTCAAAATGGTATTCTTCAGCGCGTTCTTGGCCCTCGCGTTCGTCGGTCAACGTGATCTTCACGCCCTTTAGCAGGAAGGCCGATTCACGTAACCGTTCGGCCAGGGTCCCAAAGTTGTAGACCGTGGTCGTGAAGATGGTACTGTCAGGTTTGAAGTTAATGGTCGTCCCGTTGTGTGCCCGGGTATTGCCCAATTTCTTGAGGGTTCCCTGGGGATGACCACCCTTGACAAATTTTTCTTGGTAACGGACGCCGTCACGCACGATGGTGACCGTTAAGGCACTCGACAGGGCGTTGACGACAGAAGCGCCGACCCCGTGCAGCCCACCGGACGTCTTGTAGCCGCCCTGGCCGAATTTCCCCCCGGCATGGAGCACCGTCAAGATCACTTCTGGCGTGGGAATCCCGGACGCGTGCATACCGACTGGCATACCCCGCCCGTGATCGACAACGGTAATGCTGTTGTCCTGGTGGATGGTAACGTTGATTTCCTTACCGTAGCCGGCCAATGCTTCATCGACGGCGTTGTCCACGATTTCGTAGACCAAGTGATGCAGCCCGCGGCCATCGGTTGACCCGATATACATACCAGGACGTTTACGAACAGCTTCCAACCCCTCCAACACTTGGATGGAGGAATCGTCATATTTTGGTTTTGCTTTCGCCATGCGTAAATCCCCTTTACTTTTACGATTTTTAACAAAAAATGTGTACGTGCAGAATACCCTTATTCTACCGCAAAGCGAACGTATGTTCAAATAAACAGTCAAATACGCTTGGGCTGGGTATCCAGTAACTTCATAATCATACCACAGGAAGCCAAAACCTGGCTAGAATTCTCTAGATAATTGGCGTTCTCGTGAAAACATGCTAAAATATAGACCAGCTTATCTGCGGTGAGCGCCAGTTTGGCGGTTCCCGCTGCGAGAAAGAGCGGAGGAATAACTTGTGAAATTATTTGGTTTACTCATCGTGGCGTACCTCTTGGGGGCCATTCCGAACGGCGTCTGGGTCGGCAAAGCCTTCTTCCAGACGGATATTCGCCAATCAGGGTCCGGTAATATCGGCACGACGAACACGTACCGGGTGCTGGGGCCTTACGCTGGAACGGCGGTCATGGTCTTAGACATTGCCAAAGGCTCGGTGGCCACGCTCCTACCCACCCTGTTCCATGTGACCACGATTCTAGGAAGCGCAACCCCCTTGTTATTTGGGTTATTTGCGATTCTAGGGCACACGGTCTCGGTCTTTGACCACTTTAAGGGTGGCAAGGCCGTGGCTACCTCAGCGGGGATGCTACTGGCCTACAACCCGTTGATGTTTGTCATCGCGGCCGGTCTGTGGGTCAGCTTGATCTACTGGACCAGCATGGTCAGCTTGGCCAGCATGATTGCGTTTAGCCTGATCACGTTGATCTCGCTGGCGTTTCAGGATTGGTATTTGACCGGCATTGCGCTGGTCTTGACCATCTTCGTGTTTTACCGGCATCGCAGCAATATCCAACGCATTCGTCAAGGAACGGAATCCATGGTCCCGTTCGGCCGCGGCTACAAGCGGCGTCAGGCACAGAAATAGCACTTATTTTTAAAATTTAGAGACACCGAGGGCTCTCAATGACTATAGGTCGTTGGGAGCCCTTTTGGTTAGATAATTAAAGCTTGCAAGTACAAAAACACCTGATAATACTCAGCTGACAAGGATTGTGAACATTAAATGAATCCACACCGCCATCTGCGGCTGTCAGAGATTACCCGCAAAATTTACAGGAAAATCACTGAAATAGCAACGTACATCTACATTAGTGGACAACCTGTCACGTAGCCGAGAGTGAGCTAAATTTGGACTCAGCCGTGGGAGTTTTCAAGTGGTCTTCTTGGAAACTGGCGTCTTCGAGACGTGATTTTCGGCTCGAAGCGAGGTTGAAGACCGACTTTTGGCTTCGACCGGTCCTTCCCACAGCGTCACGGTCCAAATTTGGCGAACGGTAAGGCGACCAGCACCGATCGCATGACATTCAAAGACTAATTTTATCCCTGTAAGCTCTAGTATCATCAGAAATAAGTAATCTGATAACTTGCCTGGAAACTGTCGTGGGCGGCCAGCTGGTGGATAGCCACCTTGGTCTCCAGATCACCGGTCGCCTCGACGTCGTCAGCTAGTCCCCACCAAGGTTCGAAGCACACGAATGGCGCTTGCTTGGGATATGGTGACCAGATGCCCACGTATGGTGCGCTGAGCGTTAAAGCAACACCGTGGTCGTTGACGCCACTGCTTAGCATCAGCGTCGTTTCCTGGTTGTCCAGGGTCAAGACCTTGGCGTCGTGGTCGAATAAATCGTGGTCCAAGACCATGGGTTGGGTGAGATCCATGGGTACGCTGTGTTGGGTATCACTGTACGGCCCCACTAACGGCACGCGTTGGTAGACCTTCTTGGGTGACACGGTGACTTGATAATCGCTGAAGTCGGCGGTTGGATCGCCCAGTGGCACGTTGAAGCCGGGATGGGCGCCAAATGAGAAGGTCAACGGCGTCTCTGCGGGATTATCAACGGTCGCCGCAAATTGTAGCTGGTGGTCCTCTAAGGCATAGTGCACCGTCAAGACGAAGTCAGATGGAAACAGCGCCTTGGTCTGGTCGTCAGCGGTCAGCTGTAAGGTCACGCTGGTTGCCGTCTGGTCCAACACCGTGAATTCACGGTCGCGGGCGAAGCCGTGTTGCGTCATGTGATACGTCGTGCCGTTGAGGCGGTACTGATTGTCCTGTAAGCGGCCGACGATGGGAAACAGTAGCGGTGCGTGACGGCCCCAGTAGGCTTTGTTCGCCTGCCACATGTATTCCATACCACTGTCATTGTCCTTTACACTGCTGAGTTCTGCGCCCAATGAGTTGATTTGGACTGTGAGATAGTCATTTTTTAACGTTAACATTTGCCGTGCCTCCAACTTTTACAGAAAATTCTGGGTCAGACAATTCTCAAGTTGTCTAGGCCATTTCCTCTATCATACCCTAATTCACCAAAAAGGACCAAGACAAATCGTCTCGGTCCCGCGAATCATTTATAGGATGTAGCGTGATAAATCCTTGTTTTGAACGATATCGCCAATCTTATCGTTGACGTAGTTTTCGGTGATCGTCACGTCACCAGACCCCATGTCAGGGCCTTCGTACAGCAGGTCTTCCAGGAGCTTTTCCAAGACCGTCTGTAACCGCCGTGCGCCAATGTTTTGGTTCTCGTGGTTCAATTCAAAGGCCAGTTCAGCAATGCGTTCGATGGCTTCCATGGTGAAGGTCACCTTGACGTTGTCCGTCCCAATCAAGGCAATGTATTGCTTGATCAGCGCGTTGTTGGGTTCCGTTAAGATCCGCACGAAGTCTTCCTTGCTCAGATCGTTTAACTCGACCCGAATTGGAAAACGCCCTTGCAATTCAGCAATCAGGTCGCTTGGCTTGGATTCTGCGAAGGCCCCGGCCGCGATGAATAGGATGTGGTCGGTGTCGATCGACCCGTACTTGGTCTTGACCTGGATTCCTTCGACGATTGGTAAGATATCGCGTTGGACCCCTTCACGGGAAACGTCGCCGCTATTTTGGCTACTGCCCTTAGCAATCTTATCAATTTCGTCCAGGAAGATGATCCCGGTATTTTCGGCACGCTTGATGGCATCGTGGTTGATGTCGGCGTTGTTGACCAGCTTTTCGGATTCTTCAGCGACCAAGATTTCGCGCGCTTCCGTTACCGTGACGGTCCGCTTGATACGCTTCTTGGGCATGATGGCGCCCAGGGTGTCGTTCAAGTCGATGCCCATTTGGCCCATCATGTTGTTGTCCGTGGCGTTGGCTTGTTGTGGATCATCCATTTCGATTTCGACCATGTGGTTTTCTAGCAAGCCCTTGTCCAGTTGGTCGGCAATCGAAAGCCGTTCGTTGCGGATCTCGTCAGTAACTTCTTCGGTGTCGCTTGGTGCAGTCGGCGTCTGGCCGTTTTGCATCTGCGTGAACATGTTCATCATGTTGGCGAAGTCGTTGTTGTTCTTGTTTTCCTTCTTCTTCGCTGGTGCCAGCAGTTTGACTAATCGTTTGTTGGCCGCTTGAATCGCGTCGTTACGGACGTTTTTAAATTGGTCCTGTTTTTCCATGTTCACGGACACTTCGACCAGATCGCGGACCATGGATTCTACATCACGACCAACGTAGCCAACTTCGGTGAACTTGCTGGCTTCGACCTTGGTAAAGGGTGCGTGCACGATCTTAGCCAACCGACGGGCGATTTCCGTCTTCCCGACCCCAGTCGGTCCGATCATCAGCATGTTCTTTGGTGAGATTTCTTCTTGCATCGCGGCATCGAGTTGCATGCGGCGGTAACGGTTGCGCAGGGCAATCGCAATGGCTTTCTTGGCGTCGTCTTGGCCGATCACGTATTGATCAAGTAAGCCGACGATTTCTTTAGGCGTTTTATTAATGGCGTCCATAGGATTCCTCCGTTCGATTAAAGTTCTTCTGAAATGACGTTTTCGTTGGTAAAGATGTCGATGCCCCCAGCAATGTGGATGGCGCTTTCGGCAATTTCCTTGGCGCTCATGTCCGTGGCGTGGTGGTGCAAGGCCGTGGCAGCGGCTAACGCGAAGTTCCCACCAGAACCGATGGCTAAGATGTCGTCATCGGGGGCAATCACTTCACCGGAACCGGAGACCAGCAGCATTTCGTCCTTGTCCATGACAATCAGTAAGGCTTCAAGCTTTTGTAAAGCCTGGTCGGAACGCCACTGTTTGGCGAGTTCAACGGCAGCCCGTTGCAGGTTCCCGCTGTATTCGTTGAGTTGGGCTTCGAATTTTTCTTCCAAATTAAAGGCGTCGGCCACACTCCCGGCAAAGCCAACAACGACTTGGTTGTTGTAGATCCGCCGAATCTTGTGGGCGGTCCCTTTCATGATGACCTTTTCGCCCATGGTGACTTGACCGTCGCCGGCCATGGCGTTATGACCGTTGTGCCGAACTGCACAGATGGTCGTGGCTTCAAATTTTACTGGCATAATTTCATCATTCTCCTTACGATGTTGGGTTGCGTTTCGTTTTATCTTCGGTTGCCCGCGGGAAAAACTGGCGGTAGTCCCGTTGCAGATGTTCGCGGGTCACGTGGGTGTAAATTTGGGTGGTCGACAGACTGCTGTGGCCCAGGAGTTCCTGAACTGACCGCAAGTCAGCGCCGTGATTCAAGAGGTGCGTGGCAAAGGTGTGCCGCAGCATGTGGGGATGGATATCCGTGGTCAACGTGCTGCGCTTGATGATCTGATTCAACAGGTAGGTCACCCCCGCTGGTGTTAACTGTTGCCCGCGGTGATTAACGAACACGTAGGTGTGGGTCAGCTGGTATTTCGCCAGCAGTGGCGTCCTGGCAGCGGTAAAGTACTGTTGCAAGGCGTCACTGGCGTAATGGCCAAACGGCACATAGCGTTCCTTGTTGCCCTTCCCGTGAATCAGCATGATGCGGTTGTCAAAGTCAATGTCTGGCAGCGTCAAGTTCACGCACTCGCTGACCCGGATGCCGGTGCCATACAAGACTTCCAGCAAGGCCGAGTCCCGGGTGGCAAGTTGGTCATTGGGATTGGCCGCCGCAGCCGCAAACAGCGCGGTCATTTCCCGCTCATAAAAGAAGCGTGGCAAATGATTCTGGTGGTGCTTGAGCTGAACGTAGGCAAAGGGATCATCCTTGGCCTGGCCGTTACTCATCAAGAAGCTATACAGTGATCGCAACGTGGACAGCTTGCGGGCAATGGTCGTCCGCGCATAGTGGCGGTCGTACAACTCGCTGAGGTAGACCTCCACGTCCAACTGGTCAATGGCCGTCCAGGCTTTGGTGCCGCCGTTATTGGCCAAAAACTGCGTAAACTCCTCGAGGTCTTCACGATAGGCCTTGACCGTTTCCGGAGAATACTGCCGCTCACCGCTTAGATACGTCATAAACGCTGTAATCGCTGCGTCCACGTGAATCCCTCCTTTGTACCTGTTCTCAATGCTAGCAAACGGACCGAAAAAACACAACTAACTCATCAAATATTGTGGACTGGTCGAGGCTGGCCGCCTTACCGGTCGTCGAAGCATGGTGGGCAGATTAGGTTGCGCCTAAAAAGCGGTTGCGGCCGTGCTCTGACCGGCAAGGCGACCGGCCAAGCCCCGATTTCTGAAAACAGCAAACAGGTTTGCCCAGCCATCCAACGATGACCGCGCAAACCTGTTTTGCTGATAAGTTTTATTTTTGTGGTGCTTCTTCGTAATCGCCGTTCGGGCAGACGATTTGCACGCCGCCACGAATCTTCTTGGCGACCAAGTAATGGCCGTCCTTCGGGCAATCACGGCCGACTGGCTTGTCCCATGAAACAAAGTCACAATCGGGATAGCGTGAACAGCCGTAGAAGATCCGGTTCTTCTTGGACTTGCGTTCGATGACCTCACCCTTGTGACAAACCGGGCAGGTCACGCCGATTTCCTTCACGATTGGCTTGGTGTTGCGGCAATCTGGGAACCGGGAGCAGGCGTAGAACTTGCCGTAGCGGCCCATCTTGATGACCATGGGTGCGCCACAGATGTCACAGTCAAAGCCGGCGGGTTCGTCGCGAATCTGAATCTTTTCGATGGCGTCTTCCGCGTGAGCGACTTCGGTCGAGAATGGCTTGTAGAAGGTGTCAATGACCTTGACCCAATCCTGCTTGCCCTCTTCGATACCGTCCAACTCGTGTTCCAAGTTGGCCGTGAAGTCAACGTTGACCACGTCAGGGAAGTATTCATTAATGATGCCATCAACGATTTCGCCCAGCTCAGTCGGTTCAAACCGCCGCCCGACCAACTTGACGTAGTAGCGCCGTTGAATCGTATCCAGCGTTGGCGCATAGGTCGATGGCCGACCCACACCGTTTTCTTCCAGCGCCTTGATCAGGTTGGCTTCGGAATACCGTGCAGGCGGCTGGGTAAAGTGTTGGGCCGGATCGGTCTTGGCCAAGTTGACTTGGTCGCCGATTTCTAGGTCAGGCAACAGGTTATCCTTTTCCTTACTGTCGTTATAGATCTTCAAGAACCCATCGAACTTCATCTTGGAACCGTTGGCCCGGAATGTCACGCCGTTTTGTTCCAGCGTCACGGCCATGGTATCCATGATGGCGTTGGTCATTTGACTGGCCACAAACCGGTTCCAGATCAATTGGTACAACCGGAATTGGTCGCGGTTTAACCGGTCCTTTAAGCTCGCGGGCGTCCGGAACACAGAGGTTGGCCGGATGGCTTCGTGGGCATCTTGGGCCCCTTCTGGCAACTTGCCCTTGATGGGCTTCGTTGCTGCGTATTCGGCACCGTACTTTTCGTGTAAGAACGTTGATGCTTCGTGCTTGGCAATGCTTGAGATCCGCGTGGAGTCGGTCCGCATATAGGTGATTAGCCCTTGCGTCCCTTCCTTGCCCAGGTTGATCCCTTCATAAAGCTGTTGGGCGGCCATCATGGTCTTCCGTGTCCGGAAGTTCAGCTTCCGGTTGGCGTCTTGTTGCATGGAACTGGTGGTAAATGGTGGTTGTGGCGAGCGCTTACGTTCCTTACGTACCACGTTGGTGATGTCAAATTTACCCTTGCGGTCCAGCTTGCCCAAGACGTCTTGCACAGCCGCGTTGTCCTTCAACCCGGCCTTCTTGCCGTTGAGGCCATAGAAGCTGGCCTTGAATGCGTGGCGGGCCTTCTTGAAGTCAGCGTCAATAGTCCAGTATTCCTCGGGGATGAAGGCCTTAATTTCCTTTTCTCGTTGAATGATCAAGGACAAGGCAATGGATTGGACCCGGCCGGCGCTCAGGCCCTTCTTGACCTTTTTCCAAAGTAATGGCGAGATGGAATAGCCCACCAACCGGTCTAAGATCCGCCGCGCCTGTTGGGCGTTGACCAGATCCATGTCGATGGTCCGTGGCGTCTTAAAGGCTTCCTTGACGGCGTCCTTGGTAATTTCGTTAAACGTGACCCGGTTCTTGTCAGTTACGTCTAGGTTTAAGACGTGGGCCAAATGCCAGGCAATGGATTCCCCTTCACGGTCGGGGTCAGATGCCAGGTAGACGGCTTTGGCCTTCTTGGCCTCTGAACGCAGGCCCTTGATGACGTCACCCTTACCACGGATGGAAATGTAGTGCGGATCGTAGTGGTTCTCCGTGTCGACCCCCATCGAACTTTTCGGTAGATCCCGTACGTGACCCAGACTAGGCATCACTTTGTAGGTGCGGCCTAAATATTTTTCAATCGTCTTGGCCTTGGCCGGTGATTCCACGATGACTAACTTTTTTTGTGGTTTACGCCGCTTTTTGGCTGGCGCTTTGGTTTTTGCTTTCGTCGGCAACTCACATTACTCCCTCATTTGACGACCAGCCGGCCCCCAAATATCGGGGATTCGGCCGCCGTCGATTTAATTTTTACGACGAACCAGTAGTTCGCTAATTTTTTCACTATAATCTCCCACATCTTATTTCAACTTAGGGCAGCTTGTCAACTAAAACTTCTTCTATTATATGTTCCGGCTGCAAGATCGGTTTGGCACCGGCAAGGATCAATTCGTTGGTACCAACCGAGTTTGGACTGTCGACGCGCCCCGGAATTGCCAAAACATTACGATTTTCTTGCAGGGCAATGTTCGCGGTGATCAGGCTCCCCGAATGATGGGCGGCCTCAACCACTAAAGTACTGGTGGTTAGCCCGGCAATGATGCGGTTGCGCTCCGGAAAATGGTGACGGGCCCCGCTAGTCCCCCAGGGGTATTCGGATAGGACCAAATGGTGCTGGGTCAGCTCGGCCATTAGGTCGCGGTTGGCCGCGGGGTAGCAATGATCCAGCCCGGTGCCGATGACGGCGATGGTCGGTCCACGATAGGCCAAGGCCACCTGATGTGCCAAGGTGTCGACGCCCTGCGCTAACCCAGAGACGATGCCGATGTGGTGTTGGACCACCCGCGGCAATAGCAGGCGCATGGCATGTAAGGCGTAGGTACTAGGCTGCCGGGAGCCAACGACCGCTAGTAGCGGGACTTGTAGTAAACGTAAGTCGCCGAGAAAAAATAACGCCACGGGCGGCGCGTAAGTCTCCTTCAAAGCTACCGGATAGGCCGCGTCGGCGATGGTGAGACATCCACTGTGGGTCAGGTTGGTCTGGAGTCGCTGCGTGACGGCCGCCGAGAAGAGTTGTGTCTGGAGCGCGGCGGTCCGGTTGGCGGGGATGGCCATTTCCAAGCACAACTGGTCTAAAATAGCCGGGGTCACCGCGGTTAGGTCGTTATGTTGCTCAAGCCAATGCCAGCAGGCCGTGGTCGTCTGTAGGCCGATGCCGGAGAGTAGTGGTAAACGCATGAAAAAATCACGAAGTGTCAGTTGCAAGTCTGCAACCTCCTTTGCCCTTTTAGGGTCAACTCCGTGATTAAGCGTTGATTATTTTTTGAACCGGTGAAAAAGTTTTGCGGTGAATCGGGGTGACGCCCCTGTCAGCCAAGCCCGCCAAGTGTTCAGCGGTCCCGTAACCGGCGTTTTGCGCAAAGCCGTAGCCTGGGTACAGTTGGTCATAGGTAGCCATCAAATGGTCGCGGTAGACCTTGGCCACGATACTGGCCGCCGCCACACTGGCCGATTTGGCATCGCCCTTGATCAACCGCGTCTGTGGCAGGTTAACCGGAATCTGCATGGCGTCGACGATCAGCTGTTGCGGGGCGACCCCCAGGCCCAGCACCGCCCGCTGCATGGCGACGCGGGTGGCTTGATAAATGTTGATCTGGTCAATCAATTGCGGACTACCGACACCAATGCTGACGGCGG
The DNA here is from genome assembly GCF_024718525.1 of Levilactobacillus yiduensis. Taxonomy (NCBI): domain Bacteria; kingdom Bacillati; phylum Bacillota; class Bacilli; order Lactobacillales; family Lactobacillaceae; genus Levilactobacillus; species Levilactobacillus yiduensis. The sequence continues at coordinate 106,543 of NZ_JAMXAZ010000005.1, forward strand.
TCGCCTGGGCTAAGATCAAGGGGTACAGGCGCTCGCGTTCCTTGGGGGTCAGCTGTTTGGAATCGTTGACCAGGGGGATGTCAAAGCTCTCGGGTAAGATGACTGCGCTGGTGACAACGGGTCCAGCTAATGGGCCACGCCCCACTTCATCAATGCCGGCGACCAATTTCCCCTGTTGCCAGAATTGGCGTTCGTAGTGCAAACGGTGTTGAAAGGCCCGTTCTGCCGCCTCAGCCTTTGCTAGCCGGCGTTTGATCTGGGTCAGGAGTAATTGGGCCCCCTTCCGCGAATCGGCGGCTAAAGACGCTAAACGGGGGTCGTCGACCGTGGTGACGTTTGCAAGGTCGGCTTTTAAACTGGCTAGACTGGGTGCCTTAGTCATGGGGAGTCGCCTCAGCTTGAGGTGCGCGGTCCAGGGTGAAGCCCCCCATCTTCTTGCGTCGGGCATCGAGGATGACGCGCTCGCTGGCCCGTTCGTAATCGTCGCGCATGCCAACCTTTTGGGTGATTTTGAGTAAGAGATCCACGTCGCTCAAGTCGAGGTCGCCGTCAGCCAAGTGGTAGCGGTCGATCAAGGCGTCGCGGTGGTACTGCCGGAAGAAGTTCAAGGCAAACAACGCCACGTCATCGCTGGCGTAGAGCTTTTCTTTGATGGCACCGGTCAGTGCTAACTTTTGAGCAGTCTCTTGGTCCTTGAACTTGGGCCACAAGATACCTGGCGTGTCGAGCAATTCCAAATGTTTACTGGAATGTAACCACTGTTGTCCCTTGGTGACCCCGGGGGTATCGCCGACTTGGGCGGCCTTGCGTTGGACCAAGTGATTGAGCAGTGTGGACTTCCCCACGTTAGGCACACCAACAGTCATGGCACGCATTGGCCGTTCTTTGAGGCCCTTGGCCTTCTCGGCGGCCAGCTTGTCAGCTAAAATACCCATCGCAATCTTGGTGATCTGCTTGGGGGTGACGTTGGCCCGGGAATCGATGGCAATAGCCGGCTGCTGTTGGGACCGGTAGTAGGTCAGCCATGCGGCGGTCTGTTGCGGATCGGCCAGGTCTTTCTTAGTCATGATGATCAAATGTGGCTTGTCCTTAGCAATCCGCTTGACCTCGGGATTGCGGGATGCGGCGGGAATCCGCGCATCGACTAATTCAAAAACAATGTCGACCAGGTGAATATTTTCCTCCATCTGCCGAATGGCCTTGGCCATGTGACCTGGGAACCATTGAATAGTTGCCATAGTGCTCTCTCCTTTGTTATATCAACGTTTGTAGCGTGTCGAAAATTTAAATTCACTAGAATGTGCCCATTTTGTGCCCTGTGTCCTGTATGAATTACGGCAAATTCTAATTCCAGTGTCTTCAGCGAAGCTCTCAATTGCCCGTTAGGATTGAAATATGAATATACCGAAAGCTGTGTGGGACTGCATTCTAGTCCACTTAAGGCCGTATTTTTGTTGGCCGTGTTTACGCAGGCTGATGTTGACTCGGCTCAGAATCGGCCTTCCGTTTCTCTTGCGTCTGATTTAGATCAGAAAGAATAGTGGTAATAGCCCATAAAGAATTCAGAATCAACCTTTTTCTTTCGATTTTCGAAATGCATGATTTTACCATTACTCGTTTTAGAAAGAAAAAAGATAAAATGGAATTCCAATTAACGAATTCCATTTTACCATTTTCTCTACTGTTTTAGATAGACTTGTTGCTTTCGAAGCAGAAATTCGCTAAATGCTGCGAGGTTGATTCAGACCAGCTTATGCGTGAGAATCCATCTTTTAATCTTTAAGAATATCACGGGCACGTTGCTGATAATTTGCACTTAATTGTGCAACGTCCAACTTATTCAGATAATATTTTGAAATGCCAACGTCCTTAGCCTCACTGGTTGTAAAGTTTGCGTTTAATTTGAAGAGCCTTGAAATCAGTGACTCAACTCTCAATCTTTACACCTCATACAATATTTTTTAATTGTTATAGTACGAGGTGTAAAAAATCGTTCAGGATTAGCACCTTTTTTGGCGAGGCCCGGTTAAACCAATTATTTTTTGAAGCCAACTGACTATCAATGATAAAGTGAAGCTTGGCTATCCCAGAGTTTTCTAAAATACGCAGAGCTCCTGAGTAGGTCTTCTTTGGTCCCGACTCCGACAATCTTTCCTTTTTTTAACAAAATGATGGTATTTGCCAGTCCCACTACCCCAATACGATGGGTAATGAAAAGTGATGGCGTTTTATTCGAGAGCGCTGCTATTTTTGAAAAGACCGCAACCTCTTGGATGGGATCTAGCTTAGACGAGGGTTCATCTAAAATTTGATAAATGCCGTTTTTAAAATTGGCACGGGCGATGGCCATTTGTTGCTTCTGACCGCCACTGGGCTGCAGATTATGCTCACTGTACATACCCACTGAGGCGTCTTCATGCTTTGGCAAAGCGGCGATCCACGCGCTTAGGTTTTGGTCAGAAACAGCGCTTTTCATTCGTTCATGATCATACTTGACTGATGCCGCAATATTTTCGCCAATTGTGATGTCGAAGACTTGAAAATCTTGAAAGACGACTTTGAACAAATCAAAGTACTCGTTAGGGCGGATTTTTCGTATATCCTGTCCATTCAAAGAAATACGTCCGCGGGTTGGTTGTAATAACCCCAGCATCAACTTTACCAGAGTCGTCTTGCCACTCCCGTTCTCGCCAATAATTGCACTAATTCCGGAAAATTCAAAATTAAAAGATAGGTCATGAATGACGTCATTATCAGAATCGTAGCCAAAACTCACATGGTCAAAGCTAATGACATTATGCTCTTTGAGTACTGGGGGTTCTTTTCCAAAATCTTCTTGGGAACCAGAAATTGGGTTTTCGTTCAAAATATCATTAACGTACGTCATTTGGTTTTGAAACCTTAATGCCCTTTGCCAAGTTGACGCAATCGTTGCTATTGCCGCTGAAATTTGAACGATTCCACCAAATAAGGTATTTAATTGTCCCACAGGTAAAAGTCCCGTATGGATTTTTAAAAGCACGAGACCAAACAGCCAGAGCACAATGTTTGCGGTCATTAGGGCAGAGACAATCTGGGAAACGTAATCGTTCCAGACCAACTTATGATTGTATTTTCTCTCTCGTTTCCAAGATGCCAAGTATCTTTCTTGTATTAATTCAGCCGTCCCCCACATCTTGACAGATTTCAGTATTTCATATTTGTTGATGATACTCATCAAAAAATAATTCATTTTACGCTCGATAATCATTAGGCTGCCAAACAACGTTATATTGCGACTGGTTAAATGCTGAAACACTTTTAGTAGAAATATCTCGAATACGAGCAACAAGAGTAATGTCGTCATTGTTGCGACTGTCATTAGTGATGATGAAAGAAACCCAATCGTAGATAACCAAACTAAAAGTCCCAGGCTACCCAAGACAGTCACCAGTCCATTGACCAGACTTTGCATTTGATGACAGAACACCGTAATCCCCCCGGAATACCGAAATGAAGACTCACTCTTCATCATTTTGCTGAAATAGTCTGCTGTAACCAAGGATTGGAAGCTCACTTTTTCCCAGGCCTCATGAATTGATATTCTTAACATTTCGTTGGCTCTGACGGCATGCGTATTGCTAACTTTTTGGATCAGAGACGAGATGATATACAAGCAAATTGAAACGGCATAGATGGTAATCGTAATGGACTTTGCATGCGGTAGTCTCCCCTGGACGATGGCATTGATAATTGCCGTATTTCCCAGCACAAGTACCAAAGGGACTACGGCGTTGATCACACTTACAATAAGTGAGGCTGGCAGAACAATCTTATCAAGGTGCGCAACCAATTTTGTTGTTTTTACTATGTCACTAACGTTTCCTTTTAAGTTGTCCATATTAATCACCTACAGTATACAGTGAGCGTTGTGCTTGCCACATTTCCCTATAGAGCTCGCAATTTACTAATAAATCGTCGTGCGTCCCGATTGCGATGATTTTTCCCTTGCTCATGACAGCAATTTTCCCCTTCTTAACAAAAGATCCTAATCTATGGGTGACAAAAATCACGGTTTTTGTGGCTAGTTCATTTTGGATCAACTGATAAAAGTTCTTCTCACTTATTGGATCTAATGCCGCCGTTGGCTCATCTAAAATAGTCAAGTCGGCTTGCTTATAAAGGACTCTGGCGAATAATAGTCGTTGCTTCTGTCCCCCTGATACCAGTACGCCATTTGCGCTTAACTCGTTGCCAACATAGGTTTCAATGCCATTGGGTAATGCGTTGACGAATTCAAGTAAATGGACTTGCCGTAAAACTTCATTAACCTTTTGATAATTGGTCCTTTTTAGATCCGTGCAGGAAATGTTTTCTGCAATTGTAAAATGTAACAGGATATCATCCTGAAATTGAACCGTCATCTGCGCTTGCAACGATTGGGGATTAATTGAGTTTAACGCGATGCCATTTAGTTTGGCTGTCCCACGCGTTGGACCATACAGACCACTTAAGACTTTCACCAGCGATGACTTGCCGGCACCGTTCTCGCCGACGACAATAAGGTGGTCGCCCTTACTAACTGATAGGTTAATAGATTTTAAGATGGTGTTGTTTTCAAGCTTCAAAAAAACACGGTTAAGCGTTAATTGCTTAAAACCACCTATCACATTTTGTTTATTCTCAGTGGCCAGGTCTAATTCTGTGTCCATGAATTTTCTGAAGTTGGGGACAAAAGTTAGATTCTTACTGGTCAAGGTGTAGGCATTTCTTAAGTTGGCAAAGTTTGTATTCATTACCTGAATTGCGGTCAGGAAAAAAATACAGTTGGCGATGGTTAGGCTTTTCTCGCTAATTAAGAATAGCAGCGTAAACATAATACCCGCTAAGTTGAACAGTTGCTGCAAGATATTAACACCAGCAAGGACTGTCGAATAATGACCTTCCCAACGGACCAACCTTTTCGCTAAATTTTTCTGGTAGTGATGAAACAAAGGCACCATGCCAAATAGCCGAATATCCTTGCCGTTCTCACGTGCCATTAGCGTTCTAGAAAAGTATTCTTGGTAACTGGTAATCCTATTTTGTGCATTCTTATGGTTTGCGTACCAGCGATTCCCTAGGCTTTGCATTAAATAACCGAATATATTTAAAGAAAGGACAACAATCGCTGGCCAAATACTGAGAAGTCCCATTAATACTAATAGAGAAATGATTTGTAGCGAATATCTTAAAACTAATATGGTTTGATCAATAACTGCTTCGATCCCAACGTTTGCACCGTTATAGATAGACTCGTAAGCTTGATCAATGATCATCTTTCCCTCGACAGAGTCAATCTTCTGCTGGGGCCAAGAAAAAATTCTTTTTGAAAAAATAGGAACATAATCAAAGCGAAAGTCAAAAGTCAGTTGGGCAATCTTCCCCTGAAAATAAATTCCGACAACGTGAGCCCCATAAATAAGCAAGCTTAAAATCGCTATGGTGGTTAGAACCCTTACGATACTAGAGCCTGGGTGAACAACGATCCTTGCAGCGTATGCTGGTAGTGTTGTAATGCCAATTGTGTATAGAATATCAGTAATGATTACCACTAGAAATAAGGCATAAAAGCTTCGAGAAAACCTCTTTAAAAAATAGTTAAAATGAATTTCCAATTATCTGTTTTCTTCATGACATCACCCTATTTGGCAAGGAAGTTTTGTAGGATACTATTCCAATTTTTTTAGAACTTGATTTTCACGCAGGTTACCAGTCTCCGTTCACCCATAATTAAATCAGATTGTTTCCCTTCAAAATAAAAGAAATTAACAGTAAAATCTACAAATATCATCAGATATAAAAGCACTGTTAACTAACGATGTCAGTCCCTAGTAACTAACCAGATTGAAATATAGCTCAAAAAGAAGATGACATCCTCGTTTTTTTCAGGACGTCATCTTCTTTTCGTGACGAATGCGTCTGTTACCTAACCCTACTATCCCGCCAATTAAATAACCACACAATCTTCCGCAGCTTTGAATTTTTCGTACTCCGGCCCCAAACAAAAAACAGGCACCCGCAGCTCATCACCACGGATTCCTGTCTCAGTTAAGCCAATGAAGCCAAGTACATCTGCCAAGCGTCATCGAAAATCGTCATCGATGGCAGATATGGCGCGTTTTCTTCCAAGTACTTGGACAACGGATCAAAGTTCGTTTCCTGCTTGGGAAAGGCGCTGTCCAGAAAGGCGTTGTTGGCGAAGGTTGCCACCGGATCGTAGCTTTCTGGGTTGCGTTGGGTCATTAAAAATTGATAAAACGTTTTGGGCATTAGTTGCCTCCTAATCCTTGGGGATGCGGGCCTGGAACACGAACTTCCCGGCGCCGGATAAGTCAATCTTCTTGGCCGCAAAGGATAGCTTCTTGCCATTGCCGATGGCGGTCAAATGTAAGGTGATGGTCTCTTGCTTGGTGTCCATGGCGACCCAATTAGGCAGCGGGTAATTCTTGGCGATGTAGCCCATTACGAAGCTAATCGGTACGGGTAAGGCCCCCACTGATAATTTCTCCGCCTTTAATTGGACGTCTCCTGAGGATAACACGGTCGGCTTCAAGAGTAAAACGAAGTTCACGTTGGCGCCCAAGACTTTCGTCGAGCCGGAGATCAAGGCGTGATCCGTGACCTGAAAACGGTACTTGACCGCTGAGTTTTGTAGCGACTTATTGACGTAGTAGTCTGCCAAGGCGTTGACCTGTTTCTTGTTCAGGCTCACGTTGATGTTGGTCGTGTTCTTGGTCACCTTCGCTGTGGATGGGACCTGTGTCGGCATCAGGGCCTTGACCCCGACGGTAACGGTCGTGACCAATAAGACGGCCACGAGCGCGATGAACCCCCATTTCCACCAGTTACGGGTAGGCTTTGGGGCTGAGTGACGTTGCATAGTTTGTTCCTCCTTATTTCAGTAACCACTGTTGCTGGTGCGCTTGCATTTGCTTGAAGGCGTAGCGGGTCATTAACCGGTAGCCCTTGGCGTTCGGGTGAAAATGGTCGGCCGGGGACAAGTAGTTGTTGAGCTCGTCACTGGCATTGCTGGCCAAGATCAATTCCTGCAAGCTAGCACTTGAAATCTTACCGTCATTAGATTTTTGCGCATTACGCTTAAGCTGGGCCTGTTGGGTCACGGACTTGTACTGGCCGTCCGACAACGCCTGGTTGATGTCGACCATGTGAAGTCGTTTGAAACTCGTCGCAGTATGCGTCGTGGCGCGGTTCCAATTGTCCACGGCTGACGTGATCTGGTCCAGGTTGGCGAAGTACACGTAAACGGGATTGTAAATGCTGTAGAGGAAGATCGGTGCTTGCGGGTTGTACTGGCGAATCGTCTGAATCAAGTGCTTGAGCTTCTGTTGGTAGGCCGCTTCAGCCGTGTCCAACTGGCTGTCCAACTTGGTTTGCTGGTTGATGGTGACGTTTTTGGTCAGCGTCTGCAGTAAATCGTTTCCCCCGACCGTCAACGTGATGGCCTGAGCGCGCTTCACTTGCGCTTGTTGGGTCTTACTGTCGACCAGGCGTTGTTCGATCTGGTCGCTTCGGTCGCCGGATTTACCGAAATTGTGCATGACGACCTTGACGCGGTCACGCCGGTGAATCATGGTCTTGAGTCGCCCGGTGTAGCCGCCTTGCTTGGCCTTTTGCGGGTCACCGACGCCTTCCGTCAATGAATCTCCCAGAGCCACGATGCGCACGGTCGAGCGGCGATTGCTGGGCATCTCCTTAGTCGACAGTGTCGTTCGCGCACCTGGATGCCAGTACGTCAGTGCCGCTAGAACGATCAATGCAAGAAGTAAGGTTACCCCAATAATCTTACTGATATTTTTGAATTTCATTTTAAAAGTTCCCCCTCGGGATAAAGAAAAAGCGGTGGCGTGCGGCCACCTCTTCCTCGATTAGCAATTTATTTGGTTGGGTCCGTGTAATACATTAAGGCAAATGCCCCAGGGCCCCCATGCGTCGCAATAATGGGGACCGTCTCGCGAACCAGGACGTCTTGACCCGGCAACAGTTCCTTGAGGTGACTTTGAATCTTGTCGACGGAGTCAAACGCCTCAACATGGGAGATTCCAATGGCTTTGATGTTGGGTGTTTGTTTGATCTGGTCGTAAACCTTGTCAAAGTAACGGTCGATGGTCTTCATGCCCCGGCCCTTGGCCCGAATCTTCAGCTCGCCACCGGTGACCTGCAGCACGATCTTAATGTTCAAGAGCGAGGTCAACATGCCTGCCGCGCGACTTAAGCGGCCGCCCTTGAGGATGTTTTCCAAAGTCACGATGCCCATGAACAACTTGGTGTGGTCCCGGACGGCTTCGGCCCGTTTCAAGATGGCATCTTTGTCGGCACCTTCGGCCGCTAGCTTTGCCGCCTCGACGACTTGGAAAGCCAGTGCTTGGTCGGTATATTGGCTATCGACTACGGTCACGTCCGTTTTGGACAGCTGTGCGGCTTGTTCAGCCGTGTGGACCGTTCCGCTGATAGCGGCTAACATGTTGAAGCAAATGACGCTACTACCGTCTTCGCCCAGCTTGTCAAAGGTTTCCACAAATTTACCCAGTGGTGGCTGGCTCGTCTTAGGCAACGTCTTTGCCGTTTTCATTTTATCAATAAATTCTTTATTTGTGATGGATTCCCGTTCAACGTAAATCGTGTCATTAATCATGACCGTTAACGGGATAATGGTGATGTCATAATCCTGAATCTGCTGCTCGGTAAGGCCGGCAGATGAATCCGTGACAATCTTAATTTTCGCCATGGTTATCCCACTCTTTCTGACCAGAAATTTTGGTTTGTGCTGCAAAGTGCGTAATGAAACATACGGTAATAGTATAGCAGAATTGCCAGTATTTTTCAGTAAATGTTGTTGAAGTCGCACGGGCTTTTAAAGAAAACTAAACTTGCCACCGCAAAAATTGGGCGCCGTCACTGGCAATCACCACTTGCGGCGGGCCGCGCCAACGTGGTACGCTAACTAAAAAGTCGAAGGAGACATGTTGTGTGATTAAAGAACGAAGCCACACCTACCAAATCGTCAATGAAGTCCTCAACGCCGCCACCCACGGCATCGGCGCGGCACTGAGCATCGCCGGCTTGGTGATCTTGTTGCTACAGGCTCACGCCAAGGGCGGTGCGCTGCGGATGACGACCTTTGCCATCTATGGCGCCATCTTGGTGCTCTTCTACCTGGCGTCTACCCTCTTCCACAGTTTGTACTTTACCCGCGGGCGCCACGTATTTCAAATATTTGACCATTGTGCCATCTACTTGTTGATTACTGGTACCTATACGCCCTTTAGCCTCTTGGTCGTGGGTGGTGCCCTGGGATGGACCATGTTCGGCATCATCTGGGCCATGGCCGTCTGTGGCATCATCTACAAGGCCATCTGGCTGGGGAAAATGCAAAAGCTATCCACCGTCATCTACGTCATCATGGGCTGGATGTGCCTGATGGGCATCAAGCCGCTGTACGTGGGCTTAGGGCCAGTGGGGTTCACCCTCTTGTTCTTCGGCGGAGTCGCCTTTACCGTTGGCGCCGTGATCTACAGTTTCAAGGGCGTACCGTTTGGCCACGTCATTTGGCACCTGTTTGTCATGCTGGGCACCGCTTTAATGTACTTTTCCATCTTGTTTTACGCTTAAAACGGAATCGCAAACTAAACGACGTCACAATCCCAACTGGTATAGGATTGTGACGTCGTTTTATTGTCCGCAGCCAACGTCTGTGACGGATAGCTTACAGACGTTGGTACTGTTCAAACGTAAAGTCGTACGGGTTCTTCTCGTTGCGACGCCCAGGTTGGCGGTCGATCAGCTGAAACTTGCCGTAGTCGATAGCCGGCATCCAGGTGTCGCCGTCAAAGCCAGCATCGATGTCCGTGCGGTACAGGTAGTCAACGTCATCGACCAGTCCCGCAAAGATCTGTGCCCCACCCACGACGAAGATTTTTTCCGTCGGTCGTTCAGCGGCGTATTGCCGTACGGCGTCTAGTGAATTTAAGACGACCGCATCGGCCGGAAAATTACTGGCTGGTCGGTGGCTGACGATGACGTTGGTCCGGTTGGGCAATAAGCCCGGGAAGGACGCAAACGTCTTCGCGCCCGCCACAATCGTATTGCCCGTCGTGACAGTCTTGAAGTAGTGCATGTCGGCTGGTAAATGCCAGGGCAGATTTCCCTGAAACCCAATAACGCGGCCGCGACTCTCGGCCCATAAAAAGATTAACATCGTGACGCCTCCTTCAGCTAAACGGCCACGGGGGCCTTGATTGCGGGTGCCGGATTGTATCCCGTCACCTTAATATCCTGCATGTCGTAATCAAAGATACTGGACTTTTCCGGATTCAACCACAGCTGTGGGGCCGCACTAGGCGTCCGTGACAGCTGTGTCTTCACCTGAGCAATGTGGTTCTTGTAAATGTGCGCATCACCTAGCGTATGCACGAAGTCACCCACTTCTAGGCCGACCTCTTTGGCAATCAGTGACGTCAACAGGGCATAGCTGGCGATGTTGAACGGCACTCCTAAGAAGATGTCGCCACTGCGTTGGTACAGCTGGCAGCTCAGCTTACCGTCATTGACGTAGAACTGATACAGTGTGTGGCACGGTGGCAGCGCCATGGATGGCACGTCGGCTGGGTTCCAAGCCGAAACGATCATCCGCCGAGAATCTGGGTGGGTCCGCAACGTGTCGATGACGTTGGCCAGTTGATCGATCGTTTCGCCGTTGTGGCCCTGCCAAGCGCGCCACTGACTTCCGTAGACCAGGCCGAGGTCACCGTAGTGTTCAGCGAATGCCTGGTCATTGACGATCTTGTCACAGAAGGCTGTCTTCTCGGCTTGATACTGCTGATTAAAGTCCGCATCGACCAAAGAACGCCGCCCAAAGTCCGTCATGTCAGGCCCGTGATAATCGGGGCTCTCAACGTAGCGTTGGAAGGCCCACTCGTCCCAAATGTGGTTGTGGTGTTGCAGGAGAAACCGAATATTCGTATTCCCACGCAAGAACCACAATAGTTCAGATTTGATTAGACCGAAGGGCACCTTCTTCGTGGTCAGTAACGGGAACCCTTCCTGCAGGTTGAACCGCATTTGGTAGCCAAACAGGCTGATGGTCCCCGTGCCAGTGCGGTCCGTTTTTTCGTGGCCCTCAGTCAACACGGTTTTTGCTAAATTCAAATAAGCCTCTTCTAACACGCCATTGCCTCCCTATTCTGCGTACTCACTGAGGTATTCCCAGCGAGTCATCTTGTCATCAAGTTGGTGGTCCAGGTCATCGAGTTGTGCCTGGAGATCGGCCAGCTTATCATAGTTGGCGCCGTTGGCGTTCATGTCGGCTTGGACCTTAGATTTCTTGTCCTCTAGGCCGTCAATTTCGCCTTCAATGCCTTCCCATTCTTTTTGTTCCGCGTAGGTCAGCTTGACCTTCTTCTTCGGGGCGTCGGCCTTCTCCGCCGGTTTTTCGGCTGGCTTCGGCTTCTCCGCCTTGGTCGCGTGCTTGCTTTGCGCTTGCGCGTCGGCCAGGTAGCTACTGAAGCGCCCGGAATACCGTTTGATCTGCCCGTTGCCGGTAAAGATCAACAGCCGGTCGGCCACCTTATCCAGGAAGTACCGGTCATGAGAAACCGTGATCACGGTGCCGGCAAACTGAGAAATGTAGTCTTCCAACACGGTCAGTGTGCTAATGTCTAAGTCGTTGGTTGGTTCATCCAGCAATAAAACGTTGGGCTGTTCCATTAGGAGCTTCAAGAGGTAGAGCCGCCGCTTTTCCCCACCGGAGAGCTTGCGAATCAGCGTACCGTGCATGAACCGGGGGAACAGGAATTGTTCCAGCAGTTCGGTAACACTCACGGAATTGCCAGCCTTATCGGTCACGTTTTGGCCGACTTCGGACAGATAATTGATCATGCGCTTGTCTTCAGGGATTGGCTCAATCTGCTGGGTGTAGTAGGCCACTTTAACGGTCTCACCCACCGTCACGATGCCGGAATCCAGTGGCAGGCGTTGGGCAATCACGTTGAGTAGGCTGGACTTGCCGGCCCCGTTTTCCCCACTAATTCCGATGCGCTCGCCACCCTGAATCAGGTCATTGAAGTCCTTTAAAATGACGTGGTCGCCTAACTTGAGGTTCGCGTCCTTGAGTTCGATGACCTTCTTGCCCAGCCGTTGTTGGCCCAGCGAGATGGAGACGTTGCTTTGGGTCTGCCGGGTGCCCACGTTGCTAGCGAGGTCGTTGAACCGGTTGATCCGGGCCTGTTGCTTGGTGGACCGGGCCTTGGCCCCCGCCTTCATCCAGGCCAGCTCTTTTTTGTACAGCTGTTGTTGCTTCTGGTCAGCTTCGGCCTCTTGGCTAACGCGTTCGGCCTTTTCTTGAACGTAGGCTTGGTAGTTGCCGGGGTATTGGTAGAGCTTACCGAAGTCCAGTTCCCAGATTTGGTTGGCAATTTGGTCCAGGAAGTACCGGTCATGGGTCACGACCAGTAAGGCCCCCTTGTAGTTGGCCAGATACTGCTGGAGCCAAGCAATAGAGTCGAAGTCCAAATGGTTGGTAGGTTCGTCCAGCAAAAGGAGGTCTGGCGATTGAATTAAGACTTGGGCCAAGCCCACCCGCTTGATTTGTCCCCCAGACATGGTCTTGATGGACTGGGACAGGTCGGTGATCTTCAACTGCGTCAGAATGGTCTTAACATCGCTTTCGGCAGTCCAGGCCTCTTCTTCATTCATCTGCGCTTCGGCGTCCAAATACCGCTGTTGCGCCTTGGCATCATCCGGGTGCGCCCCGTAAGCCGCCAGCGCTGCTTCGTACCGGCGAATCGTCACGAAGACCTTTTGATCTCCTGAGAATACAGCATCCATGACGGTCAGGTTTTGGTCGAGGTCAGGGGCCTGCGTCAGGTAGCCAATCGTATAGTCCTTGGGGGTATTGATCTCCCCAGATTGTTCATTGCTGACGCCGGCTAAGGTATTCAGCAGCGAGGTTTTCCCACTGCCGTTGACCCCAATCAGACCGATGCGGTCGTGTTCGTTAATAATAAAATTCAAATTATCAAATAGCGTTTTTTCACCGTAAGTTCGGTGTAGATTTTCCGCGCGTAAGGTTTGCATAGCTTCACTCTCTTATTCTAAAATTACTGTTTGGCGTTGATGTGTGCCACTAGGGTCGCTGTTTCGTTGGGCAGCTCGCCGGTCACCACGCGATATTCTAAGTCGCCTAAGATGGCGCCCAACTGCGGTCCCGGCTGCACACCAGCCTGCATCAGGTCGCGACCCGTGGCGGCCAGTTCCTTCTTCTGATGAATTGGCAATGCCGCCAGCGCCGCCTGTAACTGCTGGTGGCGGTCTGGGGCGCCCAAGATGACGGCGACCTCGTTGGCCACAGGAGCCAGGTCAGCGCCACATTGATAGAGCTGCCAGGCATTTAACTCACCCGCCAGTAGTAATGTGGCGGCGCGACTCGCCGTCTGCACGGCTGTGATCGTCTGGTTGGCAGTCTTCCAATGTTTCAAGAACGACGTGATGGCGGTACTCGTCAGTCCAAATTTTGTCGCCAACAGCGTCCACGCAGCCGTTTCACTAGAGACGCCCCGTGTCAATTGCTGCGTGAGCTCTCGTAACGCCGCCTCATGATCCGCAAAGTCTGGACAATGTTGCCACAGACCTGTATCCATGAAGTCCGCCAAGCCGCGTTGTGGTGCGCGGCCCATCAGCATCTTTAACAATTCTACCTGAGTGCGTTCAACCGCGATTTTGGCCAACAGCTGCGCGTGATCTGTAATGGCGTCGCGGGTTGCTGGCACGATTTGAAAGTCTAACTGACTGGCAAAGCGGACCGCTCGCATCATGCGCAAAGCGTCTTCGTGGAATCGCTCTTGGGCGTCACCCACGGCGCGAATCTGGTGGTGTTCCAGGTCAGCCAGACCGTCAAATAGGTCAATGACCTCGCCGTCTTCCTTCATGGCCAAGGCGTTGATGGTAAAGTCCCGCCGCTTCAGGTCCTCACTTAACGAGCGGACAAACGTCACCTGGTCCGGCCGCCGGAAATCGGTATAGGTCGACTCTGAACGAAACGTCGTGGTCTCGTAGCCGGTGCCGTGGTCAAGGATCATGACCGTGCCGTGTTCAATACCAGTATCAACGGTCCGTTTGAATAGGCCTTTAATCTCATTAGGATACGCGCTGGTGGCGATGTCCACGTCATGGATGTCTTTACCCAAGATGGTGTCACGAACGCTGCCACCGACGAAATAGGCCTCATAGCCGGCCTGCTCAATGGTCTGGAGAACCGGCCGGGCCAATTCAAATTCATGTGGTAACTGATTTAGCTTCAATTTGCTCACCCTTCTGCCAGTTATTTTCGATTTTTACTCACTATGCCAGTCTAACAGATTCTACGGTGAAATTGAATTGCATTGGCTCTTTTGCCAGGTGACCAGACAAAATTTTACCGAATCTAGATTGCTGGCGATAATCTGCTAGCCACCACCGCTCTGAGCGGTAGACACTCCGGCTAAATTGTCTAGTTGTGGTCAAGAGTTTTGTCACATCGCGGCGAGCCGCTGTGCTATGATGATGACAGTACTTTTACCGTTGGGAGTGAGTCTTATGGCATCACAAGACGAGTCAGTTCGTCTACTTGATTTATGCATGATCGGTTTAGGGTGTGCGATGTTTGCTTTCGGGTTGGTCTTTTTTAACATCGCAAACCATTTGGCCGATGGCGGGATTTCGGGGATCACCCTGATTTTCCGCGCGTTATTTGGGATTGACCCCGCCTACTCTACGATTTTGATCAACGTCCCCCTCATCTTGATTGGCTGGCGGTTTCTCGGTCGGCAATCGCTGATCTACACGATTTACGGGACCATTATGTTGTCGCTGTTTTTGTGGATCTGGCAACGCGTCCCCTTCGTCATTCAGCTGCACGGCGATCTCCTGCTATCGGCGCTAGGTGCCGGCATCATTGGTGGCTTTGGCTCCGGCCTGCTATACCGTTATGGCGGGACGACTGGCGGCACGGATATCATTGCCAGAATCTTCGAGCGGTTCCGCGGCGTGCCTATGGGAAAAACACTCCTCTATCTGGATGTCGTCGTCCTGCTGGTCTCATTGGTCTACATTGACGTGCAGCACATGGCCTACACGCTGATTTATTCCTACATCTTCGCGCGCATCGTCAACTTCACTCAGGAAGGCGCGTATGCGGCCCGCGGGGTCATCGTGATCTCGCCGAACCATCAAGAAATTGCGGACGACATCATGGCACGACTAGAACGCGGCGTGAGCCTGATCGATGGCGAAGGTGGCTATTCCCATCAAAAACGCAAGATGCTGTACGTGGTCGTGGCGCCCAGTGAGCTCCACCGACTCCGGCAGATCATTGAGCATCATGACCCTAAGGCCTTCGTGTCAGTCATCAATGTGAATGAAGCGTTGGGCGAAGGCTTCTCGTTCCAGGTACCGAAAAAAGGTTGGCTGGGCAAACTAAAACATTAAGGACTGGGTTGGCAACCGCGGGTTTTGCGGTTGCTTTTGTTTGTTTGTCCTAAGTTAAAGTAATTATTGTGTCGTTGCTCTAACAAAAAGAAGGTCCCGTTTGAGACCTTCTTCGTCCGTTTAATCTTCATAACCTTCCAGCAGCAACGCCATTTCATCATCGTCTGGAACGACCTGTAAATAAGCGTGTAGCAGCTTGATGACCTGGTCGCTGGCCCCTTCTTCGCGGTAGAAGTAAATGGCCGGCTTCAAGAAGTCCGCCTGGTCCATGAAGAATGGTTGGGCCGCGTCGTAGTATTTCCGAGCCGCCGCAAAGTCCTCTTGGTGCTCCGCGGAAATGGCCAGGTTCCAGTACAACTGCGGATCAGCGTCGTCACTCTTCACGTATGGTTGGACCAAGTCCACGTTTTCTTGCCAACGCTCCTGCTTAACGTACAGGTTACTCAGCTGAATCACGGCACTGAGGTCGTCGCTATCCAGTTGATGGCCGTGCGTCAGGTATTTCTCAGCCAACGCCTCATCGTCCAGTCGCGTCGCCACGTGGGCCGCCTGTAGCCAGAGCTTCTCGTTGTATTGATCCACGCCCAGGCCCTCCTGTAGCGCCTTGAGCGCCTCAGGTAACCGGTTCTCGGCCTCTAACGCCTGTCCCAGGTACGGGTACAGCGAGGTGTAGTGCGCGTCGCTGTCTTTCAACTCCTCAAAGAGGCGAATGGCGGTCGGCCGTTCCTTGAGCTGCAGGTAAGTGAACGCTGTTTCAAACTTCACATCCGGCGTCATGTCCCCCGGATGAATCTGCTTGAGGTAGCCGATGGCCTGTTCAAAGCGCCCAGCGTTGGCATAGGCAACACCCAGCCGTTCCACTAGGTTGACCCTGGACATCTCGGTGGTACCGGCCGTAATCAGGTCTAAATACAGCGGAATGGCCTTTCTAAACTCCCGCATGGTGAAATATAATTCCGCCAAGGCAAACGTGATGACTGGCTCGTCAGGGGCCAATTTTTTCGCCGTCAGGAGCTTTTGTTCACTGACCTCGAACAACTCCTGGGTCTGATACAAGTCGGCCGCCACCATCAAGGATTCCACGTAGGCTGGTGAATCCGGCTTGACCTGGTTCAGGTAATCCAGGGCCTCGTCGTTCTTATCTTCGTCAATGGCGATGTCGGCCAAGTTTGTACGTAACTCATCTTCATCGGGATATTTCTTCAATAATTTTTCGTAAATCCGGCGAGACTGATTGAGAAAGCCCAGGGAGTACAGTTCCTCGCCCAAGCTAAACAGGGTATCGTCATCGTCGTGGCGCAAGGACAACGCGTATTGCTTCTTGAACGCCTCTAGTTGTCCCTTTTCCAATTGGTCCAGTGCCGTTTCTGCGTAACTCATAACCCGCCTCCAATTTTTCTGTGTATCATAATGCGACTTAACCAGCACTCACCATCTTACCACCATTCACACAGAAGTGGGGCTTAACGGTTCGCCGACATTGCAGTTGACCCATCAAAATGGTTAAGCACCACAAAAAAGCCAGCCCGGCAAACACCGCACTGACTCTTTTTAGGCGTCAAATAATTAAGCGTAATTACTTAACAGCATCCTTTAAAGCTTTACCTGGCTTGAATGCAGGTACTTTGCTTGCAGGAATTTGGATTTCTTGTCCAGTTTGTGGGTTACGGCCCTTACGAGCTGCACGTTCACGAACTTCAAAGTTACCAAAGCCGATCAATTGAACCTTTTCGCCTTTAGCTAAAGTTGCTTGGACAGAATCGAACACTGCATCAACTGCAGCAGTTGCGTCCTTTTTAGTTAAGCCAGTTGCAGTTGCAACATCGCTAACCAATTGTGCTTTGTTTGCCATTTTGAATTCACCTCCTGAATAGAAGATTAGATGAATGCCATCTAGTGATCATTTTTGAGTGGTCCAAAAATGATGAAACAAATACGGTCAACCGCATCATTTCTTTATCAAAGATAGCACAGGAAGCCTTATATGACAAGGGATAACGCCATTTTTTAGTAAGAAAACTTGTAGAAACGCTGTTTTTACTAAGAAATCATTAAAATATGGCGAAAATGCTGGCACAAAGCCCGTTTCCCTACTTCCGTGCCCGCTCGATCAAGTGGATCGGTGTCCCCTCAAAATCGAAGTGTTCCCGGATCTGATTTTCCAAGAATCGCTCGTAAGAGAAGTGCATCATCTTCGGATCGTTGACGAAGACCACGAAGGTTGGCGGCGCAACCGCTACCTGTGTCCCATAGTAGACCCGAAGCCGCTTGCCATTGTCGGACGGCGTTGGGTTCAGCGCAATGGCGTCCATGATGACGTCGTTCAGCGTTGCGGATTGGACCCGCTTGTTGTGGTTTTCAGAGACCCGTTTGATCATCGCTGGGAGTTGATCTAGCCGTTGCCCCGTCTTGGCCGAAACGAAGACGATTGGCGCGTAGCTCAGGTATTGGAACTCTTGACGAATCAGGTTCTGGAAGTCCGTCAGCGTGTGGTTGTCCTTCTTCAAGGTGTCCCACTTGTTGACCAAGATAATGATTCCCCGGCCCGCCTCATGGGCGTAGCCGGCAACGCGCTTATCCTGTTCCCGAATGCCTTCTTCGGCGTTCAAGACGACCAAGACCACGTCTGAATCATCAATGGCGCGCATGGCCCGCATGACACTGTAACGCTCGGTGTTTTCGTAGACCTTTCCACGCTTACGAATCCCGGCCGTATCGACCATCGTAAACTTGGTATCGTCGGCCGTGAACTTGGTATCGATTGCGTCACGCGTGGTACCGGCAATGTTAGAGACAATGACCCGGTCTTCCCCCAACATGGCGTTGACCAGTGAGGACTTCCCCACGTTTGGCCGACCAATCAGACTGAAGCGAATGGAGTCGTCCTTAGGCGCCCCATCGTCTTCTGGGAATTCCTTGACCACGGCGTCCAACAGATCCCCCAGGCCAAGCCCATGAACCCCAGAAACAGGGTATGGATCGCCAAAACCCAGTGAATAAAAGTCATAGACCGTTTCTCGGGTCTCGGGATTATCCGCCTTGTTAACGGCTAAAATAACCGGCTTGTCGGCCCGATATAAGATCTTAGCGACCTTTTCATCAGCATCCGTCACGCCTTCAGGTGCACTCACGATAAAGACGATGACGTCCGCCTCATCGATCGCGATTTCGGCCTGTTGGGTAATTTGCGTTAAAAATGGTTCATCGCCGAGGTCAATTCCCCCGGTATCGATCATCCGAAATTCGGTTCCCAGCCATTCGGCATGGGTGTAGATCCGATCACGAGTGACCCCAGGCGTATCTTCAACGATGGAGATCCGTTCGCCGGCGATACGATTGAACAACGTTGATTTACCCACGTTTGGCCGGCCAACAATGGCAACAATTGGAAATGCCACAATAAATCCCTCCTTTTCAAAATAACGTCAGGTGACATGAAAAGGGTTCAGAACGAAACCAACAAAGTTCCGTTCCAAACCCTCTTCAACCAAACGTATTAGTTGTTTTCGTTATCTTCCATATCTTTCTTCAAGCTGTCCCCAATGAGGTCACCTAAAGAGAAACCGGTGCTTTCTTCTGGGGCGTTAGCCGTTGAAGTTTCCGCACTGTTCCGGTTGTTACGACGACGGTTGTTACCGCCATTGTTCCGGCTCCGGTTGTTGTTGCTGTGGTTTTCAGAAGAATCGTCAGCTGATTGTGGCTTTTCTTCCAAAGCCTTGATGGACAATGCCAAACGGTGATCGTCTGGACGAACATCTAAGACCTTAACCTTGATTTCTTGACCAACCTTCAAAACGTCAGCAGGCGTTGCGATGTGTTGGTGAGAAATTTGAGAAATGTGAACCAAACCTTCAACACCTGGGAAGACTTCAACGAAGGCACCAAAACTAGTCAGGCGCTTAACAGTCCCGTCCAAGACACTGCCTTGAGGGGCCTTTTCTTCGATACCGTCCCAAGGTTCTGGTAAGGTTTGCTTGATGGAAAGGGAAATCCGGTCACGGTCTGGGTCTACAGATAAGACCTTAACCTTAACTTCTTGGCCCACCTTCAAGACATCGCTAGGCTTTTCAACCCGTTCAAAGGCGATTTCTGAAACGTGAACTAACCCATCAACGCCACCAAGGTCAACGAAGGCACCAAAGTTGGTCAAACGCGCAACTTTACCTTCAACGATGTCCCCAGCAGTTAACTTAGACATGATCTCTTCCTTTTGGGCAGCGCGTTGCTTTTCAACAATGGCCCGGTGAGACAAGATCAGACGGTTTTCACTAGGTTCGATTTCGACAATCTTGAATTCCAGGGTTTGACCCTTGAATTGAGATAAGTCTTCAACGAAGTGATCAGAAGCCATGGATGCAGGAACGAATCCACGCACACCAGCGTCAACCACTAAACCACCCTTAACCACTTGGGTAACAGGGGCAGTCAACGTGTGACCTGCTTCAAATTCCTTTTGGATGTCGTCCCAAACCTTACGGGCTTCCAAACGACGTTGTGACAGTAAGTAACTGCCGCCTTCCTTATCGGAACCGATCTTAGAAATTACGACGAGGTCCATAACGTCCCCGACTTTAATTACTTCTTTAATATCGTCAACTGGCTTAGTTGAGAGTTCCTTCTTGGGAACAACCCCTTCAACGCCAGTATCAGCAATCCCAACGATTGCTTGTTGGTCATCATCGATTGCTAAGACTTCACCCTTAACAACGTCACCAACTTTAACGGTGTCGATGCTGTTTAAAGCATCTAACAGATCGTTATTTTCATTGTTTTGACTCGTGCCATTTTCACTCATGCGAATTTTTCCTCCTTGCGACAACTCTATATACTATTTTAGCTGATTATGCTAGTAAAAGCTAGTAAAATGCCTATTTCTCTAGGATTCTTTTTTCTGGATGATTTCTGCGATCTTATCTGCGACCTGTTCGATGCTCATAGACGTGGTATCCAAGCGGATTGCGTCTGCCGCTTGGGTCAATGGTGAGACCTTCCGGGTGGAGTCTTTGCGGTCGCGTTCTTCGATTTCATGCTTAAGCGTCGCGAGTGGCGTATCGATTCCTTTAGCGGCGTTATCCTTCAACCGTCGTTGGGCCCGTTCGTCAACACTAGCCACCAAGAAGATCTTCACTTCAGCCTTAGGCAAGACCGTCGAGCCAATATCGCGACCGTCCATGACGATGCCACCGGCGTCAGCGATTTGCCGTTGCCGTTCCGTTAATTCGGCCCGCACCGCTGGTAAAGCAGAAACGGCAGAAACGGAATTGGTCACATCTGGTTGGCGAATCGCCAAGGTGACCTCGGTGTCGTCAACGAACACCTTTTGTTCTGGTGTCCCTGGCTCAAAGCGAATCGTGATCTGGTCTAACAGGCGCTTCACAGCAGCCTCGTCAGTCAGACCGACCCCTTCTTGTAAGACTTTCCAGGTAATCGCCCGGTACATTGCCCCCGTGTCACAATAAATGTAGTGAAAACGTTGGGCCACGATCTTCGCAACCGTGCTCTTACCGGCCGATGCGGGGCCATCAATGGCTACTTGCAAACCTTGTTTCTCCATGAAAACCAAACTCCTATCAAAAAAATTTTAAACGCTTAGCGAACCCGTAACTTCTGTCCTGGATGTAGCGAGGCACCGGAAGACAGACCGTTCAATGCCAACAACTTATCCACGGAGATACCCGCATTGGTGGCGACACGGTAGACGCCTTGGCCAGATTCGACCGTGGCGTACTTGGAACCGGTCGTTGAACTGCTGGTCGTGCTGCTAGCCTGACTACTGCTGGTACTCGTGGTCGTGCTACTTTGTGCTGCTGCGCTAGTGGTAGCCGAAGAACTGCTAGTCGTTTGTGCTGAACTAGCAGTTGTGGTTGACGTCGTAGATTTCTTAGGTGAACTGGCCACAGTCGAAGAAGACTGCTTTGAGGCAGACTTTTTCTTCTTGTGACTCGAACTTTTGGCCTTACTGGATGAGCTGGAGGAACTAGCCGCCACCTTTTCCGTATTTTGTGGCCGATTGACTGCGCTTTGACGCGCCAAGCCGTAAACCAATGATGCTGCAGCAATCACAATGATAATCGCAACTAAAATGACCGTAACCATCGTATTGCTGTGATTTTGCCGCCGCATTTTCGTTCGTGACAGGTTACCCTGATCGTCGCGATCATCGGCAAACGATTGATCCCACGGGTGGGACTCTTGTTCCTTCGACGTTTGATCGTCACGCTTCTGACTCATCATCTAACCTCCCTGAAAAACTTTCACCCGTAATTGTACCACGAGCACAGTTTTTTAGGTAGTTATAATTACCTAAAATGGTGCCATGCCGGGATTTCTTAGAATATCTTAACAATATCTCTCCATGCTTATCTAAAATTTGTGGGACTTCTGTGGGAGATTTTGTGGGACAAATGGCATTGTTAAAACAACCGTGCCAACCGTGTCTGCCAAGGGACGGTCTCGGGTGTGGGTGCTGGTTGTTGCCGCGTCAGGCCCAGCGCCGTCAAGTCCAACGCCACATTGCCCGGCGCACAGCACCTAGCCGTATGTTCTGGACTGGTCTCGTCGAATGCCTGCAGCCAGGTGGCCCGCAAACAGGTTTCGGTCCGCACGTACGCCAGCATTTGAGCCAACGCGTGATTGCGTTCCTTTTCACGACTGGCAAATAGCCGGATCACGGCGTCTTCGCTGATGCCATGATCCCGGTAAAAAGCCAGCAGTTGGATCTGCGGGTCATCGGCTGCAAAATTCTTCGGGTGGGCATAGTACCGCTGAATCGTGTCCACCTCTGGCCGATTGGACTGACCCAACGCTAACGGCAACTGCTCATCACCCGGCGCATACAGCAAGATGGCCACACTCGGTTGCCCGTCACGGCCCGCGCGACCGATCTCTTGGGCGTAACTTTCCAGGTCGGCCGGCAAATGATAATGAATCACAAAACGCACGTCATCTTTATCGATGCCCATGCCAAAAGCACTGGTCGCACAGATGACGTCCAACTGTCCTGCCATGAACTGCTGCTGGATCTTGAACCGGTCCTCGGCGTCTAAGCCGGCGTGGTAGGCAGCGGCGGTCACCCCGGTCGTGTCACGTAGCCACAGTGCTGTGTCGCTGGCCTGCTGTTTGCTGGAAAAATACACCACGCCCGGTCGCCGTAAATGCGCCACCAGGTCCTGTAACCGTGACTGCTTAGTCGCCTCGTCCGCCACGTTTTCGACATCTAAGTAGATGTTCGGCCGATTGACCGACTCCGTGACGACCTGGGGGTGGCTACGCAACTGCTTGGCAATTTCTGCACGCGTCTGCTGGCCCGCCGTTGCCGTCAACATCAGCGTCAATGGGTGTTGGAGTTTTTCCCGAATGGCGCCCAACAACAAGTATTCCGGACGAAAATCCGGTCCCCATTGCACGATACAGTGGGCCTCGTCGACTACCAGTAAGCTGAGCGTGATTTGTTGTAGGCGTGCGAGCATTTGGGGTTGCGCCAACATTTCTGGCGATAAGAATAGGAACTGCAATTGGTTTAAATGATTCAAAATGCTTAGCCGCTCACCAAACGGCGTCTGTGAGGTAATGGCCGCCGCTCGTTTGAACCCACTCATGCGCATCCGATTGACCTGGTCATTCATCAGCGACAATAGCGGGGAGACAATCAGCACGCACCCCGGATGGCGATAACCGTAGAGTTGATAAATCAACGTTTTTCCGGCCCCAGTTGGCAGGATGGCCAAGGTGTCGTGACCGGCCTCCAAGCTGGTCAGGGCCTGTTCCTGTCCCGAACGAAAGTGGTCAAAACCAAAGACCCGTTTCAAACTGGTCATCAACGGTTCCATCACGCGGTCGCCTCCTTGATCTGCCAGATAGCAAATAGTCGAAAATAAAAGAAATCATATTTAGCCTGTAAGTCCGCCGGCAAATTTGTGTACTGCCAATCGTCCACGGACCCCTGCAGTGCGGCCGCTAAATCCTGACGAACCGCAACGGGCAACACGCGGTCGTAGGGAAAATCCTGCAGTGGCGACATGATGGCTGCTTCCAGTAAATGTTCACGGACCGTGCTTAGCTTGATCTTTCGAATCGTCGCCACACGGGCTAGGTCCCCACCCGATTCAACGGCGGCTAAGGTCGCTTGGGCACTGCGGGAAATCGGCACCTGCCATAATGGTCCCAGCAATGTATGTAGCGGATGATCAGCTTGCCGCGCGTCCAGGGCGATTTGAACCACCCCATCGGTCTGCATCAGCCGGACTTCCCAAGTCGTCCACTGATTGGCCACTGCCAACTGTTCGCTAGTCAATCCCGGCTGGCCAAAGCCCGTAAATTGGTCAGTCACCACACCGGCTGTTTGGTTGGGTAGCTGTTGCAGACTGGCCGTCAACGCCGCGCCCAATTGTGGCGCTAGCGTGGGACTCTTCAGTCGGTGAAACCACTGTCGCACGGCCCGCCGCGTTTCCTGATCCGTTGCCAAGGGGTAATAGCGCGCCGTGCTGTGGGCAAATTGCGAGGTCACCTGGACGGCCAACAGGAGCCGTTGCCGCGCCGCCACCAGGTCCAAATTGACCCATTGTTGTGTTGTCACGGGCCGATAATACGGCTGGTCGGCCAGCTGTTGGTCGCCTTCTCCCGTCAAGCGCAGCGTCGACTGCTCAGTATCAACGGTGACCCAGCCACGGTGTTGCAGCTCTTGAATCGCATCGTCCAGTCCGCCACGCTGCAGGTGCTTATCCAGATTCAGCAACGGCAATAGCCGGTAGCGTTGCCCCCAATACAGGGTCGACACCGTTTTCTTACCCCGCAAGAGATTTTCGATCACCCGAATCCGGCGATTCTGCTGTGCACTTAATAATTGGCCTAAATCCACGGCGTCCACGGTGTTGCCCCCTTTCGTTTTTTGACATTTGAGATTGCAAGTTTGATTAAATTTAACTACTGGCTAGGATAGCAGGCCACCTGCTGTAAAAAATGAGTCATCAATCAGTAACCACCGCTGTAGCCGGAAGTTCGCCAAATATGAGCTCAGCCGTGGGCGTTCCCTTAGTGGCGCGGTTCATGCCGGTTAGGGAACTGGCGACTTTGAGACACGGTCCTCGGCTCAAAGTCGAGGAGACGAGACCGCCTTTCGGCTCGTCCCGCCGCCCACCGCGTTCCAGCTCATATTTGGCGAACAGGAGGCGGCCAGTCCGTGCCGTGTGGCTATGCATAAAATGTCTGCTCCCAGTTTACCATAGAAAAAGGACCGGCATAGTGCCAGCCCCTGATTCACGAAAATTCATGATAATTTAACTTATGACAACGTATGCTTAGCCAACCAAGGCGCCATCCGCCGACTCAGCAGGATGAAAAGAATGCCCAAGATGACACCCTTTAAGAGGTTAAATGGAATAACCCCTAACAAGATGAGCTTGTTGACCGGTAAGCCCAGCGACATGCCCCAGACCTTCAGGTACAATGGCGTAATGACCCACCAATTGGCCAGTGATAGGACCACCGTCAATGTCAGTGTCCCGGCGACCACGGCCCAAACTTGCCGTTTAAAACTAGGCTGGGCCCCCGCCTGCTTACGTTTCAGCACGTAGCTGATCGGTAAAATGTAAGCAATGTCTGCGATGAACGCCGTCAAGACGCCGATGAAGTTCACGATATCCATACCGGTCGACACAAAGTACAGCAATTCCTTAACAGCCGCAATCATTACCGCACCGGCTGGACCAAACAGGCTCATGCCCAGTAAGACTACCAGATCACTGAGATCCAGCTTCATGTACGGCACGATGGGAATGATGGGGACCGACACGAACATTAAGACGTAGGCACACCCTGCAAACAGCGCCATTTCTACCATTGATCGAACCTTTAACCCGCTGTGACTATTCTCCATGATACTTGTTCCTCCTTGCGGTCATCTCGTGATAAAACCACAGAAAAAGGCCTTACCACAGAAGGGCAAGACCTTGGGATTTACGTAAAAAATGTTTGCGCAAAAAGCAACGTCTCATCTTCTGCATACCAGACTATACTGTCGGTTTCGGAGTTTCACCGAATCCACCGCTCGCGCGGGTCGCGGACTTTACCGCCGGTCGGGAATTCCACCCTGCCCTGAAGATGAACCAAATTTTTTATTACAATCATAATATACTAAGAAATGCACAGGCTGTCAACCGCTTACTTTAGGCCAATCCGGTCAATCTGCGCAATTCTTTTACTTCTTCAGGCTTCAATGGTCGGTAATCACCGGCGTTTAAGCCCTTTAACGTTAAGAAACCATACTGTTCCCGCTTTAATTTCTCTACAGGAAGATTCATGGCAGCTAACATCTTTTTAACTTGATGATTCTTGCCCTCATGAATTGTTAACGACACGATCGCCGTTTTCTTCTTCGGGTCTGAACTGATAATTTTCCCCTTAGCTGGCGCATAAGTCTCGCCATCGACCGTGATGCCTTGGCGCAAGGTCTTCATTGCATCGTTGGTGGGTGTTCCCGTGACCTTGGCAATATAAGTCTTCTCGACTTCGTACTTGGGGTGCGTCAACCGGTTGGCCAGTTCCCCGTCGTTCGTCAACAACAGTAACCCTGACGTGTCATAATCCAGCCGTCCCACAGGATAGATCCGTTGGCTCACATTTTCAATGAGATCGACCACCGTCTTACGACCCTTGTCATCGTTTGCTGTGGAGACCACACTCCGCGGCTTGTACAACATGATGTACACGGGGGCTTCGCTGGTGACCGGGACCCCGTCGACGACAATTTTATCGTGGACGCCGACCTTGGTGCCAAGTTCCGTGACCACGGTGCCGTTGACGCGCACCCGGCCACTCATGATTAATTTTTCCGACTGGCGCCGTGAAGCGACCCCGTCGTGGGCTAAGACTTTTTGTAAACGTTCCATAATTAGCTTTCATCTCCTGATTGGTTGAGCTGTTGGTTAAAGGCCTGTAAGAATAAATCGCCGCCTTCGTCGGTCGTTGCATCGCTAGGTGTCGCTGCGGCGGGCAACGGTGGTAAATCGGCCAGCTGCTGCAACCCAAAGTAGTCGAGAAAATAATCGCTGGTTCGATACAACTTCGGCCGCCCAGGTTCATCCAGCCGCCCCGCGTCTTCGATCAAGCGGCGCAAGACCAATTTCTGCACGGTCGAGGCGCTCTGGACGCCGCGAATCTCGTCGACTTCGATCCGTGTGATGGGCTGGCGATACGCAATAATGGCCAGCACCTCTAGTGACGCCGGCGACAGGCTCGTACTTAACGGATTTTCAAAGTAGTGCTTGATCACCGGTGCCACACCCGCCTTGGTCACTAAACGATAGGTAGTGTCATTGACCATTAATTCCAACGCCGAGTCTGTGTCAGCCGCGTATTTTTGCGCCAACTTTTCCAGACTCGCCAAAATGGCCGGCCGCATCAATCCCGTGGCCGCAGCCAGGTCAGCGACGGTAATCCCCTCATCACCGCTGACGAACAGGAGACTTTCAATCTGTGCTAGAGGTGACATCGGGGGTATAACTTCCTTCCATTTTTAGAAAATTCACTTGCAACGGTGCCAACCGCCCCGCCTGTTGCAGACGGACCTGCCGTTGACGGGCCAGTTCGAGGACGGCCAAAAATGTGGTCACGATTTCTTCCATGACCGGCTGTTTGGCGAGCAGGCCGTCGAAATCGATTGGCCCCGCCGCTTGTTGCAGGCGCTGGAGCACCGTTTGCATTTGGTTCTTGATGGTAAAGTGCTCCTGGTGAATGCTCTGTGTGACCGGCTTGGCCACCATTGCCCGGTGGACCAGCCGCTGTAAGGCACTCTGCAAGTCTGCTGGCCGAATCCCAGGCGCGACGGTCAACGCCACCGTATCTGGCACGGCCATCGCCGGTCGGGTGAAATGCTGTTGACGGTCGGCGGCGCGTTGCTTCAATTCCTGAGCCGCTTGCTTATAGCGCTGGTATTCCAGCAACTGATTGACCAATTCTTCGCGGGGATCGCCGGGATCGTCTTCATCAACGGGATCGACCGTCTGTGGCTTGGGCAACAACAGCTTGGCCTTAATGGCCATCAAGTTCGCCGCCATCACAAAGTATTCCCCCGCAATGTCCAACCGCAGCGTCTGCATCTGGTGCAGGTAGGTCAGGTATTGGCTGGTAATCGTAGAGATGCGGATATCATAAATATCCATTTCATTGGTTTTAATTAAATGTAACAGTAGATCCAGCGGGCCTTCAAAGTCACTGACCTGAATCAGTGGCTGCCCGTTCTGCGTGGCTTTGTCCATGGTGATACTCCCATTTTGCAATAATCTTGGCGGTCGTTAAAGTCCCCATCAACCGCTTGGTCGGCACCGCCGTCGCCAATTGGTCCAACATTTGCCACGTGTTGCGGGTCAGTTGTTTATCCGGCATTAAGGTGATCAACCGCACGATCAAAAAATCGCCCTGCGTTTCGGTCCCCAAGACACCGGCAAAGTCGTCGTGTTCATCCTTCCACAGGTACAGGGTCCGGTCCGGCCCGTCTTGATACCAGGCCAGCTCACGTTGCAACCGGTCCCAGTCCTTGAAAGTCGGTAACAAACTGAGCAGGCCCATCGCAATTTTTTGATAATCACTACGATATTTGAGTAACATTGGTCCGCCTCCGTTCAATTCTGCTATACTACCACATTACGCGCGCGGATGGTACTGGTCATAGACGTTTCGCAACCGCTTCTTGGAAATGTGGGTGTAGATCTGCGTGGTCGTGATATCCGCGTGGCCCAGCAGTTCTTGCACCACCCGCAGGTCCGCCCCGTTTTCCAAAATGTGGGTGGCAAACGAATGCCGCAACGTGTGGGGCGTCACGTCTTTTTGAATATCCGCAAGTGCTACGTAATGCTTGATTTTTTGCCAAATGGCTTGGCGGGAAAGGCCGCCACCGTGGGCATTTAAAAATAAATAAGGACTGGTGCGTTGTTTTAACAACACCGGTCGGCTCTGCCGCAAATACCGGTCGATCCAGTCCGCCGCCACGTCACCGATGGGAATAATGCGCTCCTTGTCACCCTTACCCAACGTTTGGATCAGCCCCATCTCCAGGTGCAGGTCCGCTAGCTTCAAGTGCACCAATTCACTGACCCGCAAGCCCGTTGCATACATGACCTCTAAGATGGCCCGGTCGCGAATCCCGTACTTATTACTAGTATCGGGCGTCGCTAACAAGCGGTCGACCTCGGCCACCGTTAAGACCGCCGGCAAATGCTGTGCGTGCTTGGGGGCGGCCACATTAGCCATGGGATTTTCCGTCAGCTGATGGGTCTGAATCAGGTAGCGATAAAATTTTCGCAAGGCCGAGACCGCATGGATCACGGAATTTCGTGATTTTCCCGCTGCCGTTTGTTGGCTCAGATAAGCCATGATCTGCAGGCGGTCCACCTTTTTAAAATCTGTGACCTGTTGGGGGACCAGGTACTGCGCAAAGTTGTGCAATTCTTGGCGATAACTCGCAACCGAGTTTGCGGCCAGCCCCTGTTCCACTGTCAGGTAATGGGCAAAGTCCGCCGTTTGGTTATCCAGTTCGGTCATGACTTTCCCTCCTCACTACCGCCTGCCTTTGCGCGAAATCCAGGTTGGAACGCTGGGGAAGGCCGGTCCGAGCTAAAGTACGGTCTCGAACCTTGCTTTGAGCCGTAACTTACGTCTCAAAGACACCAATTTAGTAGCGACAAGCACGACTAAATTTCCCGGCTGAACCTGGATTTCGCTTCACTCTCGGCTATGACAGTGGCTATCAGAAACGACTGTCATAACCCTAACTGACGCATTTACGCTATTCCGCCGATTCGTCAGTCGTTTCCGTCGTGGCCTCACTGGTATTCAACCAGAGCGCGCCGTCGTGTTGCGTGATTTGCCGGTCCTTTAACAAGTGGCCGATAGCGCGCTTGAATTGGCCCTTGCTGATACCAAAGTAAGCCTTGATTGCCGCTGGGTCTGACTTGTCGCTGAAGTCCAATTTACCATCCGCCGAATGTTGTAGCGCAGCCAGTAACATGGCAGCATCATCGTCAATGGCTTCGTAGGTCCGTGGCCGTAGTGACAAATTCAACGTACCATCCTCATGCACGCCGATGACCCGCGCCTTCAGCTCTTCGCCCAAGCGTGGTTCGCGTTCCCGTTCGGATGGGTGGATGAAGCCTAATTCAAAGCGATCCGTGATGACCCGCGTCCCAACCAGCTTGAGTTGGTAAGCCGTGGCGACCACGTTGGCATTTTGCATGTGTTTCTTCGCGGGTTGGGCAATGGCTTGATAAATTTCACCATCGGCCAACACGCCCCACAACCGGTGCTTGGCGTCCTCACGCAGGGCAATCATCAACCGGTCGCCTTGTTGTGGCCACAGCTCCATGATGTCTGGAAGGTCATCCAATGACACCACAATATCCTTGTTCGGTAGACCAATATTGACAAACACACCCAGTGTCCGTTGACTCCGAACGACCGTCCCCATGCCGTAGTGGTCAACCTGAACTGTCGGTGCATTCCGCGTAATCTGCAGGTCATGGCCTTCATTTTCGTAAGCAAAGCCTTTGAAATTGGCACCCAGCTTCAGTGGCTTCTTGATTTCTGCTTTGTCGAGTCGAAAGGTGGTGCCGTCGACCTGGACAAAGTAATCCTGTTCGTTTTCATCAGTGACTTTTCCCGTGATGATGCGGCCTAATAGTTCTTCCATAATCTCCTCAATTCTACTGGGGTGACCCAGTCTGTCCGTTCAAAAGTGTCTACCCCTTATTTTACACGGAAACGGCAAAACTAGCGACCTTTTCCTGGAAATATTGTGAAACTCCTGTCTGCCATACGAATTAAGACCATTCGCCTGCCGCTTATATTAAATGTTAACCAGTTGCCTACGGCTGCCAGGGGTTCCACCTGCTATGGGGGACGCCTCCAGCCTGAGAAACGGGCTTCCGGTTCGCTTGGCAGCCTGGCACAACCCGCCAGTCTCCCAAGTCGCCCCACGCTGTAGGCAGAGACAAAACCTCTGCCAACACCGTCGACACAGCTGGTTCCACCCCTGGCCTCCTCCGGCAAGGTGAGTTGGTCCCAACAAGGTTAGTAATTTTCTGGCTACGAGCAATCGTTGCCAGGCATCGGTTCAGTTGTGTTTACCATTGTGGCTGATCAACGCTACCGTAGCCGAGAGTGAAGCGAAAATGGGCTCAGCCGTGGGAGTTTGCTTAGCGGCGGTCTGTGTCGCTTAGGAAACTGGCGTCTTTGAGACGCGGGTCATCGGCTCAAAGCGAGGTCGAGACCGCCCCTTGGCTCGACCGGTCCGCCCACAGCGTTCCAGCCCATTTTCGCGCAACGGCAGGCGAACAGCATACCACACCAACACTTTTTGGCCCAACAAAAAACGGACCCCCGACAGAGGGTCCGTTTTCATAACAGGTTTATCTCTTATTAAAGCGCGTTGGAAGCACCGTGGTAAACGATCCCGCGACGTGAGTCAACAGTGATCAATTCGCCATCGGAGATCTTGTCGCTGGCACCGGTAGCACCAACGATAACAGGAATCCCCATGGAAATCCCAACAACAGCAGCATGAGAAGTCAACCCACCGTTTTCAACGATAACGGCGCTAGACTTTTCGATAGCTGGCAGGTAGTCCTTGTCGGTGTTCTTAGCAATTAAGATACCACCTTCAACGACTTTAGCGTTGGCTTCGGCAGCGGTGTTGGCAATGATTGCCTTACCGATAACCGTGTCATCGCCGACACCTTGGCCTTGAACTAACTTGGAACCGATCAATTGAATCTTCATCAAGTTGGTCGTCCCGCGTTCGCCGACTGGTACACCAGCGGTGATCAAGATCAAGTCGCCTTCCTTAGCTAAGCCCGTTTCAACGGCCTTGGCTGCAGCCAGGTCAAACATTTCATCAGTGTTTGAAGGCTTTTCGGTAACGATTGGGTAAACGCCCCAGTTGACCATCAACCCACGACGGGTCCGATCGTCAAAGGTAACAGCTAAGATATCAGCATCTGGCCGGTACTTAGAAATCATCTTGGCAGTGTAGCCACTTTCAGTAGCAGCAACAATCGTCTTCACACCCAATTGGTTCGCAACCCGGGCAACAGAAGCACCGATAGATTCCGTAACGTCACCGTTGTCGAAGTCTAGGTTGTCACGACCAAAGTCCTTCAAAGCATTTTCAGCCTTGATGTCGATCCGGTTCATGGTAGCAACGGCTTCAACAGGGTATTCACCGTTAGCACTTTCACCAGAAAGCATGGTAGCGTCAGTCCCGTCGAATACGGCGTTGGCAACGTCAGATGCTTCGGCACGCGTAGGACGTGGGTTTTCTTGCATGGAGTCCAACATTTGGGTAGCGGTGATAACTGGCTTGCCTAAAGCGTTGCACTTCTTGATCAAAGCCTTTTGTACCAAAGGCACGTTTTCCGTTGGAATTTCGACACCCATGTCACCACGAGCGACCATTAACCCATCGGAAACCTTGATGATGTCATCAAAGTTGTTGATCCCTTCTTGGGATTCGATCTTAGGGAAGATTTGAACGTGTTCCATGTGCTTTTCTTCAAGGAGTTCACGGATGTCCATGACATCTTGTGGCTTCCGAACGAATGAAGCAGCGATGAAGTTGATTTCGTGGTCCAAACCAAAACGAATATCATCGGAATCCTTTTCAGTGATCCCAGGTAAGTTGATGGAAACGCCAGGAGCGTTAACACCCTTACGAGAACCCAGAACACCATCGTTTTGAACAGTGACAACTAATTCTTTGGTTGCTTCGTCCTTCTTATCAACGACAGTATCTAATAAACCATCATCGAATAAGACGTGGCCGCCTTCGTGAACGTCATCGTATAAGCCAGGGTAAGTCACAGCGATCTTATCCTTGGTTCCTTCGAGTGAAGCGTCCATGGAAATCCGGAATACGTCGCCAGTCTTGAAGTTCAGCTTACCGCCTTGTTCAACAGTGGTCCGGATTTCGGCACCCTTCGTATCCAACATGATACCAACCGTCTTACCGGTAATCTTTTCAGCCTTGTGAACGTTCTCCAAGCGGCCGAGGTGTTCCTCATGGTCACCATGTGAGAAGTTGAACCGGAAGATGTTGGCGCCAGATTCGATCAACTTAACAATCGTATCAACGTCAGTACTTGCAGGACCAAGGGTACTTACGATCTTGGTTTTCTTCATTAGAAAAATCTCTCCTTTAGAATTGGCACGAAACAAATTGGGTTGCTTGGTCAAAATAGACCACACAAAAAGTTCCGGCACAAATTTGATTCCAAAATTATTCTATCACTTTTGAAAATTAATGTCGCCTTTGTTTACCGATTTTTCGTAGATTGTTTAGATTTTATCAAAGTAAGCGCTTTCCCACCCCGCCGGGCATCAGAGAAGATTAAAACCCACTAATTTCATAATTAGCAGGTTTTATGTTAGATAAGTTAACGTTTATATTAACACGAATCGCCGTTTCCCGACCATATCGTAAAAATTTCTTAAGTTCGGCGGATCATGGGTCACAAATGGGTATTACCCTTCTACAGGAATCGTGAAACCCAGACTGGCAATATCGGCGTCAAACGTCTTGACCGTGTCGATGGAGACTTGTAAGGCTGGCGTGCCAAATTTGCTCAGCTTGGCCAAAATCTTGGGTGGCACGGTGATGATGTCACAGCCGGTCTGTTCGGCTTGGACCACGTTGAACACTTCTCGGGTGCTGGCCCACAACAGTTCCACGTTATCCTTGGTGTGGCACAATTCGGCAGCCTGACGCATCAGTGGCAGTGGATCCACGCCGGTATCGGCTACCCGCCCAGCGAAGACAGACACGATGCCACCCACGGCTGGGTTCAGCGCATCCACGGCTAATTTGACCTGCGTCAGCGTCGTGATAGCAGTCACGTTGACCTGCACACCCGCATCGGATAACTCACGAATGACCGCGGCGTTATCATCCCCGCTAGCCCGAATCACCGGCACCTTGACCGCCACGTGCTTCCCGAGGCTCGCCAAGACCTTGGCTTCGGCTAGCATCCGCTCCGGCGTATTGCCGAAAACCTCAAAACTGATGGATTGGTCTGGGAAGGTGGCCACCGCCTCTTTCGCAAACGCCAGGTAATCCGTGATCCCGGCCGCCTTCATCAGGCTCGGGTTGGTCGTGAAGCCGCTGACTAGGCCTTGGGCCGCCACAGCCTTCATCGCATTGAGTTCCGCACCATCTGCATAAATCTTCACGTTCAAAGTCATCTAAAAAACCTCCAGATTCTGATTTGTTAAGCATTGGTATAATCATACTAAAGCCTACACAAATAGTCCAGAGGTATTTTTATTGAAATTGGTCTATCCGTTTTGTAAGACGACATTGCCGCTGCCCATCAGTGCTTCTAATGGCGCTTGCAAGCTAGCATCCCCGCGCAGCCATTGCGTCTGGGGCAAGACGCGCTTGGTATCCGTCTGCGGTTGATAGACGATGACAGGCACCGTGCCGTGGTGTTGCGTCAGAAATTGGGCAAGTTGGGTCGCCACGGGCCGCTCATCGTGATTCACATCGACACGGATGAACCACCGTGCGCCCTGCGGCAGACTAGGCGTCGCTGATTTGACCGGGATGTTTTTCGCTAAGGTGACCTGGTCGGCGACGATCTGCAAGCCGCGTTGCTGTTCGACCTTCCCGCGCACGACGATGACTTGGTCGGTCTTCAACCAGGTGCTGGCCTGGCGGAATTGGTTGGGAAAGATGGTGACACTCACGTCGGCGGTCTCGTCACTCCCGGTCACAAAGGCCATCGGTTCACCACGCTTGGTCCGAATTGTGCGGATCTTAGTGACGTACAGGATGACACTGACCCGCGCATTGACCGTCAAGTCACTCACGGTCGTGGCGTGTAATTGACTGGCGAGGGCGTGGTATTGCGCCACTGGGTGCCCGGACAAGTAGGCCCCAAGTACGGCTTCCTCTTGGGTTAATTTAGTCATCAAGTCCAGGTCGGGCTTAGCCGTGATCTTTGGCGCCAGCGCCGCAAACAGCTCCACATTGTCCCCGGACAGCTCCACACTACTGATAAATTCCGGCAGTGCGGCAATCAGTTCCGCGCGGTTATGGCCGAAGTGGTCAAACGCCCCGGCATACACCAGCGCATTGAGCAGGTCGGCCTTACGATACTTGGGGTCGATCCGTTGGAGAAATTGATGCAAGTCCTGATACGGCCCGTGGTCGTGGCGGTCGGCCAAGACTTCCCGTAAGAAATCACGCCGCACGCCCTTGATACTGCTCAGGCCAAAGATGACCGCATCCCCCTGCAGGTTGAAGTAAGCCGTCGACTGATTGATGTCCGGCGGCAAGACACTGACGCCATGACGCTTGGCTTCCGTCAAGTAGGCCTTGGTCTTGACCGGGACATTGACGACCGAATTCATCAAGGCCGCGTAGAAGGGTGCCGGGTAATGGGCCTTCAAATAGGCCAGTTGAAACGCCAATTTGCTATAGGCCACCGCATGGGAACGGTTGAACCCGTAGTTGGCGAAACGGTCCATGTAGGCAAAGACCTGCTCGGCGGTCGTCGCGGGATACCCCAACTGTTGGGCCCCGGCCACGAACTTCTTTTGCATGGCATCCATGGTTTGCTTTTTCTTCTTACTCATGGCGCGCCGCAACAAGTCGGCCTCACCTAGCGTAAAGCCCCCCATGACGGACGCCACCTGCATGACTTGTTCTTGATAGACCAAAACCCCATAGGTTGGCCCCAGGATAGGCTTTAGCGCTTCAGCCGCATAGGTGACCGGCTCCTTGCCCTCCTTCCGCCGAATGAAGGTGTCGATGTTTTCCATCGGGCCCGGCCGATACAGTGCGTTGACCGCAGCGACTAGTTCAAAGCTATCCGGTTGTAACTGGCGCAAGACCCGTTTGATCCCGGCCGATTCGAACTGAAAGACGCCGTTGGTCTCCCCCTGGGCAAATAACCGTAGCGTCGCCGGGTCATTTAAGTCAATCTGATTCAAGTCGAGTGCCTGGCCGGTCTGCTTTTTCATCAGCGTTAAGGCATTGGCGAGGATGCTCAAGTTACGCAGCCCCAAGAAGTCCATCTTCAACAGCCCCACGGCTTCAACGGTATCCTTAGGGTACTGCGTCATCAGCAGGTCTTCGCTCCCTGGCTGCAGGGGCACCAGATCCGTCAACGGCCCCTGGCTCAACACGATACCGGCCGCATGGGTCGAGTAATGCCGTGGCAAGCCCTCGAGCTTTTGCGCCGTTTCAAATAACAAGCGGTTCTTCTCGCTGTCCGCCACCAGGTTCCGTAACCGTTGCGACTGTTCATAGGCGCTCTTCAAGGTGATGTGTAACTGAGACGGAATGGCCGCGCTCCACTCACTGAGGGCGTACGGCGGCATCCCCAAGACCCGCCCAACGTCGCGTAAGGCCGCCTTGGTGGCCAGTGTCCCAAAGGTAATGATCTGGGCCACCCGCGTATGGCCGTACTTGTCATGGACGTACTGCAAGACCTGTTCCCGCCGGTTATCCGGAATATCCAGGTCGATATCGGGCATCTGCGCGCGTTCCTCGTTCAAGAACCGTTCGAATAACAGGTTATAGGCCAAGGGGTCGACCTCGGTGATGGCCAGCACATAAGCGACCAGTGAACCCGCCGCGGATCCCCGGCCCGGTCCTGTTTGAATCTTCGCTCGGTGCGCAAAGTTCATGACATCCCAGACGATCAGAAAGTAGTCGTCAAACCCCATTCGGTGAATGACGCCTAATTCGCGTTCTAAGCGTTCCTGGTAGGGCTGTGGCTCACTGATGCCATTTTGGGTTAGTCGTCGTTGTAGGCCAGCTTGGCAGAGCTCACGCAGGTAATCTTTCGAGGGCTGCTGGTTAGGCGTGGGAAATTGCGGCAATTGTGGTTGTTGGAATTTCAAGGTCACGCTGGTCTGGTCCGCTAGCGTGGCGGTCGCCTGCACGGCTGCGGTCAAGTCTGCCGCCGCAAACCGTTGGGCTTCTTCGGCCGCCGGGCGTAACCAGTGCGTGCCCAGCGTTTGTTGTTCCGCAGTGGGATCAGACAACGTGGCCCCCGCGGCGATTGCCCGTAAGACGGTCACGGCAAAATGGTCATCGCGGTCCAGGTACTCGACCGGCGCCAAAGCGACTAACGGCACCTGCGTGGCTTGACTCAAATTGCGTAGCGCATCCCTGGTGGCGACCGGTGTTTCCGGACTGATGCCTAGAGACATCCCCGCTGGGTTGAGTGCCAAGACTTGACGGGTCACGCGCTCGGCTGCGGTAACGTCACCGCTAGTTAGGAGCTGATGGAGCTCGCTATCCAAGGGGGCAATCACCTGTAAATGACTGAGGTTGTCCGCCTGCTGCGTTAGATCCACCGGTGTTCCGGCGACCTGGTAAGCCGTCGACAGCTGCATCAACTGTTGGTAACCGGTAAAGTCCTGGGCGATCAGGACCCACTCGTGGGCTTGGGGCGCATCACTCACCCCCTGCGTCGTCAGTGTGAGTCCCAGTAGCGGTTTGATGCCCGCGCGTTGACAGGCATTGTAGAAGGCGACCACGCCGTACATGACATTTTTATCCGTCAGTGCCAGCGCGGTATAGCCCCGGTCCTTGGCCGTTTGGACCAGTTGTTCGATACGGTTGGTGCTCTGTAATAGGCTATAGGTACTTAAGACTTGTAAGGGTACAAACATCCCGGAGTCTCCCTTCTCTTCGAATTCGTTACCGTTATTATACCAGAAAAAATGCCCTTTTCACGACCAGCGAACAAATGTTCTGCCGTCGTAAAAGGGGCACTTCTTGATAAAGTCAATTTGGCTAACCGGCCAGGCGCTGTTGCCGCCATGGCGCGCTTACTTGCCGATGGTCTCGGTCTGTAAGGCGTGCGTAAACGTCAACCCGTCGTCGGCCACGTCGATGGTGATCAGGCTGTTGACCGGAATCTGGCCACCGATCAATTGCCGCGCCAGGGGTGTTTCCACGTGCGTCGTGATGAAGCGTTGCAGTGGCCGCGCCCCGTAAGCCGGCAGGTACCCCTTTTGGGCGATCCAGGACTGGGCCGCCGGGGTGATGGTTAGGTCTAACTGCTGCTCGTGTAGCCGCGTAGCCAGATGGGCGATCAGCTTGACCACGATCTGCTGCACGTCGGCTAGGGACAGTGGCGTGAACATGATGGTCTCGTCGATCCGGTTCAAAAATTCCGGCCGGAAATGACTCTGCAGGAGCTGGGCCACTTGCTTTTGCGCATCGGGATTGATGTGCCCTTGGTCGTCCGTTCCCTGCAATAAGATATCGGATCCCAGGTTAGACGTCATGATCAAGATGGTGTTCTTGAAGTCCACGGTCCGACCCTGACTATCCGTTAGGCGCCCGTCGTCTAAGACCTGCAACAACAGGTTGAAGACGTCCGGGTGGGCCTTTTCCACCTCATCGAATAAGACGATGGTATACGGGTTACGCCGAACGGCCTCGGTCAATTGGCCGCCTTCTTCATAGCCAACGTACCCCGGTGCGGCCCCGACCAGTCGCGACACGGATTCCTTTTCCATGTACTCAGACATGTCGATACGCACCATGTGGTCCTCGCTATCGAAGAGATTCTCGGCCAGCGCCTTGGCTAACTCGGTCTTGCCGACCCCGGTCGGTCCCAAAAACAGGAAGGAGCCCAACGGTTTGGTCGGGTCTTGAAGCCCGGCGCGGGAACGCAAGACGGCATCGGCCACGGCTGACACGGCTTGGTCTTGGCCCACGACGCGGTCATGTAACCGATCAGCTAACTTCAAGAGCTTCTCGCGTTCACCCTGGACCAGCTTGGTCACGGGGATGCCGGTCATGCGGCTGACGACCGTTGCGATTTCATTTTCCGTGACGGATTCGGAGACCAACCAGTTTTGGTTTTGTTCTTGTTTCTCCAGCTCCGCCAATTCCTTTTCCAGACGTGGAATGGTCCCGTGTTGGAGTTCGGCGGCCTTATTCAAGTCGTAGGCGGATTCGGCGTTGGCCAGGTCGCGTTTGGCCCGGTCCAGTTCCGTCTTCTTATCGCCGACGTGCTTGATGGCCGTCTTCTCTTGGTTCCAACGGGCACTGAGCTTGTCGACCTTTTCCTTGGTATCGACTAGTTCCTTGGTCAACTCGGTCAGGCGCTTTTGGGAGGCCTCATCGGTTTCTTGTTTCAACGCGGTCTGTTCGACCTGCATGCGCATCAATTGCCGCCGAGATTGGTCCAGTTCCGTGGGGGCCGAGTTCATTTCCACCCGAATGGACGCGGAAGCCTCATCGACCAGGTCAATGGCCTTGTCGGGTAAGAAGCGGTCCGTCAAATACCGGTCAGACAACTTAGCGGCCGCAATCAGGGCGTTGTCGTGGATCTTGACCCCGTGGTGGATCTCAAAGCGTTCCCGCAAGCCCCGCAAGATGGTCACGGTGTCATCCACGCTGGGTTCATTGACCAACACCCGTTGGAACCGTCGAGCCAGAGCCTTGTCTTGTTCCAAATACTGCCGGTATTCATCTAGCGTCGTGGCCCCGATCAAATGCAGTTCGCCTCGTGCCAGCATCGGTTTCAAGAGGTTCCCGGCGTCCATGCTGCCTTCGGCCTTACCGGCGCCCACGATGTTGTGGATCTCATCGATGAACATGATGATCTGGCCCTCACTCTTGGTCACTTCTTTAAGAACGGCCTTCAACCGTTCCTCAAATTCACCCCGGTACTTGGCCCCGGCAATCAGGGCACCCATGTCCAGGGAAAAAATCGTCTTATCCTTCAGATTGTCCGGGACATCCCCACGCACGATGCGTTGGGCCAGGCCTTCGACGATCGCCGTCTTACCGACCCCGGCTTCCCCGATCAAGACGGGGTTGTTCTTGGTCTTGCGTGACAGGATCCGAATCACAGATAAGATCTCGTCATCACGGCCAATGATCGGGTCGATCTTGCCGCTGCGCATGGCCTTGACCAAGTCGATACCGTACTTCTCTAAGGCCTTGTACTGGTCTTCTTGATTCTTTGAGGTGACCCGTTCACCGCTGCGCATCTTATCGACGGCATTTTTGACCATCTGTTCCGTGAGACCCTGTTGCTTCAGGTAGTCGGTCAGCGTCTCACCGTGTAGCTGCATCAGCGCAATGACCACCGTGTCGACGGCCATGAAGTCGTCGTGGTAGCTGTCCTTGATGACATCGGCGCGCTGCAGCAGGTCCGTCAGATTGCGGGAAAATTCTTGGCCGTACTGCACCCCACTCCCGGTCACCGTACTGATGGCATCGAGTTCGCGGTCCAACTCACTGTCCAAGGCCGTGATGTCCACGCCGGCAGCCGCCAAGATCTCTCTGCCGAGTTCTCCCGGTTGAATCATAAATTTAAAGAGATGGGCCACCGTGACCGCCTGGTGCTTACGGGTCATGGCGATGTGTTGGGCCTCCGTCAAGGCGTCGGTCAACGCCTGCGTCATTTTTTCTGGGTTCATCCAAACTCCTCCTCGTTTTGGTTAAGTGTTTTGATTGCGTTCAGGTGACCGCTAGCGCTAACGCCGAACGAAACGTTCCGTCCGGGATAACCAGCGGTCGAAAAAAGAGGCAACCCTTAGGTTAACCTCCATTTTTCACTCATATTCTAACTGATTTTAACGCAAAAGCAAAATAATTTGACCTAATTTGACCAATTAATTTATGCCTGCTGTTCCGCCAATTGGGCGATCTTGATAATCACGTCCGTGGCCTTTTCCATGGTCTGTTCGGAGACGTATTCGAAGCGACCGTGCATGTTTTCACCACCGGCAAACAGGTTCGGTGTTGGCAGGCCCATAAAGGAGATCTTGGAGCCGTCAGTCCCCCCACGAACAGGGAAGATCAGTGGCTTGATATCCAGGTCTTCTAAGGCTTGTTTAGCCAGGTCAACGACGGTCATGTCCTTTTCGATGACTTCACGCATGTTGTAGTACTGATCCTTGATGGTCACGTCGACCCGCTGCGAACCATATTGCTTGTTCAATTGGTCAGCGACGCCTTGGAACAGCTTCTTGCGGTCTTCAAAGATCTGCCGGTCGTGGTCGCGGATGATGTAGCTCAAGTGAGCAGAATCGACCGTGCCGTTCATGCTGTACAGGTGGAAGAAGCCTTCGCGCCCTTCCGTGTTTTCTGGCCGATCATGTTCTGGCAAAGCCGCGTGGAAGTCCATGGCAACTTGCGAAGCGTTGACCATGACGCCCTTGGCCTCGGCCGGGTGCACGTTGGTCCCAGTGATTTCGACCTGAGCGTCGGCGGCGTTAAAGGTTTCGTATTCCAATTGACCCAGTGGCCCACCATCGACGGTGTAGGCAATGTCGGCCCCAAAGTCCTTGACGTCGAAGTGATCCGCGCCGGTCCCAATTTCTTCATCAGGGCCTAAGCCGATTTCAATTTCGCCGTGCTTGATCTCTGGGTGCGCCAATAAGTATTCGGCGGCGGCCATGATTTCAGCGACCCCGGACTTGTCGTCGGCCCCTAACAGGGTACTGCCGTCCGTGGTGATCAGCGTGTCGCCCTTGTAATTCTTCAAATTAGGGAAGACGGCTGGGTCCAACGTGTACTTACCCGCGTCGTCCAACTTGATAACGGACTGGCCATCGTAGTTTTCAACAAACTGGGGGTTGATGTTTTCACTGTTGAAATCAGCCGTGTCAAAGTGGGAAATGAACCCGAGTTTTTTGACGGCCTTGTCCGTGTTGGCGGGTAAGGTCGCGTAAACGTAGCTGGATTGCGCGTTGATGTGGACGTTGTCCAAACCAATGGCTTTCAGGTCTGCCACCAAGCCCTCGGCGAATTTGGTCAACCGTTCGTTAGACGGAACAGTCGTTGCATTCGGGGTCGAGCGGGTGTTGATCTTCACGTATTTCAGAAACCGGGGAATCAAATTTTCATACTTTGCCAAAATAAATCACTCCTCAATTAAGATAACTTACAAACTCAGTGTACGCGTTTTCGCGATTAAAGAAAAGTAAACGGGTCAGTATTTAACGTCGACGCCTGGACCGTGATCGGCCAATCATTTTCCTGCGCCCACTGCTGGAAAAGTTGGGTCAGATGCGGCTTACAGATGCTTTCGATGTGATGACCAGGGTCGATGACGCTGAGCCCCGCCGCAATCATATCGTGGCCGGGATGGTACGAAATGTCGCCGGTCACGTACACGTCGGCGTGCTGGGCAATGGCCGCCTGGTAAAAGGGTCCCCCGGAACCACCCAACACGGCCACCCGGGTAACGGGTGCATCCGGTGTATGACTGATCAGCCGCAAGCCGCCAACGTGAAAGATCGTCTTACACCGCAGCGCAAAGGCCTGGACCGTGGTCGGCTTCTTCAAGTCACCCACCCGGCCCATCATGATGGCTGGGGTGGCCGTGGCCCCGTTACTGGGTACCAGACCCGTGGTGTGTTGCAGTCCCAGTGCAGCGGCCAACCAATCATTCATGCCATTGGGCGCACTGTCCAGGTTGGTGTGGGCCCCATACACCGTGATGTGGTGCTGCAGCAGCGTCGCGTACATCTGATTCTGCGGCACGGCCAGGTCTAGGTTCTTGGCCGGGTGAAACATCATGGGGTGGTGGGCAAAGATAAAGTCGGCGCCCACGTCAATGGCCTCGGCCACCACTTCGGGTCGAACATCTAAAGTGACCAGCACCTTGTGGACGGGGGCATCCAGACTCCCCAGCTGTAAGCCGACTGGGTCTCCCGGTTCCGCCCACCCCCGTGGGGCAAACTGTTCAAAACGTTCTACCAATTCACGCACTAACACGTTGTAAGACCTCCTTGATCTCCGTGATCTTTTCTGTCAATTCAGCGACCTTACCGGCGGGCACCTCATGGGCGGACTGGACCTGGTGTAAGACCACTTGCGCACGGTCCAATTCACGTTGCCATTTGGCAATAAAGGTCGCGTTGTGTTCCGCCAACAAATACGGGCCAAAGCGCAATTCTTCTGTGGTGTACTGTTGCGGGGTGGCGTTGCGGTCGGCGACCAAAATCTCATAGTCGTGGCCGTCTTCACTGACGATTTGCTCCGTCACCAGCTGAAAACCGTGCGTCATCAAAAATTGCCGCACGTTGGCCTCGCCCACGTTGGGCTGCAAGATGAGGCGCTGAACGCCCGCTAGCCGGTCAAAGTCTTGCGTCAAGATTTGGGTGATCAACGTTCCACCCATGCCGGCAATGGCAACGGTGTCGATCTGATCAGTCGGTTCGATGGCTTGAAGTCCGTTGGCCAAGCGCGCCGTGATCTGGTCGCTGAGGCCCTCCTGGTTGATTTCGTGTTGGGCATTCTTAAAGGGTCCAGGGACCACTTCGCCGGCAACCCCGCCCGTAATGATGCCACGTTTGGCAAGGTTCACGGGTAAATAGGCGTGGTCGGTCCCAATATCGGCCAACCGTGCCCCCTGTGGCACGTAACTGGCGACGGTGGCCAGTCGTTGTGAGAGATGGTCTGCATCCATGCTAAATCTTCCTTTCTGCACTGCGAGTTGGGTATTTTGGCCCAAACTCATTTTCATTCTTTAGTATAAGCTACCAGCTGGCAATTGG
Source organism: Levilactobacillus yiduensis (assembly GCF_024718525.1). Lineage (NCBI taxonomy): Bacteria > Bacillati > Bacillota > Bacilli > Lactobacillales > Lactobacillaceae > Levilactobacillus > Levilactobacillus yiduensis. The sequence goes on from NZ_JAMXAZ010000005.1 coordinate 149,572, forward strand.
ATAGCGTGAATTCACCGCTGACAAGGATTATGAACATTAGATTAGCGAAACCAGGAGCCTACATCAGCCAGGGTTCCGCCTGCTCTGGGGAACACCGCCAGCCTGAGAAACGGTCTTCCGGTTCGCTTGAAAGCCTGGTAAGAACCACCAGTCTCTCAAGTCGTCCCACGTTGTAGGCTGAGACAAAACCCCAGCCAACACCGTCGACACAGCTGGCTACACCCTGGCTGCCTCCGGCAAGTTAGTGCTTATCAGTAACCCTGTGTTGAACCTCATAGAGTTAGTTGGTAAAGCAGCCGCTGCCTGGGGCTAAACCAATTGTTACTAGCAAGAACTCTTGTAGCCGAGAGTTCGCCAAATATGGGTTCAGCCGTTGAAAAAGAGTGTGACAACAAGCGGAACCAGTTGCCTGTTGGCGCACGTTTCGGCTATGAGGCCATTTTGAGACGCGACCTTCGGCTCAAAGCGAGGCCGAGACCGCTCTTCAGGCTCGGTCCGGTCCGCCGCGTTCCACCCCCCATTTGGCGAACGGTAAGGCGGCCAGCACCGACCGCATGACATTCAAAGACTAATTATGTCACCATGAATTCAGCTACTTCTGTCCTTGCAACCTTTAGTGACACCACCAAAAAAGATGCGCATCCCCACCACACCGGTGAGCATACGCATCTCATTTTGCATTGACAACAACCAACTAATAAGTCTGTCGCCTGTGCGAATTATTTTCAGTTATTTCTGTTGATTCCGCCGCGTTGGTTGCGCGCCATCTTCATGATTGACGGGCGCCTCACGCATATTGGAATACGGGTACGGGTACGTGATCTTCATGACGGCTGGCATCACGATTGGTAACAGGATGACCAGCAGGATGATTCCAATGATCACGGCCAACGCGATTTGGATCAGCGTCATCACGCCAGACGGAATCAAGGCGGCAAATGTCCCACTCAAGATGATTCCGGCAGAGATGACGACCGTCCCGATCACCGTGGCTGCCCGCAACATCTTGTCGCTGGTAGCGCCTGGCTCGTGGAGGAATTCACGGTACTTCCGCATCAGGAAGATCGAGTAATCGACCCCTAGCGAGATCAACATGACAAACGTGAAGAATGGTGTGTTCCACGTCAACATGTCCGTGCCCAAGACGGGATCCACTAACCAGTGAACAATGGTCAAGGCCCCGGAGTAAGCGACCAGCAAGATACCTTCGATGACGATCGGTTGAACCAGCGAACGGGTCACGACCATCAGGGCAATAAAGATACCGGCTAACATGATGATGACCGTCCGGGTGAAGTCACTCGACGCCATTTCATTGATATCGTTGGTCTGTGACGTGTTCCCGCCAAAGGCGATTTTGGCACCGCTCAGGCTAGTGCCTTTAAGCGAACCGCTGACTACCTTTTCAAGCTTTGGTAACCGCGCCATGGCAGCGGCGGAGCTTGGGTCATCGTTTAAGACGACCGTTAATTTGGTCAGCTTGCGGTTCGGCGACATGTAGGTGTCCATGGATTGCTTGAACGACCCGCTTTGGATCGATTTCGCCGGAATGTAGAACGTCTCAGCCGCCGCGGACTTCTGTAAGCCCTTGAGGTAGCTGTTGGCCGTGCCGACCCCCGCCGAAACCTGTGTCAAACCAGTCGTCGCTGAGCCTAAGCCCTTCCGCAGGGCCGTCAGTTGCTTACTCATGGCGGCTAATTTCTCTGCCATGGTCTGGTTCCCAGCAGCGACTTGACTCGCACCGGAGACCAGCGTTGGCATCTTGCCGTTGATGGTAAACATCGCACTGGACAATTGGCTAGTGGCATTGGCTAACTGCGCACTCTGCGAACTAGCCGATTGCAGGGCCGTAGTGGCACCAGGCAAGACGATGTTAGACTTTTGGGCCAACGTTGCCACGGCACTTTGGAGGGTTGCAGTCGAGCCTTGTAAGGATTGTAACTGGCTGGCAACACCCTGGTCGGCGGAACCAATCGCACTGGCGTCACTGCCAATCTGGGTCAATGCCCCGCTCAAGCTCGACTTCAGTTGCGATTGTGCGGCTGTTTGCTTCTGTAAGACACCCGCTAAGACTTGTTTCTGGGCGGCAGACAGTGGCACCCCTTGGGCACTGAAAGCGGCGGCCACGGAACTGGCACTCACGCTTGGCAAATTGCCCATGGCACTCTTGATGCTTTGGAGCTGCGTGGCAATGTCTTGTGTCTTGGTCCCAATGGTCGACAACGAACTTGTCACGCCACTGGTGCTAGTTGAACTAGCCGACACCTGACTGTTCAGCTGTTGAATGGCAGCGTTCAATTGTGGCAAGGCCGTTTCCAACTGGGCCAACTGAGCGGCTTGTTGGCCACCAGAAGCCGAGGAGACCTGGCTATTCAAGGAATTGACTCCGGTGGAAACTTGCGAGATGGCAGATTGTAATTGCGATGTGCCATCGCTGACTTGCTTGGCACCGGAAGCTAATTTGTTCGCATCCTTGACCGCACCAGAGACGTTTTGCTTACTGAGCTGACTGTCCGCAGACTTTAAGCCCTTGTTGACCTTGTTGACACCCTTTTGGGCCTTGACCAAGCCACTCGTGACCGAACTCATTTGGTTGCGGACGTAGAGCTTCTTGATGGCCTTGCCCCCGGGTTGGGTGACGGACGCCACGGTCTTGACGCCGGTCGAGGCCTGGAGTTGCTTGGTCAACCGGTCGATCAACAGTAAGGATTTTTCGTTATCTAGCTTGTGATTGCTTTGCAGGTAAATCGTGGTCGGTTCGGCAGTCCCCTTGGAGAAATGGGTCTGCACGATCTTGAACCCTTGCTTGGCTGGCACGTTGTCGCCAATTTCGACCAAGTTATCGTAGTCCAGCGTCCCGTGAGACGTCAGGGCCAGCGGGATAAAGACGATTCCCGTGATGATTAGGGTGATGATGGGCCGGATCATGGCGTGCTTGGCCATGCCGTGCCACAGGCGACTGTCGCCTTCACCTTGGAACTTCTTGATGGGCCAGAACATGTGCCGACCGCAGATGGCCATGAAAAATGGGTTCAGCGTCAGGAGCACGGCCAATAAGACCACGACCCCGACGGCAATGCCGACCGCTGACTTGTACAGCGAGAAGTTGGCAAAGCCCAGAACACTCATCCCAATTAAAACGGATAACCCGGAGTATAGCACCGTTCGGCCACCGATCTTGATGGCTTCCTTGGTGGCCGTGTACCTGTCCTTGCCATTCGCAAGTCGCTCACGGAACTCGTTATACAGTAGGATGTTGTAGTCGGTCCCAATCCCAAACAACACGATGACGATGAAGACTTGCGTGAAGTTGGAAAAAGGAAAATTGAAACGATCCACTAAGTTGGCCACCACCGAAATCGAGGTGATGACGGATACGCCCACCGTTAACAGGGAGAACAGCGGCGTCACTGGGGACCGGAAGACTAACCAGAGAACCAGGAAGATAAAGATGGCCGCAATGATTTCAGTCTTTTGGACCCCGGCCTGCGTGGCATCGGAGAAGTCTTGGTTCAAGACATCCGCCCCGGTCACGTAGGTCTTCACGCCACTAGTCTGGGCCAGCTTGGTGATCTGCGACCGAATCGACGTGATGGAATGGCTCGAACTCTTATGCACGTTTAGCTGTAAGAGCTGTGTGCTCTTGTCCTTGGAAATCAATTGGGACGCGGCCGTGGAACTATCACTCGCTGCGGTCAGTGAGCGAATCTGGTATTGGTCCTCATGATTCTTGATTCGTTGGATGGTCTTATCGATATGGGTATTTTGCGCGTTGGTTAGCGCCGAATCCCCGTTGTTAAAGACCACCACGACTGCCGTGGTGCCGCGTTGGGAGCGACCCCACTGCTTTTGCATATTGGTTGCGCGAGTACTTTGGTAGCTGCTAGGCACAGTGATCTGCCCCTTGTCAGCGACCAGTTGACTCATGTTGGGAATCGTGACGACGGCTAAGATGACGATCAGTAGCCAGCCAATCACGTTCCAGATGTAATGTTTATTCATCCAGCGCACGGGAAAACCTCCTAAATAAATTCTACTCACTTTGCTCTAACTTCTATTCTGTCGTCGGGTGCTGGGTCAACCATTTGGTCCAATCCAACAGTAACGGCTGGTCGGCCGTGGTCGGTAAAATGTCACCGATACTCAGCGTGGCCAGCTGTTGCCGGTAACGCTGCTCGGCATCGGCGAAGACGGCCAAGACGTTGGCGACCGGCTGTTGGTCCTTGAGGTCGGTCAACGCATACGTCCGCATGAAGGCCTGCTTTTGGTTGAACCCAAAGACCTTCTTGACCAACCCCGTATTCTTCACAAATGACGTGGCCCCTTCGATTGCATCGAACACGTCAAGCAGAGTAATCTGATGCGGATCACGGGTCAAGACCACCCCACCGTCACGACCGGATACGGTCTTCACAATGTCGGCGCCAGCCAGCTTCTGGATGATTTTTTTCAAATAGCTGGTCGAAATTCCCAGACGCTCGGCGACTAAATGGCTATGTAGCGGAATCTCGCGGTCTTGGATCCCGAGTAGCGCGACAATGCACAAGGCCTGTTCCAGGCTTGGTTTAGCTTTCACAACGCACCTCCCTTTCACAAAAAAATCTTAAGCAATTCTGAAAACTTAAACGAGATACATTATATCCCCTTTAAGCATTTTTTCAAGGCTTTTGACTCAATAAATGACGTTTGACCTGATTATTTTTTTGTGTAAACGATTTCATGTTAACTACAGTCGCTAAACGTTGGGATACCAGCCTTGGCGACTGATTCGGCAGGGGTATTTGTTGCATTAGTTGGGTCTAATTTAGAGGGGATTGACCGGTGCTTCCTTCTGCTCTTGGCCAAGTCATCCGCCACAACGCAAAAAATCCCCACCATGACCAGCACATGCCAGCCACGGCGAGGATCTCATATTGTGTTATTCCAAAAAGTCTTTCAACTGCTTACTACGTGATGGGTGGCGTAACTTCCGCAGCGCCTTGGCTTCGATCTGCCGAATCCGTTCACGGGTAACACCGAAGACCTTGCCGACTTCTTCCAAAGTCCGCGTCCGGCCATCATCCAACCCGAACCGTAACCGCAAGACGTTTTCTTCCCGGTCAGTCAGCGTGTCCAAGACACTTTCCAACTGTTCCTTCAGTAATTCGTAAGCGGCATGGTCGGCAGGACTCGTGGCATCTTGGTCTTCAATGAAGTCACCCAAGTGAGAATCGTCCTCTTCACCAATTGGCGTTTCCAAGGAAACAGGTTCTTGCGCAATCTTCAAGATCTCGCGAACCTTTTCCGTTGGCATGTCCATTTCGGCCCCAATTTCTTCAGGCGTTGGTTCCCGCCCTAAGTCTTGGAGTAATTGCCGTTGAATCCGAATCAGCTTGTTGATGGTTTCAACCATGTGCACAGGAATCCGAATCGTCCGCGCTTGGTCGGCGATGGCCCGTGTAATGGCTTGACGAATCCACCAAGTGGCGTACGTGGAGAACTTGAACCCTTTACGGTAGTCGAACTTTTCGACGGCCTTCATCAAGCCCATGTTCCCTTCTTGGATCAGGTCCAAGAATTGCATCCCCCGACCCACATAACGCTTAGCGATGGAAACGACTAACCGCAAGTTGGCTTCGGCTAATTCTTGCTTGGCAGCTTCTTCACCGTTTTCAATCCGTAAGGCTAAGGCGACTTCTTCGTCCGCCGTTAACAGGTTGACTCGGCCAATTTCTTTCAAATACATCCGCACTGGGTCGTTGATCTTGACCCCAGTGGTCGTGGAGGCTTCCTTCAATTCTTTCTTGGAAACGGCCTTTTGTGCTTTAACGGCCCGTGCATCTGGCTCACCCTTAGCATCAACCACGCTGATTCCGGCATCGGAAATCGTTTCAAGTAACTTATCCATCTGCTTAGCATCCAGCGTGTAAGGCGTGGCCACCTTGTCAGTCAGGTCATCGTACGTGATGTGACCGGCCTTCTTGGTGTTCTTGATTAAAGCTCGCACCGTCTTGTTGTATGCCTTTTGGTCAAACATTGGTTGATCCGTGGTCTTTTTTGCCATTAAAATACCCCCTAGACTAAAGTTGCTTGTTCGCCTGGCGTTGTTGCTCCAGCTGAACAATCTCAATGACTAATTGCCGTTGTTGTTCGGCATTCCCGAGGCGGGAAGCTTCCGCCAGTTGATTCTTCTTCTGACGGAGTTGTTCATCGATTGGCGCCTCGTCCATAATGATTGTTAAATAGTCATCGATCTCACGCGGGGTGACCGCCGCGTAAGTTGCCGTCTCTAACTCGATGACGATCTGCTGCAGACGGTCTTCCTTTAAGAAGTCCGTAAACTGCGCAGTACGGTAGGTTTGATGCGTTTGAAAATAACCTTGGGCCAAGGTATAAATCACTTGATAATCGTCGTGGACAAAGCTAAAGCCATCAATACTGGTGACCTTTGCCCAGACATTGCGGTCATGTAACAGGCGAATCAACAAGCCGCGTTCGGCCCGCTCAAGGCGGGTCAGTGGGCGCTGCTGCTGATGGACCGTGACCGCTGGTTGTGCCGGCGGTGGGGTCTGCGCCACGGATTGCCGTGGCCGTGCCCGCTCCTGCTTGGCGGCGGTATCTCGCTGCGTTTGCTTCAGCTGTGCCTGTAAGGCCGCCTTGTCGATGTGAAACTCGTTGGCTAACTGGTTCAAATACATGTCCAGTTCCACGGGTTCTTGGACCTGCGCCAACAGTGGCATGACCTGATTGACGTAATCGAGTTGCTCACTGTCGGTATCTAACGACTTATTGCGCCGTAAGAAACGCAGGTTGAACTGTAACGGTGGCTCCTTAGCGGTCGTGAGCATTTGCCGAAAGGCTTCATCCCCGTGGGCCCGCCGATATTCATCGGGGTCTTGGCCCTCGGGCAGCTGAATCACACTGAGGTTCAGGTGACTGTGCTGCCCCAGTAGCGTCAATGCCCGGGAAATGGCTCGCTGGCCAGGTTCATCTCCATCATAACAGACATTGAGCTTATCTGTCGTCCGTTCGATGGCATAAATCTGTTCCGTGGTCAGGCTGGTCCCCATGGAGGCAATCCCGTTGTGCACGCCCGCTTGGGTCGCCGAGATAACATCCATGTAGCCTTCAAACAAAGTGACTTCTCCCGCCTGACGAATCGCCGGTCGGGCCAGGTCAAAGTTGAACAATAACCGACTCTTGTTGAACAAGGCCGTTTCCGGACTGTTCAGGTACTTGGGTTGGTCATCGGCCTTCTTGATCAGCCGGCCGGAAAACGCCGCCACGTGCCCGCTGGCATTGCGCAACGGAAACATCACCCGTTCGGTGAACCGATCACGCAGCTCGCCTTGCGCATTTTCAATGAACAACCCCGACTGCCGTAACAGTTGGTAGTCGCTTTGGCGTTGTTCAAAGAATGGCTTCAACAGGCGCTGTCCCGGCGCAAACCCCAGTTGGTAGGTCTCGATGGTCTCGTCAGTGAGCCCGCGATCATGCAGGTAATCCAGCGCCGGTTGTCCGACCGCCGTGTTGACTAACACGTGGTGGTAAAGTTTGGCCGCTTGTTCCTGCAGATCGATCAGCTGACTGGTCTTGGAGTCCATCTTGGGACCACTGGCATCTTGCCGGTATTCGCTGTCCAGATCGACGTGGCTAAAGTCAGCGACCTTGACCACGGCTTCCGGAAAGCTCACGTGCTCCAGTTCCATTAGAAACTTGAAGACGTTACCGCCCCGACCACAACTGAAGCAGTGAAAAATTTGTTTATCTTCCGACACGGAAAATGACGGCGTCCGTTCCTCATGAAAGGGGCACAGACCAAACAAATTTTTACCGGACTTTTTCAGCTGGACATATTGTCCCACCACGTCCGCGATGTTTGTTGCCGTCCGAACCGTTTCAATCACGTCTTCGGGTATCTTCGCCACACCATCACTCCCTTACCGTGGATCCGTGCGCCATAGCCTTGAAAAGTCGCACCCCGGAAACCCGAAAAGTGCGACTCTTTAATTGGAATTCGCGCGTAAAACTACAAGTTATATGATAGCATAAGGGCAATTTTTGTCAATCTTTTACGCTTGGCCGGTTGGCAAGGACACCACTGAATGCTGCATTGTGTGTCGTTAGTGACATAATCTGTGCTGGCCGCCTTACCGTTCGCCAAATTTGGACCGTGACGCTGTGGGAAGGACCGGTCGAAGCCAAAGGGCGGTCTTCAACCTCGCTTCGAGCCGAAAGTCACGTCTCGAAGACGCCAGTTTCCAAGAAGACCACTTGAAAACTCCCACGGCTGAGTCCAAATTTAGCTCACTCTCGGCTACGTGGCAGTCACCCACTAATGTAGATGAACATTGCCATTCCAGCAATACTCCTTACTAACTTTATGGGTAATCCCTGATGTAACCGGAGGCAGCCAGAGATGTAGGTTGCTGTGACAACGGTGTTAGCTGAGCGTTTTTTCTCAGCTTACAGCGTGGGACGTGTTGGGAGATTGACGGTGTCAAGCTTCAAACCGAGTCGGCGGACCGCTCCTTAGGCCGCCGATGTTCCCCCAAAGCTATCGGCATCTCTGGTAGCTATAGCTATTAACAGACTAATTTAATGTTCATGAAACTTGTCAGCTAAGTATCCTCAGGTGTCCCTGCAACCTTCAGTAAACCAGATATATGTAAAAGGAGGCCCCCGGCTTTACGGCCACGGACCCCCTTCTTGGTCATCAGTTAGATGACACTTATTTTACGATTAATTGATCCAAGTCGCCTAAGGTCAGTGCTAAGTTGGCCAGGTGGCTCAGTTCCGTCAAGCGGTTATTCCGCACGGCGTCGTCCTTGGCCATGACCATCGTGGCTTCAAAGTAAGCCGCAATCGTTGGTTGGATGGCTGCCAGGCTGGCGTACAGTGCGCTCAGCCCCTTATCAGCGGCCGCCGCAACGTCAGCGACACCTTGGTGCAAGGCACCTTCACTGTCATTTTCAAACAGGTCGGCGTTGACCGTGGCAGAAGCCAATTCAGCCGGTGCTTTTTGGGCCAACCGAATGACCCGCGTCAAGGATTCGATGACATCCTTGAAGTTGGCATCATCGGCGTGGTCGGCTAAGAGCTGAGCGGCCGTGAAGATCTGTAAGACGTCGCTGCTGGAGCCGGCCGTGACGGCATCGATGATGTCATGACGTTGCTTAGCAGAACGCAAGATCTTCCGGATCCGGTCCTTGATAAAGGAAACCATGGCATCGATTTGGCTGGCTTGGTCCAGTTGTGGGGCCACGTTTGCCGCATCTTCAGCCGTGATGAAGTCACTTGCCAGTTCTGCGACTGGTAAGGACCATTGTTGGTCTTGGGCGATGCGCACGATTCCAGTTGCTTGCCGCCGTAATGCGTACGGATCGTTGGACCCGCTAGGAATCATCCCCGCAGCGAAGAACGTCAGGATACTGTCGAACTTGTCGGCCAATGCCAGGATAGCACCGGGAACGGACGTTGGCAGTGCCCCATCGGCTGAGATTGGTTCGTAGTGTTCGCGAATGGCTTGGGCAACGGCAGGATCTTCGCCTTGCAGCAAGGCGTATTTCTCACCCATGACCCCTTGCAATTCGGCGAACTCGCCGACCATACCAGTGACCAGGTCAAACTTGTAGATCTCACTGGCCCGTAGCGCAGCCTTGGTTTGGGCATCGTTTAAGTTAAAATGCTTGGCCAAGACGCCCACGATAGCCGTGACCCGGGCCATCTTTTCGGCCATGGTGCTGATCTTATCATGGAAGCTAACGGACTTGAGCCGTTCCACGTAATCGGCAATGGTCTTCTTTTGGTCTTCCGTGTAGAAGAACATGGCGTCTTCCAATCGCGCCGTCAAGACCTTTTCGTTACCGGCAACCACGTTTTGTAAGTCGTGGTCGGTCCCGTTACGAACGGAAATGAAGTTCGGCAAGAGTTCACCTTGGGCATCGCGCGCATAGAAGAAACGTTGGTGGTCACGCATGGAGGTAATCAGGACTTCTTCGGGGATGGTCAAGTACTTCTTGTCGAAGCTACCTTCAAAGGCGGTCGGCCATTCGACCAGGTTGTTGACTTCCTCTAATAACCCAGCGTCAATGTTGACGGTCCAGTTATGGTCACTGGCAATCTTTTCGATTTGCTTTTTGATCAAGGCCTTACGTTTGTCGGCGTCGGCGATGACAAATTGGGTGGTCAGGTCGGCTTCGTAGTCGGCGGCCGTTGCAATGTCAATGTCTGTGCCTAAGAAGCGGTGCCCCCGGGTGTTGCGGCCAGTCGTGACATCCAGAATGCTAAAGGGAATCACGTCGGCATCCAGCAGCGCCACTAACCAGCGAATTGGCCGGATGTATTCGAAGTGGTGCGTGCTCCATTTCATCATGGTTGGGAACGTCATGGCCGTGACGATGTCCTTCAAGCCAGCCAAGACTTCAGCCACCGGTTCGCCGGCAATAAACTTGTCGACGTAGACGTATTCAGTGCCTTTGATTTCTTTAAAGGTGATGTCGTCTGGCGTCAAGCCTTGACCACGGGTAAACCCAATGGCGGCCTTGGTCCAGTTGCCATCGGCGTCTTGAGCGATCTTCTTGGCAGGACCCTTCACGGATTCACTGATGTCCGCTTGCTTGTCGGCCAGGCCGGTGATCTGAATAGCCAAGCGACGAGGCGTCGAAAACGGCTTGATATCAGCGTATTCGATTCGTTGTTCCTTCAAATAATCCGCCGTCCGTTTGACCAGTTGCTTGATGGCTGGCGTCACCACGTGGGCGGGCATTTCTTCTAGTCCAATTTCCAGTAAAAATGTGTGTGCCATTATTTTTTGGCCTCCTCGTCGTCTGCTAATAATTTTGCACGTAAGGCTTCGTCCTTAACCAACGGGAACCCACGCTTCTTCCGTTCTGCCACGAAAGCCCGTGCCACGGCCCGCGCCATGTTCCGGATGCGTGACAGGTAGCCGGCCCGTTCGGTAACGGAAACGGCCCCCCGCGCGTCTAACAGGTTAAAGGTGTGACTGCACTTTAAGATGTAATCGTAGGCTGGGTGAACCAGACCATTAGCGATTTGCTTCTTCGCTTCGGTTTCGTATTCATCGAAGTGCCGCAGTAACATGTCCTGGTCGCTTTCTTCAAAGCTGTACTTGGAGTGTTCGTATTCGGGTTCCTTGAAGATGTCGCCGTACTTGACGCCATCGGCCCATTCCAAATCAAAGACGGAGTTGACGTCTTGGACGTAGGAAGCCAACCGTTCCAGACCATAAGTCACTTCAGAGGTCACGGGATCAACTTCCATCCCCCCAACGACTTGGAAGTACGTGAACTGGGTGATTTCCATCCCGTCCAACCAAACTTCCCAACCAACACCGGCACAACCCATGGATGGGTTTTCCCAGTTGTCTTCCACGAACCGAATATCATGTTCCAACGGGTTGATGCCCAGTTCCTTCAAGCTGTTCAGGTAAAGTTCCTGAATGTTATCGGGAGATGGCTTCATGATCACTTGGAATTGGTGGTGTTGGTACAACCGGTTCGGGTTCTCCCCGTAACGACCATCGGCTGGTCGGCGGGAAGGTTCAACGTAAGCGGCGTTCCAAGGTTCTGGCCCGATCGCCCGTAAGAAGGTGTAAGGACTCATGGTCCCGGCCCCTTTTTCCGTATCGTAAGCTTGCATCAACATGCAGCCCTGTGCGGACCAGTACTGTTGTAACTTTAAAATGATTGCTTGCATGGACAGTTTTTCTGTCATGGGTACTGTTTCCTCCTTGTTTGGTTGCCAGTGGTCAAATGACGAACTGATCGACCGATTAAACAAATAAGCGCGCAAAAAATCCCTACGAGAATTCACCGAGGCAAATTCACGTAGGGACGAATTTTTATTTTCGCGGTTCCACCCTACTTCTAGTCAATGACTAGCAGCTTACTTGGAAACGACTCCGAATGTGCCAACTCACACCGTCTTGGATTCGGCTCACACTCTCCCGAACTCGCTAGACCAATCACGCTGTGACTCTCATTCATCATAATCGACTTATTTAACTGTGTTTTATGATAGCTGTCTGGGGCGGGGTTGTCAACTGGCTTAGTGGAAACGCTGAGGCAAACTGCCATCCTTGTCAGTACCTGAAAAGTTTCAGCTACTCTGGAAAACGGCTAGTTATTGGCTCCGTTACGCCATTCTTTGTTACCTAAATTTCACGAGAAAATTTTTTAAAGCCAAACAACTTGTCGATTCGAGGCTCAAACGCGGCCGGAATCTCCAGGTCAACGGCTTTCAAATTGTTCTGTAGCTGTTCTGGCTTGCTGGCGCCAATAATCAAACTGGAAATCCGGGGATCGCGCTTATCCCAAGCTAAGGCAAAGGTTGCCAGGTCCGTATGCAGTTCTGCGGCCATCTTTTCCAGCGCCGTAATTTTGGCGAAGTTTTCCGGAATCAACTGCGCCTGCAGATCCGGTTGGAACGTACCCCGAGAGCCAGCTGGTGCGGGCTGTCCCTCATGGTATTTCCCAGTCAACAGCCCTTGAGCTAACGGAGAAAACGGGACAATGCCTAGTCCGAGCTCTCCACACAGGTCCACGAGTTCGTGTTCAATGTAGCGGTCGAACAGATTGTACTCTGGCTGGACCACGGTAATCGGGTGCAAGCCCCGTTCTTGAATGATCAGCTCAGCCTTTAGAATCTGTACCGGCGTCCATTCACTGACTCCGTAATACAAAATCTTACCTTGGTCGACCAGACCACTCAACGTCGTCAGGGTCTCTGCCAAGGGCGTTTGTGTGTCAAACCGGTGACAGAAATACAGGTCTAAGTAGTCCGTCTGCAGATTGGCCAACGATTGGTCGATGGATTCCGTGATGTGCTTTCGGGAAAGCCCCCGGTCATTGACGCCCCGGTCTGACGGGAAGAAGACCTTGCTGGAAATGACCAACTCTTTGCGCGGAAACTGCTGCAAGGCCTTGCCTAAAAACCGTTCCGCGGCGCCGCGACTGTATACATCCGCGCAGTCAAAATAGTTGATGCCACTTTCATAAGCCAACTGAATACTCTGTGCTGCCAAATCCTGTTTAGCGGTGTCACTAACGTCCGTTAACCAGCTTCCCAGTGCCAGTTCACTGACGCGTAAGCCTGATTGTCCTAATTGCCGATATTTCATAAATGACTAACCCCTTTTATGTCAAATTGATGATAATTAGATTAGAAAACGATATGAAGTTAGTTTACCACGGTCGCCAGCATTGGCCCACTGATTTGTTTGTCATGGCCAGGTTAGCTTGTTAACTAATCGAATAGCCAATAAATTTTAGTAGTTGGTGAAAAATGCCAATTACCACCGGAAATGGCCGCCGTGACGCCGAACCCATTGGCCGAACCAACTCAAGCTCAGCAACAAGCCCAGCCCAAGAACTTGCCACACTGACTGGTGCTCACTGGTCTGGGGAAGTCGGTTGGCTGCGACTCGTCCAGTGGCAGTCCCCCGATCCTTCGTTAGGATCAATGGTTGCTTGCTAGAACGATACTGCCAATTAACCGCTTGTCCAGTAACTGGATCACGCAACGAAAATCTTTGCGTTAGACGCCAAGCGGACTGACGCACGATTTGACGTTGGCGACTAGTAGCTTCCCGGTGGTCTGTTTGCTGTAATTGCCCAGTCTTAGCTGACCCGGGGAATTTTCGTGATGATTTTTTATCGGTTGACGTTTGCTGAGATTGCTGTGGCTTGTCATGCGGCCGCGTTGGCTTGCTCGGCTGAATCGGTCGTGTTGGCTGTTGCGGATTGACTGGATTCGTGTTCGTCGGCGTGGACGTTGGTCCAACCGATTCCGACCCAGAGCCGTTGTTAGGCAACGTCCAGATCAAGGTGAGGCTGTTGGTGCTGTAATTGCCGGAGTGATCGGTTGCCTTTCCCGTTGTTCCGGAAGAAGCCAGAACGACCGTTAGTCGATCTTGGGCAGAATCAAAGCCAGCCGGCAACGTCAGTCGATCCGTTTTATCATCATAAGTCAGCCGCTGGTTCCAGGTGAAGACCAGCGGCTGGCCTAATGTCAATTTATCTTCGGGTACAGCAGCAATCACCTTCTCTATCGCCGCTCTTACCCCCGTTAACGTACGTCCAGAAATACCGATTGCTACGGTCAAGGGCGCTTCTTGCCCACTGTAAGCATCATCGCCTAACTGTCCTGCTGTCACACTAACATGAATCTTATCGACAGATAATTTATTGTTAGAAAATGCCAAATTATCAACGGTGTCAACCGTCCCTTTAGATGTGATACCCGTTAAGCGATTAGACAGAAAGGCACTGTCACCAATGTAGGTCACGGAATCTGGAATCGTTAATTCGCCAGCTAACTGGTTACCATTAGTACTGCCAACAAAAGCGGAATTGCCAATCGTTTCAACACCGGTTCCCAAATCTAGATGCGTTAGCTGATTCCCCGCAAAAGCAGAATCGTTGATATTACTAATACCATTTGAGATCGTTAAATCCGTCAATCGATTATTGGCAAAAGCTGACTTGCCAATGGTCCCAGTGCTTTTACCCAGGTTCAATCCAGTCAGCGCATCATTAGCAAACGCCGCCTCATTGACGAAGTTAACCGAATCCGGAATCGACAAAGTACCCGTCAATCCCTTATTATTGGCAAAAGCTGACTTGCCTATTCTCTCTAGTTGAGAATTTTGATCACCCAAGGTTAGCGTCTGAATGGGATTGCCCGTAAAAGCAAAATCACCAATTGTTTTCACGAGATTGGGAATTGCAACAGACGTTAACGCATTATTTTTAAAAGCTGCATCGCCAATTGACGTCAGTTTTTGGTCCAGCGAAAGCGTTGCCACTTGATTATTTGCAAAGGCTGAGGTACCAATCGTATTAGTATCCGCTGGCAAGGTAACACTTGTCAAAGCATTATTCGCAAAAGCACTCGCGTAGATATCTAAGTTTCTGCTAGCAGTACCAGCATCTTCTGCAAATTTTATCCCCGTCAATTGATTACCAGTGCCATCACCTAACCCATTGCCAATAAAAGCACTGTCACCAATCGCTGTGACTGAAGCCGGCAGTGTCAATGTCTCGGTTAGCTGATTTCCAGCAAACGCTGACGCCCCAATTTTCCATAGCGATGAGCCTTCTGAAGGAAACTTAATTGTTTTTAATTGGTCATTTTCAAAGGCATAGCTGCCAATAGTCGACAGGTTTTTGCCAATAGTCAGTGACGTAATCCCCTTATTGGCAAATACACTATCCGCAATACCGACCACCCATTTTGCACCTGAAGCGTTCGCACTATTCGGGTTAAACGTATCGGGGATCACAATATCACTCTGCGTCCCGGTATAGCCGGAAATCACATAGCCCGTGCCGCCATCGTTCAACGTATATTCAAACCCATTGTCATCTGTATAGTTAGTCGTTGGTCCGGCTGCCGCGACTTCCGCCACAGCCCGCTTGGACATCCGCACAGACGGCGCTACCAGTCTGTTCATGCGCAGGCCACCCGCACGATACCAATTTTTAGCAATCACTGCAGAGGCAGCGGCTGCCATAGAAGCGCTTGACGTAGCCGGTTGCTGCGCCGCTGCGGACGACACCGAGTCAGCCGACGATGGCGCTTGCGACTGGGCCGCTTGATTGGTTGCAATCGATGATGCCGTTGCATCTGCCTCACTGGCGACCGAACTGGCCACCGCTGCCACTGAGCTAGTCTCACCAGCCGCTGAACTTGCTGGTGCGGCTACAGAAACTTCACCCCTTGTAACCGATGATGCAAACGTTGCCTTACGTGATACCGATGCTTGACTAGCCGCTGATGCCACGGTGGCCATCGAACTAGCCGGCGTCCCGGCGGCTGCTTGGGCCGGGTGTGCCGGCAAGAGTCCCGTTCCTAGAGCCGCCACCGTGACACCCGCTACTAATATTTTTTCTGGCGTCTGATTCACCCTTTGACCCTTACGCATAACCTTTCGTCTCCCTTACGTCCGAATTTTATACAAATCTATTAATAACCTGAATTATTCATCAACAAGGTTTCAGCAAAAAATGACGAGTTCTAAATCGGAAAATACCGATTTAGAACTCGTCA